>NZ_DATCSD010000438.1:0-2992 GCF_036568665.1 Ohtaekwangia sp. | reverse complement strand
TTTACTGGAAGTAGTGCAGGGCGATGCTACTTCGTATGGCGATATACAATTATTGTTGCAGGATTGCACCGTTGTAATCAGCACACTCGGGCAACGAAAAGATGAACCGCCTGTTTTGGTGCGAAGTATAACCCATGTATTGCAAGCTATGCGTTACGGAAATATACAGCGGTATATACAGGTGACAGGATTGTCGATTGATGTGCCGGGCGATCGTAAAAGTTTCAGAACAAGACTCATGTCGCGACTGATGCGATGGATGTTCCCCACAGTGATCGCTGAAAAGCAACAGGAATATACTTTGCTTTCAAACAGCGCTATGGATTGGACGTTACTTCGTATTCCGCGTATCGAAGTCACAACAGAGACAGGCAGCGTAAAGATCGATCTCTATGATTGCCCGGGAAGCAGGATCCGTGTTGCAGACCTGGCGAATATAATTATCGAACAACTGAGCGATGATCGCTATATACGTAAGTCACCCTTTGTGGCAAGTATATAGCTGATATAAATGAACAGTGCGTCTCTTTCTGACGCACTGTTTTTATTGCTGTGAAATTATGCCTGAATAATACCGCTTTGTTTATGAATGCGGATCACGGGCCGATGCTCCAGCTTCACACAGATATAGTCTTGCTCAATATATAGGTCTACCGCGAATACCTGTTGTACATCCGTTTCCAGGTGAGGTATATAGGAGCGGGAGTAGATCGTGGTAGTCCAGCGAATTTCTCCGGAAGCCGTGGTGGCCTGCACGGCATGTGTTTCGCCTGGCGGCTCCGTTGTGTCCACCTGTATAACATCGTAGGTGATGCCATTTTCTTCCACCGGTAATACATAGTATACGCCTGCCTGTATAGCAGCGGCCTGTTCCATACGCGGAGGTATCCGCGATGCCTGCGGCTTGACAGACGCTTGTTCCTGCGAACTTGAATCGGCCTGGTTTACTTTCATGGCTTTGTAAAAGATAATTGCAATTATCAGGTAGGAAATGGCGCACAGGGCAACAAACCCGATTACGAGGTAGAACACCATACTGCTATACTATTGATTAAGAGTAGATATGAGCAGCTCATACAATACTTTTTCTTCCTGTGGTCGCTCAGAATAAAAAGAAGTATCCGGAGTTTTAACGCGGCTTTCGTAGTAGGTAAAGTATACTACGCTGTCCGGGTATACCAAGGTTGTTTCGAGAATGGATACGTCTCCCATCTTAATCATGATATCGCCCTTGTCGGGGAGTTTATCAGTTAAAGCAAGTATGCGGTTAATGGTAGCGTGATCGGTGATGGTTGATGTTTTGTGCGGGGGTATACTGTCGCGCTGATCTGACATGCGGTCGTAATACGTCAGAATAATTTTATCGCAAGGTTTAAACTTGAATGTGCTTGTATACTTCTTGTTCATGATCAATGCATTAACATCGTTTGTCTTGTCTGACTGCCGTGCGCAGCCGGTGATAAGCGCTGCTCCTGCGAGAAGCACGAGCGCTATGCCGGGGATAGAAATTTTTCTCATGCGGCAAAGGTACATATAAGCCTCCTATATTCTACGTTATTCTTTTGTTGTCATTCAATCCTGCTTTTGCAGGAGCATGCTCACCGAAGCATGCAGACTTTGCATGTCCTGGTGGATGGAACGTATCGTTGATTGCAACTGGTTGAGCAGCGCGGCCCGTGTATGGAGGTCTTCTGCGGTATATATACCACCGGTATCAAACAGCAGTTTTTCACGAGAAGCAGTAAGCTTGCCGGCAAATTCAAAATTCGTCCAGCGTGTGCGGATGCTTTGCGCCAGCGATACCTGGTGGCTGTTGCTGAATTTCTTTTCGTTCAGCATATACCATACAAACGGAGTATATATAGCCGAGGTCGATGGCGTATACCAGATGTCGTGCAGTATATTACGATGGGTATAATCCATCTGTATCTTTTTGCCTGCAGGGTTCAGGATCAAAGCTCCCAACCCGGCTGTAACCAGTCCGCCACTGATACCGATAGCGTTTTGTGCATCCGAGTTACTTACGGCTGCCGTGGTAACGGTAATGGCAGCGCCAATAATAATGGAAGCCGCTGTAAGACGATTGTTGCGTTTGTTATTCAGGTTATCGAGATAGTGTGCAAGTTGTTCGGAGCGCTCGCCTTCACAATCCAGCTCCGCGGCTATACCATCAATTTCAGATGCTGCCAGCAGCAGCCTGTTCTGAATCTCGTTCGCGAGATTTATATAGTGTACTCTCTGCGTTGCAGAAGTATCACGAACCAGCCGCGACAGCAAAGGTGCTATACCAAGGGCATTTGCCATCAGCAGGTCGTGTTCGGATAACTGACTAGCCAACACTATATCTGTATGCTTCAGTGAATCAAAATTAGCAAGTGGTAAATATCGATGCGCAAGCGAAACGGAAGGAGCACAGTAGCCCGACTGACTGCCCGGCAGTGCATGGGTGATGATCGATGAGCTTGTACATGAAGCAAGTGCCGCTGCTATACCTGCCAACACAAAAAGAAGATGCCGTTGTTTCATGGAATAAAAATCCGGATTAATTCTGAGATTTTTCTGTAAGTTCGTTAAGCCTTTCAAAAATTAACCCTATACTATATGAAAACCCTCGGAGTAATGCACGTGTTGTTTGTTCAGGATATGGACAGAGCAATTAATTTCTATACGCAGGCGTTCGATTTCCGGGTGAGAAACAAATCCGGCTTCTGGTCTAACCTCGAGTGTGATCACGGTGCTATAGCGCTGACAAGCTATGGACAAAAAACGGAGCGGAAAGAAACAATGCTGATCATTGAAGTGGATAATTACACGGAAGCTGTAGAACGCATAAAAAAATATGGCGGACAAGTACTCAAAGTCGCTGAACCTTACGAGGGTGCCCCGGTATATAATGTAATAACAGTCGATACCGAGAATAACCAGATTGTGATTTCGCAGATGGTGAATTAGCTGTGGGGTAATAGTGGTGTCGGATGTTTCCATCCGACAC
>NZ_DATCSD010000437.1:0-3235 GCF_036568665.1 Ohtaekwangia sp. | reverse complement strand
TGCAAAAGCAGGTATACCAGGTTTGAAAGACTGCCCATTGAAGTAGGAATCGTACCACTCAGGTTATTGTGATGCAGTGATAAAGTGGTTAAATATTTCAGGTTTCCTATATCGGATGGAATGCTACCCGTTAAAGCATTTTCATGCAATACCAGGGTTGTCAGTGCGGTGGCATTTACCAGTGAGGCCGGAAGGCTGCCATTTAAATTGTTATGATCTGCATATACGATCTGTAAACCGGCAATGTTAAAAAGCTCGGAAGGTATATTTCCACTCAAGCCACAAGAGTATAGATAAATTTCCTTCAGCGCAGTCATACCACCTACAGCAGCAGGAATAGAACCTGTAATGCCCGCGTTACCATACATGTTAAATATAGTAACAGCTTTTAACGAGCCAATTTCCAATGGCAACGTCCCAACAAGGTTATTCGAACTGAGTGCAATTTTGGTAATATCTCCGTTGGTTACCGTTACACCATACCACGTACCAAACTGAGCGCTGGTAGCAGAGGATGGCCAGCTGCCGCTTACGGGCCAGTTTGTTTTGGTAGTCCAGTTGGTACCGCCCAGATTATCGAAAATCGCTTTCAGTGCTGCAAATTCAACAGCATCCGGAACAGCATCCACTACAGGCGCATCGCCTTTCGCTGACGCGGGAGAACTCGACAGTATACTCATCAACAGTACACCTGAAAAGAAGGTAGATAGAATAAATCTCATGTTGTCAAACGAAAATTAGAGTGTAGTGATGCCTGTAATTTTAAATTCATACATATCCGGAATATCCTCCCCATCCTCTTTCAACAGAAGTATACGTATGGTGATTTCATTGCCGGATCTTATAAAAGCAATGGTACCGGCTTTGCCTCCTGTGGTTACCTGGTAAATGATAGAGCCGTTGTTGCTCACATTGCTCCAGGTGCCATTTACCGTATTTACTGTGTAGGTATATTTTACATTACCCTGACTGTCTTTCCATTCAACAGAAGTGCTGCCGTGCGAAATGATCTTGTCTCCGCTGGCAGAAAGTATATCGCCGGTGTTTACATCGGTGGCAGATGCCGTTTGCCAGGATAATGATTGGGTCGTGATATTTTGTGCCTGAAGCCAGCCTGGGATCAAAAACACTATCAGAATTTTAATAAATTTCATCATGAATATCTTTAATTAGCAATCGCATTTTTAGCAGCTTTTACTCCTTCCGGCGGTATTACCGCGACAAGATTTCCGAAGTCATCATATATATAGTATGTTGCTGCGTATTCCAGGTCGTTTATTCCGGTAGCATCGTCCACAACCTGCACACGCTTCAATATCAGATGCCCGCTGTTATCGGTATATTCGATCACTTCATGACCGTGTTCATCTTTTGTTTTCACTTTGTTAAGCTGGCCTTCCGGGTAGTACATCAGCGCACCTGGTGTATTAACATCTGCTACACTTATTCCTTTGTCAGCATCGTATTTCCAAAGCAGCACCTCGTTTAATCCATTCAGTGTATATTCTTTTTTTACAGCGTGATCGTTAGAGGAATATACATCGGTACCATCGGGTTGCCAGTTAGTGCCTACGTTTCCAACGGATACAGGGCGCATCAGCGGACTGATCTCGAATCTTGTCTCCGCGTAAGGCTTGTTATCTGCCGGGGTTTTATCGGTGGCCGGGCTACTGTAGAAAAGATATTGTGGTGATGAGGTGTAATCCGTTACCCCCAGTGCATTTGTTTTAAACCATCCATTTTGTTCCGAAGATATATAGGGTAAATAATGCAATGCTTCCCTTCCGTAAACGTCATACGCCTGTGGTTGCACCACGTCCATTTTCGCGGGTGATCCCTGACAAGTAACGGTCTGAACGGTTCTGCCAAGTCCGTCTACATAAGTCGTAGTCTCCGTTTTGTCGCCTGTTACAAGCGATGTAGTTTGCTCGGGAGTAGTGATATTCTTCACCTGAATCACTTCTTCCTTTACATAGTTGTAATTATTCGAAGGTTGCCCCATCACTACGCCAGTAGGTATGAAAAGACATAAAAGGATGTAACGCATCATATTTATCGCTGTTGGTAGTTATAGGTATACTTCTTTATAATATTATTATCGTTATCGCGAATGAGCAGGAGCCTGCCGAGGCTGTCATATTCATATTTTATAAGGCGCTGGTTAGGGTCGGTAATTGATTTTACACCGATGAGCGGATCATAGGTATATGTTGTCATCAATGCTCCAACCGGATAGAAACGCACTTCGTCCACCTGACCGGTGAGATTGATTGTATAGCTTGTACTGCCTACGGTTATAGTCTGAACCTGTTGCTGCCATACTGTTCCGGATTTGCTCCACCATGAAAGTATATATTTACCGGCTGTTAACTTTGTCAAGTTGATCGAAAACCCATTCGTCTTGCTTTTATGACCGGTTTTTGCGTCATCCGCTGTACTATTCCCGTCTTCTTCAAAACTTGTGTGAAAAACCTGATCCGGTAATGCATTCTTTACCTCTGCGATGACATAGGTATTGTTATACCCCCAGAGATATGCGCTGGGAGCGTCTTTGGGTTTTGATTGTCCGCGAAGGTTTGCCTGCGCATCATAGTCCAGATAGTTGAACCTCAAATCAAAATTACCATTGTTCTGCATAGTCTCCACAGACTCCAGTAAAGGCATGTTGTTGTTAAACAACTTATAATTATTCTTCACCGTTTCAACACTGTTCCCGGTAGTGCTCTCGGTTGCAATTACCGGCGATAGTATATGCTGATTTACCATTTCCGTTTTTGCTGCCAGTGCAGTGGCAGACAATCCGGGGTAATTATCGGGCGCATAATATTGTTTTACTGTCGTTACCCTGCCGTCACTGCGTGTAACGTCCGTCTGTGTAGGAAATATATGCTGTGTGCTTCCGTATTTATACGTCTTGGTCGTTACTTCCGGGGTCTTCTCTGTAGTAGACATCAATAATATTTTTTCAGCATGAAGAGCAGGATAAGCTTCCATCTCGTATGACAACGCAACATTGGTGGTTGCAAGATTTTCGTATGCTATGCTCTGATAGAAACTTTCTTCCACAGTCTGGTAATCATTGATGGTTTGTGTTACCATTTGCGGCTGACCATTGACATAAGCATAGTCCGTTTTCCGCTTCAACAAGCCATTTTTGTTAAAGCCCAAGCTAGACATACCTGGTTTTCTGTATGGAAGTGGTATACCTGATCCTACAATTCCGGCAATAAACGTA
>NZ_DATCSD010000436.1:0-5958 GCF_036568665.1 Ohtaekwangia sp. | reverse complement strand
TTCGATTCGTTATAACGCGTATCCAATGCTGTGATCTTATAGTATACATTCTTATCGAGTGAACGTATATTGATTGTATCCTGGTAATCTACGCCCTTTAAGAAGGTGTGTGTTACCTGCGAGTATTCGGATGATTTATAGAGTGAGCGATATACTCGATAGCCTACCAGATCGTCTTCGTTATTCGCCCGCCACTGCAAGTGTACGAGACCGGTTGTATCTACTATACCGGTAAGTCCCATCGGTGCTGAAGGCGGTATACTATCTTCCAGCTGAACCAGTATCGGGAACGAATTGATCGCCTGTCCGTCATTGGTAAATGCCGACACCATATAGTAATTGGTTGGTCGTGGCGTAGGATCGGTATAGGTCAGACTTCCCGGAGTAATGTTATCTTTTACAACATCATACTTACCCGTAACTGAATTGGACCGGAAGAGTTTGAACCGGCTAACTTCTGCTATTTTATCGCGAGGCTCCACTTCCCATTCCAAATGTACCTGTTGATTATTGACTACCTGCGAACGACTGATTTGTACCTGGAAGCTGCTCTTGTCTTTTCCCATACCTGATGCCGTTTCAGAAGCAGGTCCTTTTTCTCCGAAGGCATCTATACCCCGCACCCTGTATATATAGCGCTTGTTATTCTGCGACAGTGAGTCTGCCCTGTATATATAGGGAGAAGCCTGCGCACGTTCCGGAGCTGTCATCACAAATGGAAGCTTGTTGATCGGGTTGAAAGTCTTCCCGTCATCTTCCGATTTTTCTACGATATAGCTGTTGTAGATGCGCTCGTGATAGGCTCTGTTCCAGCTCAGGTTTACTACCTTATCACCAAACGTTGCTTTCAGATCCAATGGCTGTGGCAATTCATATTTATCATCTGTGCCTATATATACTATACCGGTATCTATTTTTATCGGTAATGCTTTGCTGGGGTATATACGGTATAGATACCGCTCGCCTGGTCGCACAGCTCCGTCTTCAAAACCCAGTGCGGCAGCTTTCGCTACTTCAAAAGATTGATCGGCCACAAACAACAAAAAGGAAAAACGCAGTTCCTGTTGCTTCGACATGTTCATCATCTCTACAACATCACTTTTACCTTTGGTGTTGGTAACAGAAAAATCATCACCGTATAGAGACTGCGCTCCTATAGCAAAGTAATCGTCATTCGCCACACGAGGTTGCCATGCTGTGGCGGGCCACGGCTTCAACGGTTGTGATGTAAGCTGGCTTCGCTCCGGTATGGGCAATAGCGCTCCGTTGCGTGAAACAGTGATACGCTCGATCGTGACACCATTCTTTACCAGGTATTGCCACGCTACATCATTGTCTGGTCCCCAGCGTAATTGTATCTTTTCCTTCGAAGGTTTAGCAATGGCATAGATTCGCCCGCGCTGCTGCTGCGCAAAGGAAGTACTCACTCCTACCAGCAAGAGCATCAGTAACAAAATATAGTATATACGAAAGGTCATTCTTTTTAATTCATTACGGTTTGATGGTGTTCGTCATCTGTATCACTTGTGTTGATGTAACAATGTCTTTGCCCGGCAACACATACTGTAATTTTACTGCATACGTTCCATCCGCTATAATCGGGAATGGCGACAGCAGCAATGATTTAACCCGATCGCTCGCAGCCCCGGTATTGATATACTTGTTCACCATGCGACTCTGTATATCACGGAAATCGTATTCCATATAGTGTACAGCGTTGTATATAAAGGCTCCTTCATTCGTGCTGAAGCTGAATGTATTTGCCTGCACATCGTTATCGCTCATAACAATGTTGGAAGGATACTGACGGATATAGGATACATTCTTCACCGGAAGTACTCCTTCCACTTCGGGTGAACGCCACGATATAGTACCTATACCATCCAATGGATAGCCATCGTAGATCAATGGATTAATCTGGTTGTCGTAATAAGGATTGTTCGATACGATCGACTCAAAGCGTACAAGAGCTTTCGTATCATTATCACCATATATTTCCGACTGACTGAAGAGTTCGCTCGCATTTACGGTTACTCCTAACTCGTGAACGAAATTACGTATCTGTCTTCTCCACGCTGGCGAATACTGAAGTCCATTAACTTTCTGTGCGAACGTTGCATACTGACTGGTTCTGAAGTGCGTCTGGAAGAATGTTTTCTCCTGTAGTATCTCCAGTGTACCCTCTGCTTTTTTACCTTTCATTTCAAGGTCTACACTTTGATCGCCTCCCACTTTCGAAACATCATCACTTACATTCTTATCAACTGACGTGCTCGCACTGGCCGGCATATTTACCAGTTCAATAGAATATACCGCTCCATTCTCCAATGACTTTGGTATTTCAAAGCTCACTTCGCCTGACTGATACTGAATATCTACCAGCGATGTTGTACCGTTGGCGATGAAGCGGCCTTTTTGCTTCCACTTGCTGTCGAGGTTGAAGAGATACGGCTGATCTTTCTTCAGCTTGATATACCCTTTATCATATTCTTTGCTATAGAAGTTCACCTGATTGATCTGCGGATAGCTATAGGCAACGTTATTCAAAGGAATATAGTCAGGAGCTGTGCCGGTAGTAAAGGCTGTCTCCATCGAGTGAACTACTTTTTTACCGTCTACTATAACAGGCTTCCATATACCGCTGGCAAATTCTTCGAAGCTAACCTGTACTGATGCTTTCAGTTCTTTTTGTGGTGGCAATGTTTCGAATGAATTGAATGCCGCTACATCCAGGCTTTCGTTCCATTCAATAGAACCAGGAATCTCGCGCGTACCATCTTTAATACCGAAGTACTCTAATTTTACACGGAAAGATTTAGGTTGCTCATCTATATCTACCAGGTTAAATGATTTACCTACAGCAAAGTTGAATACAGACTGTGGTGCGTTGAATACATCTATATCTTTCACACCATTATCCGGTGTTATCTGCGCGATCACCTTCAGATCTTCCACTACACTTCCTTCGCGTTCAATTTCACACTTGTCTCCCAGTGTAACCTGGAATTTACATTGTCCGCTTACAAGACCACCTAGAACACTGAAGTGTCCGCCTACTGTACCCTGCATCCATATAGGGTTGGGGAGCTGCGCCTGTAACAATACGGCTGCCCCTATACTAAGTATACTTATGTTTCGTTTGAAGCCGAATACTTTTACACGTATACCTACATCTCCATCAAAGTATGCATACGCTTGTCCGTTGGCATACCATCCGTTTATACCCAGCGTTCCGCTCTTGCCTTTACATTTTACATCACCGTAATCTTTCAGCATGATATCGAAACCAAGACCTGCCTCAAACTTCGCATAGAACATGAGGAAGGTAAGATCACCGGTATTTATACTCAACGCAGCACCGAAGCCAAATCCTCCGCCAGTACCCAGCGCGTTGAGGTCTTTCATATAGTCATAGTCGCCACCGCCCAGTATGCGTGTTACTTCTTCCGGTGGTGGCGGACTCTCCAATATCTTCGATCCTACCATGAAATAGCTGGTAGCACTTGCGCGAATCGAACCAACTCCCAGACTTATACCAACTCGATCAGACGGTGTACCTACATATACATACCATTCATGCGGAGCAAAGTGCAGTACTGACCATCCGGCTCTACCGTTGGGGCCAACACCTTTGATCAAGCCTCCGGCTACATTTACAAATACTTCAAACGTTCCATGCAATACGCTGTTCTCAAAGTCATAGTCGATCATCACCTTCGCAGAGATCTGTCCTTTCTGACCAGCTTTATCTCCAATCTCACCAAAGATCTCGGTCATGGAATTTTCGTTGCCGGCACTCTTTACAAGTCCCATGGTTGCATCAGACATCTGGCCTTCCATTTTCTTCACAGCGCCCACCATTTTACCGGCAGCACCTTTCATCTTGTCGAGGTTAAGATCAAGTCCCGGAGTGATGAGGTATCCGTTTCCACCCAATGCTATATATCGCACACCACCACTTTTAAAGAACGATATCTCGAAGGTTACATCGGCATTGAATGCTTCCGGCTTCGGATAAGAACCTATACTAACAATGGCTTTCAAACCTAATCCTGATTTTGAATCGGGTACATATACTACACCTGACGATGTTCTTCCCAGGTCACTGCCAATACCCTGATTGTCCATCTTCATAGCATAGTATGCGCCACCGCCAAAACCATATATACCTACACCGGTGAAGATGGGTATACCGGAGGGGAAGTTTACCATAGCATCGGCATACCAGTAGCGCATACCCGTTACGTTACCGAAGATGGCATTCGCTGAAACTTTTATACCAGGTGTAAATTCGGCTTTGACTGATCCATTAAAGCCATCGCCGTACATAACATCGTTACGGTAAAATTTCAATCGACCGTTGATCTTGAAAGCTCCGCCATCTATATCAACACCGATCTCATTTACCAAAATCTCTTTATACTTCCAGCTTTGTAATCCTTTGCCGGAATCCATATTGCCGACCAGTGTAAGGCCAGCGTCTGCTGCAAAAGATCCGGCACTCTCTCCTACCAGATTCAGTTTTAATTTAAAATCCAAACCAACTTCGGTATCGGATATACTTCTCAATCCTATATCGTTGATGCTGATCGGGAAGCCGGCCATCTTTTGTTGCAGGGCTTCTGATCCGAATGAGAAGTTCCCAACTTTGATATAGGGCTTAACGGATTGGATCTCCAGGTTCTCGAAAGTGATGTTAGCCAACTCTACACCTTGTCCTCCCTGACTCAGCTTGGCTGCTATAGTCATCTGTCCGTGCAGGTTTGCCTTCGGCAGGAATTTACCGTCCTGTATTTTTATCTCGAGATAAGAAGCATCGTATATCTGTACGTTGCCCGCACCCCACAACGGGAAAGTCATGTTACTGGCAGGAGAAACATTGAAGAGATAATTACCGCCTGTACTAATGAGTGCGGAGTAATCGAATGGTTGATCTTCTTTACCGATCGGTATAACAACGCCACCCGAGAAACCTGCCTGCACAATTTGATTGGCACGCAACTCGATGGCTAGGGAATCCAGTGAGAATGCCCAGCCATTCATATCACCTTGATTGAGCGGTATAAGATTGGTGCCGGTAAATTTACCGGTGATACCCATGTTATCGATCAATACATTTTCGGCAGAGAACGTTGTGCGAGTAGTGGCACCTTTCTTCTGCAACTCCGGAGGAAGACTAACGGTGAGCTGACGCAGGTAAAAGCCTCTCCATAAATTTGGATTGTCTGGTAAAAATTGTGTTGACTGATATCCTGTCGGAAAAACTACAGCGGGTGCGTTGCGCAGATCACTGAAATCAAAAACAGCATCGCGTACACTGAAGCCTACACCATTCAAACCATTTACCTGGAACGGAGGAAGATCGATCTGCACCACAAGATCATTCCATCCACTCAATACCGTTTTAAAACTTGTCTGTACATTGCCTGTACCAACTGAACCATTCGCATTTTCCGGACGAATAAGATCGCGCGAGAATTTTACTTCGGCATCCAGCGATAACTCACGGAAGCCATCGCAGTCCATAACAGCATATGTACCCTGGCCGGAAGATGTACCTTTCAATACAAGTTGTACTTTATCGCCATTGAAATTTATAGCGTAGTCGCCCAGCAGTTCAAGTTTAGCATCGCCTACTATACCGGCATTTTTCGAGAACTTGATACCACGTGCCATGAAGGTAAGCACCTGGTTATTTTGTGGCACTTCGAATTGAAGGAATACATCGAGTTCTGCATACGCAGGTTTTAGCCGGATCGCGTTGATCGCTATATCGTACGTTACGCCACCAAGTGTTTTCGATATACCTACCGGTAGTTCTACTTTACTTGCCTGATCTATATTGGTGATGAAGTTCTGTGTCTCGCGTACTTTGGCAAACAACGTACGCGCGAGATCAATATACCGCTGAATAGAATCGTTCGAAGCTGTAGCAGGCGTCATGCCTTCTTCGAGTAT
>NZ_DATCSD010000435.1:0-21820 GCF_036568665.1 Ohtaekwangia sp. | reverse complement strand
TATTCGCATCCATTACACAAATGGAATCTGCCTGGAAACTATTTGCCGGAGAGAAGAAATTCGAAGCAAAGTTTTTTGATGATGAAATTCGTGAAGCCTACTCGTTTTATTTTTCAATGATAAAGATTTGCGGTGCGTTGGGAGTATTAGCTATAACAATCTCGTGCCTGGGACTTTTAGGTATGGTGGTGTTTACGGTAGAGAACCGGATAAAAGAAGTGGGCGTTCGTAAAGTATTGGGAGCGTCTACGTATAGTATAACCCTGTTATTGTCGAAAGATTTTATGAAGCTGATGGCTATTGCATCGCTGGTGGCTGTGCCATTAACATACCTGTTCTTCGAGAAAGTATACCTGAAGTTGCAATTTGCTTATTACGTGCACGTAGGTGCGCTGGAAATTGTCGTAAGTATACTGTTGCTGTTCTCACTCGGGCTGGCTACCATTCTTTCACAAACCTGGAAGGCCGCAAAAGCAAACCCGGTGGAAACACTGAAGTATGAATAGTATATATCGTGCTTTGAAATATATACTATAAAACCAGTTCGCGGATCAATATCCAGCAACCCATAACCAGCACAAACCATCCAAAAGACTTTCGCAGTTTTATGGAAGATATAGCACCGGAGAGTTTGTTGCCGATAAGTATACCAATCACCGCGAGTGCCGTGATGGAAAGCAGAAATGGCCAGTTCATGGAGTAGTTCATTACATCGCCCAGGAAACCTACAAGGGAGTTAATGGCAATGATAAACAACGATGTGCCTACTGCTGTTTTGAATGGCAATCCGGTGAGGAGAACTAAAGCAGGTATAATAAGAAAGCCTCCTCCGGCTCCTACAAGTCCGGTAAGAAATCCGATCAGTATACCTTCTATCAGAACGAGAAATGTGCGGAAGCGATCGTCATCCTTCTGAAGCTCGCGTTTGTTTCGCACCATGGAAGCAGATGCAAGAATCATCAGTATAGCAAACATGCCCAACAGCAGGATGCGCTTGGTGATAACGATGGAAGATGTTTCGAGAATAATATCCGGTATAGCCGGCACGATCCACTTGCGTGTAACAAAGATGCTGACAATGGAAGGTATACCGAACAGCATACCTGTGCGGATATTTACCAGGTGCTCTTTATATTTAGGTATAGCCCCGACAAAGCTGGTAACGCCTACAATAAAAAGTGAATAGGCCGATGCTATAACAGCATCTACATGAAAAAGGTAAACCAGAATAGGAATGGAAAGTATAGAACCTCCTCCTCCCAGCAATCCTAAGATCAAACCGATACAAACTGACGCGATATACCCAATAACTTCCATAAAGAACCGGTATGGCTCTGTGTTGGTGGACCACAGCCTACAGGATTCTGCAAAGGAAAACTTATTTCTGCCTAAAAAGAACTTGTCGAGTTAGTCGGTAGAGGTTGACAAGATTTGGAGGAGGAGGGAATTTTAGAGTCTGTTATACTCTACAATAAATGCATCCGGAAATTTATTCTTCAACTCTTCACGAAAATCTTCTGCTTTGGCGCGTGAAGAAAATTTGCCGAGAATCAATCCATAGTACTTAATACCATTGATCACTTTTACCTGAACAGTAACCTGTTTCTTATAGGAGTTCTTCAGATTGTCAGACAAGCGCATCAGGTTTACCAGTTCCTGATACGTGCCGATCTGAACACCATATCCTTTAGGATTGAAACGTGTGATCTCAAATTCATAAAACTCTTTTTCTTCTACCATTACATGTTCGATGGGGCGACCGGGATCACTAGTTTTTCCATCGCCCGGATCAACAATTTCAAGCTTTACATCGGCTACACCTTTGTTTACAAAGCCAAGTTCCTCAGCAGCAGCACGCGAAAGATCAATGATCCGTCCTTCCACCCAGGGGCCGCGATCGTTAATAGTTACTTCAACCGATTTGTTATTGGCAAGGTTTGTTATGCGTACTTTCGTTCCGAATGGAAGCGTTTTATGCGCACCGGTTAATTTATTATGACGGTACTTTTCGCCACTGGCCGTAGAAACTCCGTCAAATTTATCAGCATAGAAAGAGGCTTTTCCTGTTTGTACCTGAGCAAAAGAAGCAATGAGCAGAAAGTAAAAGAAAAGGGTAAAGAATATTCTTCTCATAAATATTGGTTTAGCGCTCAAAAATAAATTAGTGCTATCAATTATTGGAATAAATATCCGGTAGAATGAAATGGGAAAAGAAATATTGACGAGATCAGCATTCGATTAGTGAATTATACAATTAAAGTATACCTTTGCCCGGCAAATAATGAATCCTAATATTATTTGCCATGCCGCTCGATAATTCAAAATTTCTCTTCGAGGCGCTCACGTATGATGACGTGCTTCTCGTTCCTGCGTACTCTGACGTTCTGCCTCGCGAAACATCTACAACAAGCTTCCTGACCAAGAACATTCAGCTCAATATTCCGATTGTGTCTGCTGCTATGGATACGGTAACGGAAGCTGACCTCGCTATTGGTATTGCGCTGGAAGGAGGCCTCGGTTTTATTCACAAGAACATGAAGATCGAGCAACAGGCTGAGCAGGTGCGCAAAGTAAAGCGTTCACAAAGCGGCCTTATACTCGATCCGGTTACACTCGAAATTCACTCTACTGTTCGCGATGCTGAAAAGATCATGCGCGAATATCGTATCGGTGGTATTCCGGTGGTTGATGAAAACGGAAAGCTCGTGGGTATCATTACCAATCGCGACCTTCGCTTTCAGAAAGATATGGATGCTCCGGTAGAGAAGATCATGACAAAAGAAAATCTGATCACTGCTTCCGAAGGTATAACACTTGACCAGGCTGAAGGAACGCTGAAGCGTTATAAAATTGAAAAGCTGCCAATCGTTAATAAGAAAGGCAAGCTTACCGGTCTTATCACATTCAAAGACATTCAGAAAAAGAAAAATAAACCGAACGCATGCCACGATCAGTTTGGTCGCCTGCGTGTAGGGGCTGCGGTAGGTGTAACACCTGATATACTCGATCGCATTGAAGCACTGAAGAATGCCGGTGTAGATGTGATCAGCATTGATACAGCCCATGGCCATTCCAAAGGTGTAATGGATGCTGCAAAGCGTGTAAAGAAAAAATATCCTGAGCTCGACCTGATCGTTGGAAATATAGCGACTGGAGAAGCTGCGAAAGCCCTGGCTAAAATTGGTGCCGATGCCGTAAAAGTTGGTGTTGGTCCAGGAAGTATATGTACTACTCGCGTAGTGGCAGGTGTTGGTTTACCTCAGCTAAGTGCAGTATACGAAGCAGCCAAGGCGGCCAAAGGTTCTGAGATGAAAATCATTGCCGATGGAGGTATCCGGTTCTCGGGTGATGTTGTAAAAGCTATAGCAGCCGGTGCGGATAGCGTTATGGTTGGTTCGTTGCTGGCAGGTACTGAAGAAGCACCAGGCGAAATGATCATTTACGAAGGAAGGAAGTTCAAATCCTATCGCGGAATGGGCTCGCTGGAAGCTATGGAAGACGGCTCTAAGGATCGTTACTTCCAGGATGTAGAAGATGATGTGAAGAAACTTGTGCCGGAAGGAATTTCTGGTCGTGTGCCTTATAAAGGATTGGTATCGGAAGTGCTATATCAGTTAGTGGGCGGACTCAAAGCCGGAATGGGCTACTGCGGAGCGAAGAATATCGAGAAACTGAAGCAGGCTAAATTTGTGAAGATTACTTCTGCCGGAGTTGTTGAAAGCCATCCGCACGATGTAAGCATCACGCGCGAAGCACCTAATTACAGTCGTAAATAAAAATTGATGCCCTCGGGTTCCCGGAGTTCCGTCTCCGGGAATGCCGGAGGAAAATTGAAGTTTATCAAAACCGAAAGGTTATTCAGAGCATTGTTGTTGAGTAAATCTTACCGATTTATTCCTATAATTGCGGAGCCAATCATAGCTTGATTGGCTTTTTTTATCCTCAATGCGAACCAAGGCCATTACCCGATTGCTTTTTCTGGTGGGTGTTATCACCTGGCTGGCCTTGCTGTTTACAGACATTTCCATTGTTTTCAGCTCCTCGAATGCCAATATCAAGCAGGAACTTCCCACCTGGTTGCCGAGCGTAATCCTGAACCTGTACATACTCTCGGTATTCTATTATTTCAAACTGAAGATCGAGCGCGATGATGTGCTGAGCTTTGTCGATCTGCTCTGGCGGGTTTTTGCCACAGGACTTGTTTTCACTGTGATCTCGCTCGCGTTGCGTCTGCTGGAGTTTTTGATGGGCAGCACGCGTCTCACCACCAACGTTGTATTTAAAGACCTGCTATATCTTATCAACCTGGCGCTTATGATCGGCTTCCTGCTCATGGCCTTTACTGCCTGGAAGCGTCTGATACTATATCAAAAATCGAAATGGCTTATACGGCTGTGGGCATTTTTTGAAATCGGGTTGTTGCTATCACTGCTATATAACACGTTCCGCATTCCGATGGTGCAGTGGCTCTATGGCACCTTGATGGGCATATTTATAGTAGTTGGTCTTGTTCTTTCCGGAAACATGAAGTGGGTGGCATACCTGAACTTCCGTCAGAAATGGACAAGCTTGCTGCTGTTGCTGCTCACTATATTTTACCTGCTATATCTTTTTTATACCAACAGTGCATTGGCCGAGAGCATTGGTAATGTTGCACCTAACTTTACCGATTACCGCTATCACGTTTTCATTCTCTCGCTTATTGTTTTTGTTACCATTTATAGCACGTTCTCGTTCCTGGTAATTCTGTTCAACCTTCCTACCACATCGGTGTTTGAGCAGAAGCTGGAAGAGGTGGTAAACTTTCAGCGCATCAGTCAATCGATTCAAACAGAGCAAAACGAAGAGAGTGTTTACAATATTTTGTTAGAGACTTCCGTTAGCACCGTATTTGCCGATGCTGCGTGGCTCGAAGTAAACAGCCGCCAGCTCAACTATAAATTATTTACCTATAAGATCACCGATAAGGAGGCGCACGATATTATAGCACACCTGAAGAACCACAACGTAAAAGGTGTGCTGGAGCAGAGTAGTGATAAAACAAAGAATCTATCAAAGCATTTAAGTTCGTTAAAAGGTTCCCGCTTTCGGTCAATCCTTGCGTTCCCTATCTACGTAAAAGGTGAAAACATAGGAACACTGGCGTTGCTAAAAGAATTGCCGGAAGGATTCAATAAAGAGATGACCAAAATCGTCTCAACATTTGCTAACCAGGCTGGAATTTCTATTGAGAATTTCCGGTTAATGGAAGAAGCGCTGCAAAACGAGCGCTATAAGGAAGAGCTGAAGATCGCCAAAACCGTGCAGAAAAGCTTGCTGCCCGATGTTCTTGAAAAGGATAACGATTTTGAAATAGCAGCTTTCTCCGAATCGGCAGACGAAGTAGGAGGCGATTATTACGACACCATTCGCATCAATGATCACCTCGTGGGGCTTATCATCGCTGACGTTTCAGGTAAAGGAACAACAGCAGCGTTCCACATGTCGCAGATGAAAGGGATCTTTCACAGCGTGGCGCAGGAAGATGTAGAGCCCGATGTATTTATGGTGCGCTCCAACCAGGCATTGGTATACTGCCTCGAACGCGGCTCTTTCATATCTGCGATCTATTTTGCTATAAACACCCAAACCAAGAAAGTCCGCTATGCACGTGCAGGGCACTGCCCTATACTATATTTCTGTGCCGGACAGGAGCAGGCGGTATATTTTAAAGATAAAGGTATAGCACTGGGTATGGTTCGTAACAAGAGCTATAAAAACTTTATCCAGGCAAATGAGTTTGAGTATCATTCCGGAGATGTAATGGTGCTGTATACCGATGGCATTACAGAAGCAAAGGATAGTAAAGGCGAAGAGTTTGGATATGAAAGGTTAGAACAGGTAGTGAATGAAGTGCGAGCGAAGAGTCCGAAAGAGATTCAGGATCACCTCATTCATAAATTATATGAATTTACCGGAACTGAAAATATAAATGACGATTACACCACCATGATCGTAAAATTCAGATAGCCGGATAAGATTGAAGACGAAAGTAAAGCAATAAGGAGTAAAATGTATTCCAACGGTTTCCCTGGGAAAAATAACTCAGGATGAAACGGAGTGAACATAAAAAACTAAACAACGTTAATAACCTATGATCCACATCAAGAGAATGCAGGAAGATGGAACAGACGTCATCGCCCTCATTGGTGAAATAGACGCCAGTTCTTCCATAGAGCTTGACTTGGCTATTGCCAAAAGTGTGGGAGAAGGATATACTAAAATCCTTGTGGACTGCGGGGCGCTCGAATACATTTCATCTGCCGGATTAGGCGTGTTTATGTCGTACATCGAAGAGTTTAAAGACCGCGACATCAGAATGGTGTTGTTCGGTATGAGCGAACGGGTGGCGAATACATTTAGTATTCTGGGGTTGAACGAGCTGCTGCAGATAGGAAAAGATAAGGTAGAGGCAAAGCAAATGGTAGCATGAACTACACGTATAAAGTTGGTTGCAGCATTGAAAATCTGAAGGGCGTACGCGATTTCATTCGCACGTCACTCAAGAATCATGGTGTTGCAGATATGCAGATCAGCGAGATCGTGCTGGCCATTGACGAGATGTGCTCTAACCTGATGATTCATGCACATCATTGCAACCCCGAAGACTTGTTTGAATTACACATTGAGGTTGATAAAAATAATCCTGTTGTTTTTGAGATCGTAGATGATGGAACTGTTTTCGATATCAATCAATTTCACGAGCCCGCTATCGATAATATAGTTCACCAGAAACGTAAGGGTGGCTTGGGTATACGTCTGGTAAAATCCATCATGGATAAAATAGAATATCAAAACCGAAGTGGCCGTAACGTTTGTCGCTTGATTAAATCCGTTCACTACCAATAATCTTTTTCCAATCCTTTGCCTATGACTATGACACGATTTGCCATTCTGGCCCTGCTATGCTGCGCTACTATTACCGGCAGCTTTGCCCAGAGCAAAAAACAGAAGTCATCCAAATCACTCAACATCTTTACCGTTAACAAGCAGCCCGTTACTACCGAAGAATTTATATACCTGTATAAAAAAAATCATCAGAATAAAGCGGAGGATTTTACACAGGAGAAAATAGAAGAGTATCTGAACCTCTTCATCAACTTCAAATTGAAAGTAGATGAAGCAAAAGCAAGAGGATATGATACTACAAAGGCGTTCTTAAAAGAATTTAATCAGTATAAAGAAGAACTTCGCAAGCCTTATTTACCGGATTCAAAACTAACCGATAGTTTAGTGAAGCTCACCTACGATCGCATGAAAGAAGAGGTGAGAGCTTCGCATATACTTATCAACGTAAAACCCGATGCATCTCCAGAAGATACATTGAAAGCCTATAACAAAATCATTGAACTTCGGAACAAGATCATAAAGGGAGAAGAGTTTGCTACAGTTGCAGCAGAATACTCCGAAGATCCGTCAGCGCGATTGAACCAGGGTAACCTCGGTTATTTTACGGCTATGCAAATGGTATATCCGTTTGAGTCTGCAGCGTATAGTACAAAGGTTGGCGACATCTCTATGCCGGTGCGTACAAAATTTGGTTATCACATTATATATGTAGCCGATCGCAGACCAGCGCGTGGTGAAGTGGAAGTATCGCACATCATGATTCGTACAGGCGATAACAAAGACAATGATAAAGCAAAGAACACCATCTTCGATGTATATGACGAACTGCAGGCTGGTGTAAAGTGGGATGATCTGTGCAGACAATATTCAGAAGATCCGGGCTCGAAAGATAATGGAGGTAAGCTGCGCCAGTTTGGTGTGGGAGCTATGTCGAGCATTCCGGAGTTTGAACGTGTAGCCTTCTCGTTAAGCAAGCCCGGTGAGATTTCGGATCCGTTTCAGACACAATACGGCTGGCACATTATGAAACTCGAGCGCAAAATTCCGCTGGCAAATTATGATGATATAGCGGGCTCACTCAAAAATCGTGTTAATCGTGATGAACGTGTGCAGGTGTCCAAGCAGGCATTGACAACCAAGCTGCGCAAGGAGTTTCAGTATACCGAGAAGTCAGCAGTAAAAACAAAAGTTCTTACGTTGGCAGACACCTCCTTACAAAAAGGAAGATGGAAAGCCCCAGTATATCCGAATGCTGCAAAAGAAACGTTATTCGCACTTGGCAGTAAAAACTATACGGTGAAGAGTTTCCTCGAATACGCACAAAAAAATCAGAAGATCAATTCCCTCACGCCACCAAAGTATTTGGAAGACCTTTACAACCATTTTGTGGATGCGAACATCCTAACGTTGCAGGAAGAAAAGATCATGCGCGAAAATCCTGAATACACATTCCTTTTGAAAGAATATTACGAAGGCATCCTGCTTTTTGAAATCATGGAGAAAGAAGTGTGGAACAAAGCTTCCGAAGATTCAGTGGGGCAGCATCACTATTATGATGCACATGCAGCTGATTATAAGGCGGGCGAACGTGCAAAAGCATCGTTCTACTTCACAGCCTCAGCAGGTGTTGTAGAAAACCTGCGTCCGCTTCTGCTGGCCGGTGACGATAAAAAAATCCAGGAATTTGTTTCGCAGAACAAATTGAAAACAGAAAGCGGCTTCTACAAAAAAGAAGAAAAGACCATCCTGCAGAAGGTTCAGTGGTCACCCGGCATCTATTCCGTGGAAAATAACGGAATGTATTACCTTGCGTGGCTAAAGGATATACTGCCTCCTGGTATTATGTCGTTTGAAGAGGCAAGACCAGCCGTAATCTCCGATTATCAAAATTATCTGGAGAAAAGCTGGATAGAACAATTAAAGAAGAAATATCCTGTGAAAGTGAATGAAAAGGGGAAGCAATACATACTTCAGAATCTTCAGCAGAAGTAATACTCTTGGCAGACGAAATTCTCATAGCCTTTTTGCATACCCAGGCAAAAAGGCATTATTCTTTTTGCCTGTACTCATCGGAGCACTGGTAACAGGCTGTGATTTTATCAAAATGAAAACCAGTTCATCGGGAAGTGAAACCGAAAGGCAGCCCGTGGCACGTGTTGATAATGCATACCTGTATAAAGATGAACTGGATGGTATCATTGCTCCCGGCACCAGCCGCCAGGATAGTACTACACGTGTGGAGGCCTACATTAATAGCTGGGTACGCAAGCAATTACTCATTCAGGAAGCAACGCGTAAAATTGATATAAACGAAGCCGATGTAGAGCGGAAGATACTTGACTATCGCTATAGCATTATCGCTTACGAGTATCAAAACTACTATATCAAACAACACCTTGATACCATTGTATCGAACACCGAAGTAGAAGCTTACTACAAGGGCAACATCGATAATTTTATTCTGAAGCAAAACATTGTTCAGGCTACTTTTATCAAAGTGCCCAAGAATGCTCCGCGTACAGCCAAGATCAAAGAGCTTATTTACTCCAAGCGCGAAAAAGACGAAAAGGAACTGAAATCCTATTGCCTGAGCTTTTCTTCAGCCTATCATATCTCCGATTCCAGCTGGATGATCTTTGACGACCTCGTGCGCAATTCGCCATTGGTGGAAATACCGAACAAAATTCAGTTTTTAAAATCCAACCCGTATTACGAAACTTCAGACGATGGTTATCTTTACTTTCTGAAGGTCGATCAGTATCGCATTTCGGATAACGTTTCCCCGCTGGAATTTGTGAAGGATGATATACGCAACATCATTCTGAACAAACGAAAAGTGGAGCTGGCAGATAAGCTGGAAGATGAAGTGTATAACAATGGAGTTAATCAAAAAGAGTTTGAGATTTTTAAGTGATATGAAGATCGTAAGTAACCTGAAATATACCCTGCTGATACTGGCAACAGTGTTCACACTGTCATCGGCCACAGCGCAGGAGACTGAAACCGCCAACACAGGTTTTATAGTCGATGAGATTGTATCCAAAGTAGATAACTACATCGTGCTTAAATCTGAACTGGAGCGCGCATACCAGGATTACCTCACCAATGGAGGAACAGCATCACAACAAGTGCGCTGCCAATATCTCGCGTTGTTGATCCGCAACAAACTGATGATGGCAAAAGCAGAGATCGACTCGGTAGTGGTAGCCGATGATGAAGTGGATCAATATACGCAGCGTAAAATGGATATGATCATTGCACAGGCAGGTGTATCGCCCGATGAACTGGAAGAGCGATACGGAAAAACACTGGAGCAGATAAGACTGGAGATACGCGACCAGGAGCGCGAACAATTAGTGGTTCGTAAAATGCAGGAAGAGATCACCAAAGGAGTCGTGGTTACACCGGCTGAAGTAAAACGCTTCTTTAACCGTATGCCGAAAGACAGCTTGCCTTACTTCTCGGCTTCTGTAGAAGTAGCACAGATTGTAAAAGTTGCTAAGGTAAGTGAAGCGCAAAAAAATATCACGCGCACCGACCTCGCCAGTATACGCAACCGGATTTTAGCCGGAGAAGATTTTACAACGCTTGCTAAAAAGTATTCAGACGATCCATCTGTAACATCCAACGGTGGGGATATGGGCTGGTCGGGCCGCGGACGCATGGTGCCGGAATATGAAGCGATGGCATTTAAACTAAAGCCGAATGAAATATCCATGCCGTTTGAGTCGCCCTTCGGATTTCATATTATGCAATTGCTGGAACGCAGAGGAAATGAATACCACTCACGCCATATACTCATCTCGCCCAAGCCATCACCACAAGATATACAGCAGGCAAGACATTATCTCGACAGTGTAAGAAGACTGATCGTGGCAGATAGTTTAAAATTCACGAAAGCAGCAAAAGAAGTTTCAGACGATACTCAGACGAAAGGTAACGGAGGTTTCTTTAGCGATGGTGAAGGGGGCACAAAATTACTGGTAGATGAACTTGATCCCGTGGTGTTCTTCAAGATCGATTCAATGAATGTAGGAGATGTATCGCACCCGATCACCTATCGTACAGATGAAGGTAAAGATGCCGTTCGAATTTTATTATACAAGTCACGTTATCCGCCGCACCAGGCTTCGCTGAATGAAGACTGGTCGCGTATACAGGCTGCTACACTAAACGAAAAGAAAGACCGCATACTTCAAAAATGGTTTAATAAGGCGCGTAAAGATGTATTCATCAGCATCGATCCGACTTATGATTATTGTGGAATTTTAGATGAGTAATAAATGACAAAATTCACATCGGACGTTGACGCAGCCAACGCACTGGCTACTGCTTACAAAAGCCTCAAGGCAGAGATATCCAAAGTCGTTATAGGACAGGAAGAAGTTGTGCGACAGGTACTCACCGGAATTTTTTGTCAGGGACATTCACTTCTTGTAGGTGTACCCGGATTGGCAAAGACGTTGTTGGTACAAACTATAGCAACATCGCTCGATCTTCAGTTCAAGCGTATACAGTTCACGCCCGATCTTATGCCTTCTGACATTGTTGGCGCGGAGACGATGGACAAGGAACGCAATTTCAAATTTGTAAAAGGACCTGTGTTTGCCAACATCGTGTTGGCAGATGAGATAAACCGCACGCCTCCGAAAACTCAGGCTGCGTTGCTCGAGTCGATGCAGGAGTATGCGGTAACTATATCCGGACAACGATATGAATTGCCAAGGCCATTCTTTGTATTGGCAACGCAAAACCCCATCGAGCAGGAAGGAACCTATCCACTGCCGGAAGCACAGCTCGACCGCTTCATGTTTAATATACTGCTTACCTATCCATCAGTACAGGATGAGATCAGTGTGGTGAAGAATACAACCTCAGACGAAGTAAGAACCGTAAATAAAGTTCTTAATGCCGAAGAGATCACTTACTTCCAGCATTTGGTTCGCAGAGTACCGGTTCCTGATAATGTAATTGAATATGCAGTAACCCTGGCAAACAAAACACGTCCGGGGGTTTCGGGTAGCTCAGCCGTTGCGAAAGACTATCTCGAATGGGGCGCTGGTCCGCGGGCATCACAATTCCTGGTGCTGGGCGCAAAATGTAATGCGTTGCTTAATGGTAAATACTCACCCGATATAGAAGATATTCAGGCGATCGCCAAGCCGGTGTTAAGACATCGCATTGTTCGAAACTTCAAGGCCGAAGCAGAGGGTATCAGCGTAGATGATCTTATCGGTAAACTCATCTGATCATCGTTTAAATAAATCACATGTAACGTATAATTATCTATAATGAAACTATTTGTTTTTTGTCTTTCCCTGATCATCAGCATGCCGCTTTTCGCGCAGTCGAAAAAAGAACTGCAAGCTCAAGTAACAAAATTGAATGCGGAAATAGCCGAGCTTAAAAAACCAAAAGATATACTCCTGACAGATACCGTAAAGAAAGCCAGCTATGGTCTGGGTGTATTGGTGGCTACCAACCTGCGTTCTCAGGGAGGCGACTCGCTTGATATCGATGCATTGACGTTTGCTATTCGCGATGTATACGAGAATAAAAAACTGAAACTCGAACAACCCGAAGCGATGATGATTGTTCAACAGTATATGCAGCAGGCAGTAGAGAAAAAGAACAGCAAGCTGAAAGAAGGCAGCCAGGTATTTTTGAATGAGAATAAAACAAAAGAAGGCGTAAAGACTACGGCCAGTGGCTTGCAGTATAAAGTAATTACTGCCGGTAAAGGTAAAGCTCCGAAAGCTACGGATAATGTAACCGTACATTATGTAGGTAAACTTACAGACGGAACGGTGTTTGATAGTTCGGTTGAGCGTGGCCAACCGGTAACATTCGGGGTTAGCGAAGTAATTCCCGGCTGGACAGAAGCACTACAGCTGATGCACGAAGGTGATAAGTGGATGCTATATATACCACAGGAGCTCGGCTATGGCGAGCGTGGCGCAGGAGCACAAATACCTCCGTATGCGACACTTGTTTTTGAAGTGGAGCTAATCAAAGTGAACTAAGATATTTTATTCAAATCCTTCCGCCAGAATCATTCTGGTAACGGAAGCAGATTGCCGCAAGGCTTTAGCAGGAGCGTAGGTGTCAGACGACCACCACGCTTTTGCTTTTTCTACGGAGGGGAACTCCAGCATCACAATGCGTCCGGGCTTCCAATCGCCTTCCAATGTTTCGGTAGCGCCACCGCGCACTATAAATTTCCCTTCAAAAGGAATGAGCGATCCCGGAGTTAATTTCTTGTAGTCTTCATACAGTGCCGGATCGGTAATGTTTACATCTACGATGATATAGGCTTTCATAAATAAATCTGTTCAGTGTGATTTTTAAAAGGCGAAATCTAATAACAATTGGGGTAAAGTTACTATAGAAAATGAAAGCTATAATTTTATGTTCTGCGCATAAAAATCCATTGTAGGATGTTGCTTATCTTTGCTATATATGAACGTTCAGCCATTATACCTCACTATTGTACGCATACTCTCCGAAAGAGAGCAGATGCCCGTTGAAATGTTAGCGATAAAA
Source organism: Ohtaekwangia sp. (assembly GCF_036568665.1). Lineage (GTDB taxonomy): Bacteria > Bacteroidota > Bacteroidia > Cytophagales > Cyclobacteriaceae > Ohtaekwangia. The sequence goes on along the minus strand of NZ_DATCSD010000435.1, from coordinate 8,389 downwards.
ACCGGTAATACTAAAACCGGGATGTTAGATTCATTGCATAAAATGGAAAAGCTGAAGATCGTAAAACTCGATCCTGCTGAGAAAAGTGTATGCCTTACGGATCCGGGCAGTATTCCTTCGATGCGTCAGATCTATGCTCTTGCCGGCTAATTAATGGCCCTGATCTGTGCATGCGCTTTAACCTTTGCTTTAGCGCTATATATATCCCTGACAGACTTCTTTAATGCCAACCCTCCGGTTGCTTTTGCCTTTGCGAAAAATTCTATATGGCTTTGGGTATACGGATCGGTATATGCATTGATTGCTGTGCTGTTTCTTATTCTATTGTATAACAACTCGCTTGTCGCACTATTAACTCCTGGTGCGATAAGCGCTCCAACATCATCTAATAAATTGTGGATATACGCTATGTTCACAGGTATATCCACCCGCTCGCTGTTAAATATATCTTTTTATAACATTACTCTCGATGGAAAAACTTTTCCATTGGGATTGGCCACTTTTATTCAAGCCTTTGAGCCTCGCCTTAAACAATTGATCGATGAAGATTATTTTATAAATCTCGATCTGTTCCTTCAACGAGCCGTGGAGGTAAATGAGCAGCTAACGCTGTTACAAATTCACGAAGAGATACGTGAGCGTCTGAGTACGCGATTGACGCGGCCGGAAGTAAGTAGTTTTCTTCTTCAATTGGGCGATACAAAGACACCTCGGGAAGCATTTTCACTCTATATTTTAACCTTCGGCAAACGCATTTTTTGCCATACCTTTAAGTATAAATAAATGCATTTTGGTGCAAGGGGAATGAACCGATGTGCCTGTATATGCTGTTATTCTTGAATAATTCTCTATGGATGCTTACACTATACCCGCTCAAACCCGAATAGGTCACGTTCACCTGAAGGTGGCTGACCTTGATCGTGCGACAGATTTTTATTGTGGATTGTTGGGTTTCGAGGTAACTACACGTTACGGTACACAGGCTGCTTTTATCTCGGCAGGAGGGTATCATCATCACATCGGGCTCAATACATGGTATAGTAAAGATGCGCAGCCTGCTTCGAAGCATGGCGTTGGATTGTTTCATACGGCCATACTATATCCAACGAGAAAAGACCTTGCTGTTATTTTTAACAGGTTGCGAACAGCGGGCTATCCGTTTACGGGTGCTTCGGATCATGGTGTATCAGAAGCTTTATACCTCAATGATCCGGATAACAACGGTGTGGAATTATACTGGGATAGACCGAAAGAGCTTTGGCCTCTCCAGGCCGATGGTTCCCTTGAAATGTATACACGTCCGTTGAATCTTGAAAGCCTGTTGAAAGAACTTGAACGGTAATTTTTAACAGGCATTGTTTTTTATCCTTATACATAAATTTCTATACGATGAGCCAGGCATTTGTTCGTGAAAATGATGATCTGTGGTTGCACGATGTTGCTCCCACACTAAATGCATTGATCGTTTTTCTGACACAGGAAAATGGTGGCATCCGGGTATACGAACAGAAGAATTATACCGATGCATCAGGTAAGGAAGTACACGTTATGAGCAACGGCCTGTCGTATGCCAAAGATGATCGTGGTAAATGGGAAGAGGTAGTGTAGCCGCTATGTTTCGGTGGCCTCGCCTTTTAATACGGACCTCAGATATATAAATCCAAGTGCTCCACTCACGGTGGAGATGAGCATGATCGACATCTTTGCCTGATCGATCAATGTTTCATTGTCAAAGGCAAGGATGCTTATAAAGATTGACATCGTAAATCCTATACCTCCTAAAATTCCGGCACCGAGGATATGCTTCCAGGCTATATCTGAAGAGAGGCTGCTTAATTTCAACTTTACAGTTGCATAACTGAATACGAAAATTCCCAACGGCTTACCAATCAGCAACCCAGCCATAATGCCTATACTGATCGTGCTGCCAAACGCCAGAAAGAAATCTCCTTCAATAGGAATGCTGGTATTGGCCAATGCAAAAACAGGAAGTATAATAAATGCTACAGGCTTGTGCAGAAATTGCTGAAGCTTATAGGAGATAGATGCTTCGCCACCATTGCCAAAAGGGATAACAAATGCTAACAAAACACCGGTAATCGTAGCGTGAACTCCCGAGTGCAACATAAAATACCACATGATTATACCTCCAATCAGGTAGGGCCATAAGGTATATATTTTCAACCGGTTCAATACAAACAAAATTAAAAATATACCGGCCGCAATGCCGAGGTTAACCCAGCTAAGCGTACTGGTATAAAATATAGCGATTACCAGAATGGCACCGAGATCATCAATAACTGCCAGGGCCGTGAGGAAAACTTTGAGTGATGGTGGCACACGTTTACCCAGCAGCGACAAAGCCCCTAATGCAAAAGCTATATCGGTGGCCATCGGTATACCTACACCACGTGTATCGCCCCCGTTGCGGTTGATAAAGTAGTAGATCGATGCAGGCAACAACATGCCTCCCAATGCAGCTATAGCAGGTAGCAGCGCATTTTTTACACTCGACAGCTCTCCGATATATACTTCACGTTCCAGTTCTAATCCTATCAATAAAAAAAAGATCGCCATCAGTCCATCGTTTACCCAATGGGTAACAGAATGTCCCGCAAATGAGAAGTGCCAGATTTCAAAATAACCCGGGAACAGATTAGTTGCCACCAGCGAAAATATAGTGCAGCCGATCAGTATAATGCCGGAAGCGCGCTCGCTATTGAAGAAATCGTTAAACAGTTTTGTAAGAATCATTTCGATGCTGTCACATTACTGCAAGTTAACAGTTTATTCAGGTTTTGCTTTTCGAAAAGGCCATAAACGGAAAGTATATGTCAGCAACGACAGAAGAATAGAAGTTATGACGCAGCTATACATATGAAATTGATTACGCCATGAAGCATCCCTAGTTATGGAGGGCTTAACAGCAATGCCTGACCACGCAATAAATGCATCGGCTATAGGCAATGCACCAAGCAAATAACATTTCTTTCCGTGACGGGATAGCGGGAAGCCAAATGCCTCAATACTATTGCGAAGCGCACAGGCAGTAGCCCGCTCGTTGTAGCACGCCATGGTGCGCATGCCTACAAGACTGGCTGCTGCGCCAGCCTGAAAAACAACAGGCCCTGAATCTATATCTCCCAATCCGGTTGCACCCATTGGATATTCGCGCAACGCTGGCAGGCCCAATCGATAGATGAGAAAATATTTTTTGTAGAGATCAAATTGAGATTTGGCAAATGCAGGGTCTATCTCTTTCAAAAAGATAAGCATAAGACTTTGCGATGAGCCGCGCGCGTCTTCGCGGGGCTTGCCTGTAACAGGATACACAGCATGCGGAATGAGTCCATGAGGATCAAGCAATGCTTTTACGTTGCCAATCCACTGTGCTATAGTTGTTGAATAAGATGGATTGAACAACTGATCGTGTATACGCAATGATGCTATACCCGGGAAAATATCAGCAGGCCATGCTGCCCCATAGTATGATTCGGGATACGTTAACCCGTTACGGACAACCTGTGCTATAGCATTACATTGTTCTTGGAAATGTTCAATGTCCTTTTGATTTCGTCGTTGAGGGATTTCCAGAATGAGTTTTCTTCCTAACAGATAATTATTCCAGCAAGTATAAAATGCTCCGTAAGGCAATGAGAGATTCTCGTTGAAGATCGATCTTGCTTCTGGAGAATCAATAGCCTTATAGCATTTTCCTACTTCATTATGAGCCTCGCGATAGAGCGCGGAGGTTGGTGTCACACTACGTGCAAAGTCAGACCAGGCGAGTCCGCAGAGAGCCTGCATAAATACAAATCCCTCCGGGTATAATTGCTGCATCTCTTCCGCTTTGCCTGCTTCCAAAGCATCTTTCAAATAATGTAGTTGCCGTAGTTGATCGTACGGAACAGAATCATTCTCCACTACGCGAATCTCCGGCTTATAGTATAACTTCAGATTAATATATACCAGCATAGCCAGTAACAGAATAAGCAGGATGCTGAATAGTTTTCTCATATCTAAAAACAGGAAATGCTATAGCGAATTAATAAGTTTACTTTCGATGTGGAAAGCACAATAAGGTATATCTGCAATTTAAACCTTGCTACACAGCGCATAGCCTCTACGGTAGAGGCCTGAAAAAGATTCACTTCCCGCTTTAATAATCAGACTATATTTCAGTTTTGCCGGGTTTACTTTTGGGCACGCCCGGCTATGGAAGGTAATGGAAAGAAAGAATATCAGAACCTGCAGATTGGTTAATTTCTGGAGTTTATTTCGGATCAGTCTCGTTGTTATTATACTTACTATACTGGGAGTATATTTCTGGGGGCTGGGTGCACATCATACTTTTTTCGAAAACTCCATGTGGAGTACAACCATTCTGTCAATAGCGTTCTGGTGGTTTACCAGTGCAGGTCTTTATAAGGGAATTAAACTGAAAGCTTCTGCTGCTGATTTAACTTTATCTCCCGGCAAGATTCAGTTTCCGGATGTAGGAATGAATTTATCCGATGTCTCTTTTGATTTTATCGATATTGACATCGATGATGGAGAAGGTGGTATACTGGCTATCATACTGAGTATAATTCTCTGGATACTGGTGGCTATATTTCTTGCAGGACTACTCTGGTTTTTTGGTCACGTGTTGATATTTATCGTGGCTACTTTTATGGCAATGCTCTACTGGATATTCTTCAGAGCACTGCGGTTGGTATTCAGATATTCACATAAAACAAAAGGCGACCTGGCCATAAGTATATTGACTGCTGCCGGCTATACAGTGTTATATAACTTTTGGATCTATGGTATTTTTATCGCCATCGGGTATATGAAGCACTGGCAATAACAAGAAGGCCAGGTTTTATCCTGGCCTTTCGATCTGAAAAAAACTAAGTCAACCTACTATTGTTGCGAGATCGAGAGCGGCAACAAGACCTTCTTTACCTTTTTAGTATCTTTGATTCATTCACCAAACAGAATGAAGGCGTGCAATATCCTGACAGATATACGAGCGGAACAATGAATCCGGATCTTTCATTCGAGCACTTTATTTTAATTTCACACAATATTTTATACCGGCTGTGCGACTTACAACCCAGGTATGAAGAAGATCTGGAAATACACTAAAATAATGGCCATCACTGTTCTCTTCATACTGGTTATTACTTTTCTATTTATGCAACAACGATCCTTTGGTAAATTACCTTCGGGTAAGCTCCTTGAGAAAATAAGTAAGTCGCCACAATATCACGATGGTCACTTCAAGAACTTTATAGAAACACCTATGATGGTCGAAGGCGTATCATACTTTAAAGTGCTTCGCGAATTTTTTAGCAAGGGCATCGATCGCGAGCCCACTACGCCACTGCCCCACGTTGCAACTGATCTGAAAACACTGCCGGATAACAGGCTTGTGTGGTTCGGGCACTCTTCATATTTCATTACTATCCGGGGGAAAAAGATATTGGTTGATCCAGTATTCAGTGAGCGACCATCACCTGTGCAGTATGCAGGAACAAAAAGTTTTCCGGGCACTATGAGTTACTCGGTAGATGACTTCCCGGATATCGACCTGGTTATTATTACGCACGATCACTACGATCACCTCGACTATAACACGATCACTAAACTGAAAGATAAAGCAAAGGCTTTTGTTACTACGTTAGGTGTAAGCTCTCACCTGATATACTGGGGCGTGGAGGAAGCCCGCATACAGGAACTGGATTGGTGGGAGAGCACGTGGCCTTTCGCTGGTGTTGAATTGATTGCTACACCTGCGCGTCATTTTTCCGGAAGAGGTTTTACCCGCAATAAAACTTTATGGGCTTCATTCGTTTTGAAGACGGATAACTATAGATTATTTATAGGCGGTGATTCAGGCTATCACAGCGCTTTTCAGGAGATCGGTAAAAAGTACGGGCCCTTTGATCTTGCTTTACTGGAATGCGGACAATACGCTCCGCAATGGCCCTATATACACATGCTGCCGGAACAATCTGTGCAGGCCAGCAAAGATCTTCGTGCAGAAGTATATATGCCGGTGCATTGGGGCAAGTTTAAACTTTCTATTCACCCGTGGCGAGAGCCGGTTGAGCGTGCAATGAAAGAAGCAAAAAGATTAGGTGTAAATATAACTACTCCCATGATCGGTGAACCTTTAATACTCGATGCGATAGCATCGGGTTCTCCATGGTGGCGTAATATCCCGGGGAATACAGCCGTTACACAACCCGCTGAAGAAGCACTGCTTCAAAAGTAGATATATACCTATACCTCCGGTTTTTTAAACATCGGAGGTATAGATAGTCTTCCTGATAATTCATGTTTCTATGCTTGTGCTAATGCAGTATAGTTTGTGGTTCCAGTGAAGTTTCTTCTTCCACCGGATGTAAAATAGGGGTTGGAATAACCTTCGAAATTTTTACATTCTTCCACATGCCATGCTTGCGTACACCTCTGTCAAAAAGAAGATCGCCACGATTTTTATAGCGCTTGTTCAGGCTGTCCTGAATTACCCAGATGCCATCAATCTCCGGATCGCCCGAGGTAAGCTTTATAGTATCTCCATAGTGAAAAACACCATTCCAGCGTTTTAGTAAATCGCGCGAAAGCGCCAGCCATCGCAACTCCTGCTTTTTCAGTTTCTTTACATCGATCTTTGCGTTGCTAGCTGTGATCAATGGTGTATTATCACATTGTCGCTTTACCGGGTTATAGATCGTTACCGTTTCGAGTACATAGCTTATCTCCCGTTTCAGGCGAAAGGTGCGTTTAGGGCCCGCTTCCTTGGTATAAGAACCCACCATGGGAGTCATCAGAATGATGCTTATAAATATAGTAATGCGTATAGTGTGCTTCATATAGTTTACTTTCATTATTCAGTAAACCAGGCAGTTAAAAAATCTGTGCCAACGAATAAACCGTTTGGAGTATAGAACAGGCCTGATTTATACTTTGCCTTTTCCACAGTCGGAAGGGTATTTGCACCCATCCCACCTCACCTTGCAAAGGTCGACATACAGCCAGCGTATACCTATACCCTGTATATGCGATGGAAGAATTGAAACCATTGCAGAGAAGCCCTATACAGCGCGTATTCACACAATTTGCGAAGCAGACTATAGTTGGCTATATAGGAAGATGATGTGACTGGATATATTTGCAATAGTCGTACTCTCAACAGAGACACTAATTGCGAGTTTTTACGTTCAGGTATTACAGCTCCGTACTTTTTCTTGGATTGATTAAACCTTTTTTTGACCAGATAATCTAAGCAAAACGTATAAGGTGCTTATATGAAATATACCTTCCTGTATATCCTCACGGTATTTATCTTCTTTAGCAATCAGGCTCATGGGCAATATGCTGTAAACGATACATGGTATAATAATCCTTTAGGTTTTGAACCAGTAAAGCTTCACACTTCTATGGGCTTTATTATTCCTGCCGTGGCGGTAGGAGCTTGCTTAATGCTCACAAAGAAAAATCCGTCTATAGCGAATCGTTTATCGGTATATAACGAGACAGGCTTGTCGTGGGGATATAAATATCCGTATACTTTTATGCCGCAGAATAACACGGGTATCAATTTTTTCCTTCGCAGGTTTATGTCGGTAGGAACGGAGGTGGATCTGTATTTCCCACAGGACCATTTTAACAGTACTACAGGGCTGGCTGTAAGACCATTTGCACGATTCTATCCGGTAAACAACAATAACTGGCGACTATACTTTGAATCCGGAGGTGGACTGATATATTTATTTGATGAGTTTCCCAAGCCGACTGATCGCGATGGAAGACTGGGTACCCACTGGAATGGAACAACCAAATACGGTATAGGTACCGAGATTAACCTGACAAAAACATTTGACCTGATGGCGGGTATACGCCATATTCATATCTCCAACGGTAATACTTCCGGAGAGGAAAGAAATCCGTCACACGATAGTAACGGATTTTTTATCGGGTTATCATACAAGCCTTATTGATAAAATAAGACCGATAGCGCTGATTTTATACTTCTATATCGTTATTCAATTCCGGCTAGAACCTCTTCCACAATATTCACCATTTGATCTTCCGGGTCAGTGCCCCAATGACTGCCCGACATTACGATGGTTACATGCAGGCGTGGTATAACTACAATATACTGACCTCCATAACCCCACGCAAAAAATGAAGATACGGTTGTATTCTTCCAGTTGAAATTGCGCGTCCACCAGAAATATCCATAGCCAAGATGCGGGCGCGGATATACTTTAGGCGTGGTAGATTCTTTTACCCACGATGCAGGCACGATCTGTTGCTGTTGCCACCGGCCTTCATGTTGATATAGCCATCCGAATTTTAACATGTCGCGCGGACGCAAGCCTATATCGCCAATGGC
>NZ_DATCSD010000434.1:0-6101 GCF_036568665.1 Ohtaekwangia sp. | reverse complement strand
CACTACCAAAGTATCTATTGGGCAATCGGAAGTCTTCTTATTACGGTGTATGGAATCCAGCATCTAAAAAATATCGCCCAGACCCTGCCTTTCCAGAGTCCGGATGTTAAAAGCGAAATGTGGTTTTCGGCATCTATTGTTGTTTATTTCAGTATGACGTTCGCCCTCTACGTATTGGGCGAGTACATCCTTGCTGATCTTGACAAAAATGTGGCTATGACAATCTGGTGTTTTCACAATGCCCACAATATTCTAAAGAATATTATGTTTGCAGTTGGTATGTACTATACCGGTAAGAAAATGACCCGCTAAATATTATGGCAATCCTCATTACTTTAATCGTATCCATACTCATCATTTTCAGAATGGCACTTTATATCAGGAGTATTCAAAGGCTAATGAAGAAAAAAGATGAGGAGTTCAGAATAAAAGAAGAGGGACTGCTGAAGCACGCTGCGGAGCAGGCCCAAAAAATAACTGTTCTTAAATCGCTGGTAGATGGTCAGGATAAAATTCTGGCCATGTACCGCGAGCAGAAGAAGTAAAAAGGTATCTATAGCAGATACATTAACGTACTCAAAAGGCTGACGTTAGCAGGATATAGTTCATTCTCAGCCGTAATCAATTTAATGCCGCCTAAAAGAAGATAATCAGACTTGAGATCAAAAGAATGTCTGCATTTTATAGTCAAAATAATTGACAATACGGTTTATTTGGCTTTACTTGAAGCATTAAAATTTAAAATTATGGAAGACGTTATCTACAATGCGGAATTAGTGATTCAGCTGCAGACTATTCGTAAAGCGACCGAACAATTTTCAAAAGAAGACAGATTTAAATCAGCCGACCAATTAATTGCTGAAATAGACATCATCAAGAGTCTGCTTGATCACACCAGAAACTATGTAACCAAAACGAGCGATAGTATACTTTAATCAAACACCTTGTTATGCGCAATATTATTCGACTGGTTGATGCTGCGTGGGAGCACGTCAGAATATTTTTTGTCCAATGTTGTTTGTTTCAGAGCAGAGATAATCTGGACAAACTGTTTGGTGTACTGATGTGGGCGTGTATTGCATTGCTGACGTTTTCATTACTGGGCCTGATAAATAGCATTAAACTTTAAACCGCGCGAGCTAACTATACAGCCCTTCCTAACGTGTTCCCTTACAATGGAAAGCGGATGATGTGGATACTCCTGGTAGCAATCCTGTTACCATCCACAATCTAACCCCGGTAATGCGTCTTGCATTACCGGGATCTTAATATATGCGCATGATTACCACCGCGAGCAAAGAATTCTGTAAGATTGCGCGATGCTGATAGTCATGATAAATAACGAAAAGCCTGACATATAGTAACCCCTTGCAAACACTGGGTATAATTTTAACAAACCTGGGCAAAGGCTTTACTGGCGAGTAATAGCTCTTTTCCTGTTCTCATTCGGTTTAAAGTAAGATAAGCGCAAAGAAAATAAAGCGGATACAGATCGGTGTAACCTTTATGTTATGCCTTCGGATGCCCGGTGCCTTTGGCGTAATGTAGACTGAAGGTTGACCTAAGTTTCTGCTTCGTTATCGCATGGTTAGAGGGCTTTTCAAAATCACTCTGAAGAAACGTCTTGTCGTAAAACGGATAAGATATAAAAGTAAAAGATGGTTATATACGTGTGGCATCTTTTACGTTAAGACTAACCCGGCAATGAAATCTCTTTAAAACTTATATCGTTAACAAAATAGTCCAGATCAAACCGGATGGCCATTAACCGGGCCTTCATGTTTCGGGATAATCTTATTCGGACGGGTTCATTACCCTGACAGGCCATTCCCATTGTGCGCAACTTGGACTGTAAATTACAGATCGTTGACGTATAGGCATCAAACCATATAGGGAGGGATGCAAACATATCGGAGCCGACAAGTTTCGTAAGTGTATTGGCAAGTGCAACAAAGGTCTCTGTATTAATGGCGGGGCTGTTTGAGAGCCGGAGTACATTCCTGATCAGGCATTTTGAATACATTAACGCCTTCATATTTTCACGCCTTTTGTTTCCAGTACCTAACACTTCAAGGTCTTGATCTATATGGGGGCGCTTTTTCTTGATGAAATATAGAATTTCTTCGCAGATAACCGGTTCAACCCATTCATAGTCGTCTTTACGATTTGCCGAAAGCTCATTTACGTTTTTTACGATAACATCTTTATCTGTATTTGCTGACGCTATAATGGTGTTTTGATCGCTGTCGGTGCTGTTCTCATGATCCGCAGTTACCGTAAAGCGTTGACGTAAATTACAGGGTGCAGGTTCATGGTTTAACGCATCAACTTCGCTTTGTTCTTCTTCTATATCATCCTCCCAATGTACTTCTTCAACTTCCACATCGGCTGAATAATTATCTTCATCATCGAGGAGTTCCTGTACCTCCAAATGTTCGCATTCACGCTCACTTTCATCCGTAAAATCAGTAATGTCTTTTACGGATGGCACCGCTTCCCGTAAAATGCTTTCGTATTTTACAGTATCGATACCGTCTTTTACAATATCAGTGTAATCTTTTACAGTATCGCTATCATGTTTTACGTTAACAATAGGGCTGTATAGGCCTGTAAACGGCTGTACCCGGCACATTGTACTGTCCGTGTTACCTGTAACCGTATTTGACGTAAAACCATGCTTTACGGATGCTCTGTCTTTTACGTTAAGCGGCTCCTTTACGGTAACATGTTTTACAGTATCGCTCAAACCGTATTTTACGGCTTCCAGTTTTTTAACGATTCTTTCTTCAATACGTGCAAGTATGCGATCAGCTAGTGTCTCAAGCAGGGAGTCACTGATTTGTTCACTTCCTTGTTTTATGTCTTTTACGGTTTGTGTCGGCTTTATATATTTTAGATCGTTTACGGCCGGCTGTTTATTGTATTTTACGGTAACCGGAGCCTGAATATAGTTACGACCGTCAACAGAACCGACCCCATGATCTTGGGCATGAGAAAAACCATTACGTGCATAATAGGCCATCTGCCTGCAATTGTCAGAGCAGTATTTCCGGTTGCTGCGCTGGCTCCGAAAAGGTTGATCACAATAGGTACATATTTTTTGCATCTACAGAAAAAGTTAAAGCTCATCGTAAAATGAATCATTCGGTGCACCCGTCAGAAAATTCATATAGTCGCTGATTATACTGTCTATATTTTCCAAGGCCTGTTCCTCGAACTTACCCGAGCCATCGCACGACAGACGCAGGGTGATATTGCTTTGATCCCGATTAACTTCGGTGATCTGGTGGCGTATTCCACAGCGGTGAACAATGTAGAGTACATCAACAAGGATGTCACCGGGAACTGTAAAGCGCTTTACAGTATCCCGGTCACGGAGCGATAGGGCATGGCGGTGTTTATTCCTTTTCATTTTACGTTTTGTATTTTACGTTTTGCAATTGCGTTTTACGTTTCCCGTTTTACGCTTTTACATCTTAATCAAGCCAGATTGTATGCAAAGGTTTACCGGTAGAAGGATTTGTGAAATAAGCATTCGGTTTGCGCTGTAAATCATCTGGCTGTTCATGGCTTATGCCCGACAAAGCATTTTGCAACCTTCGGTTCTGCATCTTTTGCTCGTTCAATTTGGCTCGCAAATTCTCGATTTCTTTCTGCTGTGCTGACTCCGCCGTGCCTTTTCCAAAGATGTAACCTACAACACCCACCACGAGGTGGCCGATTACTTCCGTTAGAGCCGTTGTAACTTCCTGCTCCTTTGTTGATGCAGCTTTACTTAGCTCATTGGATTTTCCCTGCTCATTGGCTTTAGATTGTTCATTTGTTGTACTCATAACTATAAATTGTTTTTAAGTGACACGTATATTGTTTTACGTTGAATCCTTTTAATACTGATTAATTTTCGTCTTCATCTTCGTCTTCCGTTTCTCCCTCTTCCTCCAGGTCATTCTCCTCGTTTTCATCGTGGTAACGATCAATGATTTCATGTATCTGCTCAATGACTTTCTTTTGCGCAGGTTCATAATCTACACTGATCTCTATCTCGCCATCTTCGGTTACTCCCTCGATCACATTATCCAATTCGTGATCTTCCATGATCTGAGCAAATTCTGTTATCAGATCGGCAGGTACTTCAAAATTTCTAGTTCTCATACTTTGTTGATTTTTTAATTGTTACTGTTTGTTTATGTTGATATATACTTCGTTACTTCTTTCGCAGCCTGTAGGACACTGCTTCGCTTTGCAGATCATCCACCGTTTTTACTTTACCGTTCTCAATCCATGCTTCCAGCTGATGACGCCTGAAATAAAGCTTATTACCTTTCTTGAAATGGGGAATAATTTTAGCCGATGTCTTCTCATAGAGCGTGGTGACCTTCGACCGAAGGAATGCCGCAGCCTCCTTTACATCCAATATATCGGTAATCATTACTGTATCACGACCCCTGTGGTCTTTCAGTATATCTGTCAAGATTTCGCGCAGAAGGTCTTTAAGTTCCGCTTTACTCATCCCTGATAAATAGATTCCGTTCTCCATGTTCTGTATTGGTTATTATTCTATACTGTTTACTGTGTACTTTATATTAATGCTGTCCGATCAGGCCGCTTTATCTACTGTGGGTAAAGATGAACCGCTGACAAGCTCAATGCAGGGCAATGCTTTCACCGCTGCATATTTTACAGTGTCCCTCACCTGCGCATAGATTTGCGTAGTCTGTATGCTCTTGTGACCGAGTAGCTTGGAGACGGTATATAATTCTCCGGTGCGTTCCAACAAGTTGGTAGCATACGAATGGCGGCCTGTATGAAAGTGCATGCGCGTGTGATCAAGGCCCGCAGCTTTTGCCCATTTTTTCAGGGCATAGTTTACACGTGCCTGTACTAACTTGTTCTTGCTGTCGGTTTCTTTTACTTGCGGGAATATGTAGCCACCATCATCTGTGCCGGCAGACTCCTGCTTTCGGGATTTAAGAATACTAATCGCCTGATCGGAGAGCGGGAAGTACTCGGAAGAATCCGTTTTCTGCTGTGTAAAATGGATGAACCATTCCAGCTTGCCATCGAAGTAACGCTCCATGATATTATCCCAGCGAAGACCATTGGTATCACTCCAGCGAAGGCCCGTAAAACAAGCAAAGAAATACGCCTGTCTGTATTGCTGTTTGATATTACAGGATGTTGCCGCCAGTCTTGCCAGTTGCTCGATTGTCCAGGCTGTACGCTTGGTATCTTTCTTTTTCAGTCTCTCACTTCTAGGTACAGCATGCCACGGGTTACGGGCAATGACTTGCTTGCTTACAAGGTAATTTAACGAGGCACCAACATTCTTTAAATAGCTCAGGGCAGAGTTAACGGAAATCGTTTTTAGCAGGAATGATTCAAACTCTTTGAGCCATGAGGTGGTAACTTTGGCAATTGGCAGACACTGTTTGCCAACAAACCGTTTCAGTTGATAAAGCGTTGAAGAACGGTTGCTGTTCGATTTCTTTGAATCTATATATTGCTCAAAGAAATCAACAAAATCTCCAAGCTTCATTTGCTTGTCAATCAGCCCGTGATTGTCTACAATGAGTTCATGCTGACGCCGGATACATATTTCTTCGGCCAGTTGACGATTCGATTTATCTGCCGGTGCCGGTTTTTCTGTCCGGGCATGTATACCCAGAAACTCATACCAGCGCTTGCCCGAATGGTATATATCCAGATAGAACGATACTTTTTTACCTCCTGAGATCTTCTTTTCTCTTAATGCTACAGCCATAATTTAATCTTCCCCTCCATTCATTCCCTCGTTTTGCTTCACTTTGTAAGGACTATAAATGATCTTATACTTTAATATTCAGCGGCACATACTGCAAGTTTGCTTTCGTTGATTCATTTGTACTATATATAATTTTATAGGCCTTGGCTTCCTATATACTTGTAAAGATACGAACTCTGTTTACAAAAGATTTTCCGGCTCCAGGACGCAATTTTGACACAATGGAAACATTTTGACACAATGGGAAAGATATTGACACAATGGGAAATATATTGCCACAATTCCTGATGCCTGATGTACCTTTACTTATCACTTTGCATTTTTTCATCGCCATTTTTTT
>NZ_DATCSD010000433.1:0-10423 GCF_036568665.1 Ohtaekwangia sp. | reverse complement strand
GAATCAAACTTGAAAGGCTTGGTCAGAATGTCTTGTATACTATTGCTGGCAACCCTTTCCTTCAATTCTTCGGATAGCGTCTCAGCCGTAAAGGCAATTACCGGTGTGTGAATGTTCCGTCCCCGCTCCTGCGCCCGTATAGCACGTGTTACTTCATATCCATCCTGCCCCGGCATCTGAATGTCCATCAGTATAACATCGAATATTTTATTGGCAGTATGGAACAATGCCAGCTCACCATCAGGCACAATGGTACACTCCACACCATAATCTTTCATATAGTTACTGATCAGCATACGGTTCGACTCTACATCTTCCACATAGAGTATGCGATATCCTCTGAATGATGCCAGCAACGATACATCCTGCTTCTCTTTTTGACGAACCTCCGGTATACTTTCAATCCCCACGGTAAATGGAAGGCTTACCGAAAACACAGAGCCCTCGCCTGCCACGCTGCTAACTGATATATCTCCACCGAGCAACTCCACAAGGCTTCTTACGATGGAAAGCCCAAGCCCAGTACCTCCGAATTTTCGCGATATATACTTCTCTGACTGTTGAAAAGGTTTAAAGATCATTGGAAGTTTATCGGCAGATATACCTATACCCGAGTCGTGTACCTCGAACAACAGGCGACATGTATCATCTGTTCTTGCCGTCTGCGATATCTTTACCTTTACAAAACCACGCTGTGTAAATTTAAGGGCGTTGTTCACCAGGTTGTTCAATATCTGGTTGAGACGCATGGAATCGCCAATCAGCATAGGCGGTATAACAGCATCGGCCGTTACGCGGAAGTCCAGCCCTTTTTCGTGAGCGATAGGTTGATATGCCGATTGGAACTGCTGCAGGAACTCAAGTGTATTGAAAGCAATTTCTTCGCGCTCGATTTTACCGGCCTGTATTTTATTATAGTCCAGTATATCATTTACCAGATACATCAGGTTATCACTGGAGTTCTTCAGCGTCTTGATGATCTCCTGTTGATCTTCGCGTGGATTTTTATTGAGTAATAAATTTGACAGACCTATAACGGAGTTCAACGGTGTTCGTATCTCATGACTCATAACGGAAAGGAAATCTTCCTTAATCGCTGAAGCAGCTTCAGCTATGTGTTTCGCCTCAATGATCTCTTCTTCGCGTTTCTTGCTCAGTGTTATATCATAGCTAAACGAAAAGTATCCTTCAAACTCACCATCATTCATAAGCGGAACAATATGCTTGTGCCACCAGACCAGATCGCCTTGTTTGGTACGATAGCAAACTTCACCACGCCAGCCTTTACCGGTGCGAAGCTGCTCCCAGATAGCGTCAAAGAATGAAGGCCCTTGTATACCCGATATATAGGTCTGTAACTCGCGGTGAGCACGCCCAATTACTTCGCTTTGAGTATATCCCATTACCTTTTCAAACAAAGGATTAACATCGGTAACAATACCTTTACTATCAGACGAAATAATGATGGCAATCTCGTTCAGCGCATCTGTCTTGATCTTCAGCTGGCGGTATGCTTGCTTGAGTTTATACTGCGAGTCGATCAGCTTATGATTTATACTTTCCAGTTGCAGCGATCGCTTTCGCAATTCCTTTAACAACACATGCTGGCGTTTGTTCAGCGATTTATAGGCTCGCAGTGAATTGGTGAGTCGTGCGTTTGATTGATTTAACTTCTGTTCGTATTCAATCTCATAACTGATGTCGCGTGACAACGATCGAATCGAAGTAATTTTCCCTTCTTTATCCTGTACCGCTTTAAAACTCTTTTGAAGCCATACATAGTCATCGGAATTTTTCCGTTGTATCCTGACTTTCACGGTATAGTTTCGTCCAGGATATTTAGCAGCTTCTTTAAACGTAAGGATGAGTCGTCTTCGATCCATCGGATGGATGCACGCATTGATCAACCTTCCACCCACCACTTCTTCGGGCATATATCCCAGCACTGTGGTTATAGCAGGAGATACATACTCCATCACACCACTGCAATTATACAGCCCCACCATTTCATGTCCGGCTTCCGCCAGCATTTGATATTTCTCCTTGCTCAGCCGAAGTTCTTCAGCGATCAGTTTCGATTCCGTAACATCACGGGCTACACCAAATATTTCTATTGCCTGTCCGCTGGCATTACGGAATACATCGCCCTTTAATCGCACCCAACGTATGTCTCCATTGGCAGTATAAATTCTGTGCTCCACCTGGTAAGGTTCGCCTTTCTCTACACATTCAAAAGCCTGTGACCTTACTTTCTCGCGATCGTCCGGGTGTACACATCCCATGAATTTATCGTCTGTAATACCTTCCGCTGGCGACATGGTATATATCTTATAGGTTGTTTCAGACCAGAGCAATGTGTTTGTCAGAAAGTTCCAGCGCCAACTGCCTATATTTGAAAAATTGAGTGATAACCGGAATAGTTTCTCCATCTCGCGTGAAGATTGTTCGGCCGCCAGCCTCTCCGTTACTTCGATCAGTACATACATGCGGCAGTGTCTCCCGCTTAATACAATGTTATCGGCTTGTACTTCAAACGACCGTATCTTGCCATCCTTGTCGTAAAAATGTCCGATGATGGATCGAAACAATGCTCCGCTTTCATCATGCTTTCGGATAAGATCGGCTATTAATGTCCTTGTTTCCGGAGTTGCATGCATGGCAACATGCGGCATATCTCCATCACTATATTTCTCCAGGTCGGTATATCCAAAAATATCAAGCAACGTTTTGTTTGCATAGATTACTTTATTGTCTTCAGCAATACAAACACCAAGCAGTGTGCTTTCTATCAACGACCGGTATTTCTCTTCACTTTCATGACGCAACACTTGCTCGCGTATCAGTAATTGATTTTTGCGTTCAACTTCCTTCCGCCTCTTCAATGATAACCGCTGACGGCTCAGGATTAACAGAAGAATACAGACCGCACCGGCAAGACCGATCATCAAAGAGTTTCTTCTATATACTTCGAGATCGCGTTGATGCGACATCACCGAAAGTTCCATCTCCTTCTTCTCCATTTCATAGTTATGTCTCAAACTTTCCACGGAGTTCCTCGCGTCAGCACCCTGCAAACTATCGTTCAGTGCTATATAGCGCGACTGGTATATATAAGCCTGGTCATATTTTTTTTGTATCTCGTATACTTTAGACATCTGAAGGTAACTATCGGCTATGTTACCTTTTATATTTGATTCACGTGCATATTGCAGCGCCTTTCTGGCAGCTTCCAACGCTTCCTGAGTTTTGTGTTGAGCAATATATATTTCGCTCAAGATACCATAGATATCAGCATATAGCGACACAGATCCGCAGCCTGTTACTTCTTTAAGGGCTTTCTCTTCCCATGCAATGGCTTCGGACAGCTTTCCCATTTTAAAGTATATACCTCCTATTGACGACAGCACGCTGCCCAACGAAGGCTTATCATCAATTTCCCGGTCTATCTCCAACGCGCGCATATAGTATTGCAGTGCGAGAGAATCACGGTTTGCATTTTCATGTATATAGGCAATGTTGCTCCATATCCGTGATATACCGCTTTTAAATCCAAGCTTTTGCCAGACAGCAAGTGCTTTGTTAAAATATTTCAGCGCTTCATCACTGTCTTTTTGATCAAGAAAAATAACACCGACATTATTGTAGCAGGCCGCTATACGTTTATTGTCGTGCAACGCTTCGTATATGCGCAGGGCTTTCAGAAAAAAATCAACGGCCTTGGTAGGATTCCCGCTGCGTCCGTTATATACTCCCAGAAATATATAGCCTTTGGCTTCGCCTCTGGGGAAATTAATAGTTTGAGACAACGTGATCATTTCCTGTGCTATTGCAGGCATCTTCTCGTTATCGAGATAGCTTTGTTCATCGCATAGCACAGACAGTGTATTGACACGATTTGTGTCTTGCGGAAGAGTTTTTAAAACGGCATATAAACTGTCAACTACCGATTGCTGCGCCAAACAGGCATGCTTTGCCACAAGCATAAATACCAGCAAACCAAGACACAATCCTTTCCTCATATACAGTACTTCCAGGGTGCTATATTTATAATAAAATCAACAGACTCTTATTCGGAGTATATCTCAAAAAGACATTCTTCCGAAAAATCAGAACCGGATTTTCTGTTCGGCAATCTTTGCTACCAGTTCGGTGGTATTTTTCAGATCAAATTTTCCAAGCACGTTTGCCCGGTGTGTTTCGATTGTGCGCGGACTTACCTCCATGCGTGCAGCGATCTCTTTACTGGAGCACCCTTCAATAAGGTATTTAACAACTTCTTTTTCTTTGTTAGTGAGGAACGGAAGACCTCTGTAGGATTTTTTATAGAGGCTGCTCACCAGGAGATTGGATATTTCGAGCGAGTAGAATTTTTCGCCCTGCATAACTTTGTGCAAACCAAGAATCAGTTCTTCTGACTCCACATCTTTATGGATATAGCCATCTATACCGGCTTCCATAGCATTAACGATGTAAAATTCTTCTTTGTGCGAACTGAGAATAACTACTTTAATGCCGGGCTTTTTTTCCTTCACATACTTGGCAACATCCAGTCCGCTTTCTTTGTCCAGCGAAATGTCGATCAGTACCAGGTTTGCATGGATGTCGTTAATCTGAGATTTCACCGCGCTGAAATTTTTGAACTCCCCTACTATACTGAACCGAGGATCTTTTTTGAGAATAGATACCAGACCAATTCTAAACAAGGCATGATCGTCAATTACAATTAGCTTTATCATATTTATTTTAAATAAGTTCTCCGGCTCTCACGCAACGACTCCTTCTCCAGTCGCTGACCTTTCTCAAGTAAGTTTTATAGGGATTTACCAACGGAAGATAACGTGGCTAACATATGATAGCAGTGATTGGCTACGCATAGACAAATATGTATATACCCTTAGTATGTTTACGGTATTATGGGATGACAAAAAGGTGTACTTGTATCACACAGTTTCCTGTATAGACTTTTGCACGGGGTATTTTGTTAACTGTATATCCCGATAATTTGACACGTTTGATGTCTCCTATTCAGTCCTAACCAGTAAAACGAAGTCATTTTATATTACTTGCTGGCAACATTTGATACCCATTTGCGAACATCTGGACATTAAAAAAGCTTCAGGTAAAAAAATACCTGAAGCTTTTTTTAATCTTTTAGCGGACGAAAAATAAACTATATCTTATTTCTATACCCCGTTTGTTACTTACGCTTTAATTGAAAAGCACGTGTAACATTAAAGCCTAAATGTATATCTCCTTTAAAGAATTTCCCGTCTGTCTCGGTAATAAACGAGCGTTCCGTCATACCACGCGTGTTTGTAAGAATGATCTGGAAAACGTGACCTCCGGTTTCAATATCGATGGCAAAACCCAATGCATCACGATAGGGATTTGCATCATCCGTATTTAGGCGGTAGTAATATTCGGCATTCACTGAAACGCTACGCGTGAGCCTCAATCGTCCGCCCACCCCCAGAGCAACCTGGTTATTTTTTCCTTCATCCAATGCCACGTAATTTTTATGTACAAATGTGGGCATTAATTGCAGAGAAAGCGCTGACGTGAACTTGCGCGCAATCAACATTTGTCCGGTATAAGCAAGTCTGTCGGTGCGTTCAAACCCATCCGGTACATCGGCATCACGCGGAGATGCTTTATAGGCCGTGCTTCCAAAAAGTGTGATCGTAACCGGTACACCTTCTTTCGACTGCTTTAATAATTTATACTTCAGGTATCCATCCACTGTTTTATCGGTAGAGCTTCTTCCTATACCTATATCCAGTTTATCGGTAAGTCCGTATTCAAGACCAAGACGTACATACGCATCATCCAATCCGTACAGCTCATACAATCCCTGGTTGAGGCGACCAAAACGGTGAGAGAAAATAAATTCGAGTGTTCCCTTTCCTACAGTTTCTACGGTATGTCCGTTTACCAGTCGAGTACCTTTAAAAGTTTGTGCTACATAAGCCGGCTCCTGCTCCGAAGTAGACTCCAGTTCTTTCAACAAATCATCCTGGGCAAAGGCCACAGTGGCAAGCAATGTCAACGCAGTGGATATTGCCCCTTTTGAAAATAATCGCATGTTTACTATTGAGGTTTATAGGTAAATTGTACAGTTACTTCTACTTGCTCGGCTATATTTTGCCACATCAGCTTAGGTATATCAACTTTATAATCGGCTAACTTGACAATGAATACAGACTTCATATTCAGGTTATCGCCCGACTTTTCAATGGTGCCTGGTATTTCTACATCGCGGGTTACACCATGTACAGTAAGTTTACCTTTCGCAGTTACATTCTGTGATGTTACAACTGCAGCATCATAGCCTGATACTTTGCCCTGAAAGGTTGCCTTCGGATATTTTTCAGTCTCCATATATTTTTCATTGAAGTGCTCCTGCATCAGCGACTTCTTGAATTGAAATTCATTGATTGGCACAACAAACGCTATATCTCCGGTGTTTGAATAAAATACACTGGTGGCTTTCTGGTTGTCAGCCTTTATATCTTCGATCGCTGCGTGCGAATAGAAAGTAATCATGCTCTTACTTACGGTATACTTCTGCGCAAATGTGCTGGCCACCGAACAGGCTACCATCAACACGACTATCGATACTCTCATGATTGTTTGTGGATTAGTTATGGTTAATTAGAATAAAACAACTTTAGTTCTGTAGTGCTCCGTCAGTTACCCAGCACGATATCAAATTGATCTGATCTTGTGTGATCGTTCTTCCATCGGGTGGCATAGATCTGCTGCCCGTACGTGATTTTATCAGACTCGCATTCTTCTGTACATTGGAGAAGTTTGTGAAATTAGGACTCTGTCCTCCACTCACGTGGCAACCGGAAACAGCGCAATTAGCATCAATGATTGTTTTGATATCATTGCTCCAGGTTATACCTGTATTGCCATGCGCAACGGTAGCGCTGATGGCCAGCGAACAACCTTCTGCATCTTTTACAGTAATGCTATAGGTGCCTTCGCCCAAACCGGTAAATGTACCATCAGATACAAAGCTGCCTGACCCTACTCTATATTGAAAAGGTGTATGCGAACCGGTAGCGTTAATCGTTATCGTTCCATTATCAGAAAGGCATTCTGAATCCGCTGTTGCTTCATACGTAGCCGCCAGATCGGAACCTTGTATAGTCAACGTTGATTCTGTCTGACTCTCACATCCTTTCGAATCTTTTAACGTCACTATAAATGTACCACCCCCCAGGCCGGTAAACGCTCCTGATGATTGGAACGTTACTCCGCCATCTATACTATATTGATAGGGCGTTTCGCCACCGGAACCCGTTACAGTTATAGCGCCATCAAAGCTCTCACAACTTGTAGGGTTTGTTGTGGACTCCACTGCTATAGCAGTAGGATTTAAACTACAATCCACTGTTGCCACCTCCACGTGATTGGTGCATCGCCAGAAAAGAACAGCCAATACAACTGCACTTGCAAAATTTACTTTCCGAACCATCTTTATTTATTGATTTGATACTTCAGCGTGAAGAACGATCCCAGGCTTACGAGATCAATTTTACCTTGTCCTACACCCGACACCGGAGCTTTGAGGAAAGGCTCTGCCTGGAACAAAAAGCGTTCGCTGATTCTGTACTGTATGCCAATAGAGAGGTTGAGCATACTAAACCAGTTGTTGTTCTTGTTCTTATAATTTTCTGAATAGTAATACTCATACATCGTATCCGACATCATGGTATAGGTATAATTCTCGCGCAACATCAGGTATGACGATGCACCCACTGTAGCATATACATTTAATCGTGCACCAGGCATAATATAGTAGGTTACGTTAATGGGAATATCGAGAACGCGACAATCACCATCCAGGTACGTTGCCCAGGCTGAATGACCATTATTACTATAGGTCATACCCGGATCAGACAAACCGTATAACTTCTTCGACCATATAGCTCCTATACTAAGTCCCCAATGACCCGATGGAGAGTACTCTCCCAGCAAGCCTATATTTGTTCCCGGCTTACCAGGCCTGGTGTAGCCTACTGCACTAAAATCCGGTGACACTACCAACTTGGCAAACCATTTACTTTTTCTCTGAGACTTTTCTTTCTTCTCTTCCTGTTGCTCCGTTGCTACAGAATCGCGATGGTTATTAGTTTTAGCTACGGAGTCTGCTTTCGCTACAAGACTGTCGGCCGTAGATGATTTTGTTTGATCCTGAGTCGCTGTAGCATCCGCCTTTTGTTTTATTATACTACTGCTATCTCCCTGTACTTCACCAGTAGTATTGTTCGCTGTATCTTCACTCAAAACACCTGAAGTCTTTTCTTTACCAGTACTACCAACAGCCTCATTCTGTTTATTAGCGATACTGTTAAACTGGTTCGCGTTATGGTTAGCTCCTTCGCGCTCCTTCCGGCTTATCGTCACGCTATCTCCATTGGAAGAAGGTATATATTTCGCATTTTCTCCTGATGCTATACTATTGCGTTTTGCAGGATCGAGCAGATCATTCTTTTGGTTCTCGATAACCACACCTTGTACAGTTCCTTTGCTACTATCAACGGCTTGATAATTACCCGCGACATTTATAGTCTTTTCAGAATCGCTTTTATAATGTTTGTTTCTTTCCGTAGCATTAACAGGTGTAACCTGGTTTTGCTTCGAAGTGCCTTCTATAGTACTGTCAGATAAATTGCCACGACCATTTTTACCAGTAGCAACTGTTCCTGTAGCAGCACTACCAACGGCAGCATTATTACCCGTGGCATTTCCTTTTACAGCCGATATACTATCATTTGAATGCTCCTGCGAAGCTTGAGTATATTTCTTCTGCCCGCTGGCAGCTCCTGCTTCGCCCGTTTTCCCATTTATACCTGTATTTGCAGCAGTAGCGTTCGTTACTGTAACATTCTTATCATCGCCTATAGCAGTTTCTTGTGTTTTGTCTTTACCAGCAGAAGCGTCTGTTACTGAAAGTATATTTCCGTTTCTACCTTGCACAGCGTTTTTATTCACAGTGCTTGCCTCAGCATCGCTTGCATTTCCTGCTGTTGAATTATTATTGCTATCGGCATTTGATTCTGCCTCGGCATAGTGTTGTTCCGATTGCTTTTCGTTCAACGGATTTTTCCCGGGTTGTTTACCGGATAACGATGCGGTATATTGTTTCTGTGCTTCATTATTATTTTTTGCGACCAACGCAATTGTATCAGCGTCAGGCGATGATAAACCATCGCCATGACCTGATACCTTTCCATCCTTCACCCCTCTGATACTTTTACGAGGATCCGTTCGCTTACCGGATCTCTCCTGCGAAAAATTTAAAGAAGATGTATTGTTAGCCTTGTTATTATTATCGGATGTCTGTGATGCTATCGCTGCTGCCTGACGCTGATTGCGCTTATCGGCCGATGCATTCACACTACTTGTTCGTTCCGCCTTCGATATACTTTGTTCTGCATCCCTGTCATTTTTCGAAGAAGATAACTCTCCGGATGATCGCTGCGCTGGTTCAGTATATATTTCCTTCTGATCGGCAGAACGACCATCACTCTCTGCATGAGCATTTCCTTCCGGGGATGCATGTTTATCATCCCCATGAACGGACGAATCACTCTTAACCTGCTCAGATATAGCATCGGAATCACTCTCAGCGCGTGATGAAGGTAATACCTTCTCTGGCGAGCCCGGTGTTTCAGCCACCTCCGATATATTCTTTGTTGAAGAAGCATTATACTTGTTTATACCCCACCAGGAAGCGAGTAAAAGTAAAAGCGCGAGCGAAATATAGCCCGCACGTTTATACCTGCCTGTGCGTGTATCGCGATCGATACGATTCGATAACTTTTCCCAGTCTTGCGGATCAAACTCCGGCTTTACATGTTGTGCAGCATCGCGGAAGAGTTTGTCCAGTTCATCATCAGAAATATTGCGCATAACTGTTGATGTTTATTTTTCGTAACTGGTTCTTCAGATGCTCTCTTGCCTTGAAGAGATTAGACTTGGATGTACCTACTACAATACCCAACTGTTCGGCTATTTCTTCGTGCGAGAATCCATCGATCACATACAGGTTAAATACAGCACGATAAGCGTCCGGCAATTTTTGTACAAGAGCGATAAGGTCTTCATACGCCACTTGCTCATTTCCTGTAGCACCGGTAGAAATATTCTGAACGGCTATATTTTCGATATCCTGATGATGATAGTGTTTATTGTTTTTACGATAATGGTCAATGGCGGTATTGATCATGATCTTTCGCAACCATGATTTTGCTGAAGCCTGTTCATCGTGTTGATGTACATGTGTAAAAAACTTCATAAATCCGTCATTCAATATTTCCTTAGCCTCTTCCCTTGTTTTGGAATACCGCAGACAAACACTCATGGCATACCCATAGAAGTACTCGTAAAGAGCCTTCTGTGCTTCACGGTT
>NZ_DATCSD010000432.1:0-35769 GCF_036568665.1 Ohtaekwangia sp. | reverse complement strand
GAGTCCCTGTTGATGTATTTACCTGCGCAAAACTGTTTGTAACAACAGCTAAAAAAATAAGTAAAAGAAGATTCCTAAAAATGGTGCGACTTCCAGCCATAGATCAAGTATTTGTTACCCCTTATAAGTCTTTAAAAACAGCGCTATATGCCTTAAAATTGGTTACTACTAAGGCGTGAAGGTAAACGAAACAAGTGTTACAACCCCAAAGAGCAAAATCTTGGGCCGCAACTTGGGTGTAATAAATTGCTGATTTATACTTGGAATAAGTAACGCAAAGGAGGGTACAGATACCAAAACCAAATGAAGTGTTCAAAAAGAGGCCTGAGTCTCTAATATGATCATCAGGCAATCATGAGATTCCGATTGCAAATTCGTTTATATGGCTCAACGTCGGTTCATCGAAGATTTTTTCGCTGAAAAAGCTCTACAAGTAAGTTTATCGATATTCAGGAGGAAAATTTCTCTAAAAAAGCGTTTAAACACCTGAAGAATTGATCAAAAGTTGGAGGTTTCGGACTAAACCCGGTGCCTCTAAGGGTAGATTTTTGCCTTAAAAAAATCCCGCTTATCATGCTTATCTGTGTCACAAAAAACTACTCAGGACTGGCATCGAAAATCGACTAGATTCTCTCCTTACTCAGGCGCCACTTAACACCTTCCAAGGTATCTCCTTTACCATTGATATGCTCTCATCTCTCATGCCCAGACTAATTCACTTTGATCTTGCCTCTTGGAAATTAGTTCTCGTAGGGAACTTTGAAGTTTGAGTACCCGAAGGTTTTCAAATGACCATCGATTTATCCCATATATACCAGAAAGAGTTTGAAATAGTATACCTTATAAGTATATATACTCATCTACCGAGAATGTTATCCAAAATAGCATAACCAAAGCTTTTTGCAGGTACCTCTCATGGCGCATCTTGGCCAACCCGTGACTATGACTCTCTAATAAACTTAGGCTTATACCGCTATATAGTTTATTATCATGACAAAATTCGTTCAACAGGAATTTGTGTATAGTTATGACCGTCTGATCTGTCTATAGTCGATCTACTCTGGATCATTCTATCTATACTATAATTTTACGCACTATACTATATATGAAGTCTCACTTATCCAATCATCGACACAATGCAAATTATTTCTTCCAGCAAGAATCAAGGCAGCAGGGTGAGAACACAAGTAAAGAAAATTTGTAAGCACACGGCTGATTATTGTGCAAGTAAAAGCTGAACTATACTATACAACAAGCCATCCTCCCTTCAGGGTGGTTTGTTCATTTTAATAGAATTTCCGGAGGAAGTTCATGCCATTGCTATGAAAGATCCGCGTAACAATTTCTGCTGCGCTGATCTGGTTGAAGCTTTTCAGTTGCTTGCCGCGGTCGTTCATATAGTTAAAAACATAGCGTTCCACGTACGCTTCGAGGTGAGTCATGGTCTCTGCGGTGAGGTATCCGTTTATCGGGTTAATGATGCCTTCGAAATCACTGCCGATTGTCATACAATCCCATGCAGGAAGATTGTTTCGATCGAGCAATTCCGCTATATGCTGAAACTGGTTCCATAGAAGCTCGGCCCTGTAGTGCCGTATCTTGTTCATGAACACAGAGTGCTTTACAGACTTCAGCGTTTGTGCGCTGGCTATTCTGCGTTCATCCAGTTGCAATCCGAAAATACCACCGCTTCTGGCAACAGCTAAAATCTCATTATCATAGAAGTTGATATCCTCCTGCAGCAGCTTGTAGGCTGTTGCCTCGCCATCGACTACATGCTCATCCATCGAACGTAAACCATTGGCTGCACCGTGACTCACAATAACCGGTATCTCCTGTCCCGGATACGATGTTTGAAGTATATCGAAGTACTCTTTCCTTCCCAAAGCACTCATGTGTTTTATATCGATATATATTCTTCGTCCATTCGTTTCACTTAATACCTCGTCCAGCACCCTTCTGCCCAGCGGAGTAAATCCTGTATTCATACCCTCACTTTGGTCGGTGGCTTTTCCTACAATGCCGGTCAGGCTGCGTGCATGCCCGCATAGATGATTGTAGAAATGATGCGAGAACGTAACAAAGAATGGAGCGCAATCCCATCGCTTCAGCTTTCTCACATTATCGAGAAACGTATCATCATCCGGTGCACCATCTTCGTTTTCATTTAACACATGCAAGCCTTCAATAGTCATCACCACAAAAATGATATTGTCTTTCATCGGGTCTTCAGCAAGCGTACGCTCTATCTCGGCATAACTGCTAACCATCCTATATTTGAACGTCCCCGACATTGTTTCGATGGACCGATTGTTCAACGCGCTATAGAATTGATATTCGCGTTCGAGGTCGGCAAAATAATTTGTAACGTTCTGTATGGAATCTACCCGGGCTTTACCAACTCCGGTAATAAAATCGTTCACCAGGTCGCTGAGTATTTTATCTCCGAGTTTGTTTCTGAAAAAGCCACGCTCAATCGGGTACAACGATGCACAAACCAACCGCACATCGCCAAAGGATAACGTGGTAAAATCGGCTTGTGTAAACTTCGATATACCAGTGAGAGACTGAATGCCACGCTCAAAAAGATTAGGCGAGTCGTAGTGCCAGATGCTGTTCAGATCGTCCGGGTCATCACTATTGTGACCAACTGAATTACTATCAAAACTTTTTCCATAAGGCTTCATGGAAGGATGACAATGAAAATCAACAAAGAAAGACATATGGTAGGGGTTAGTTTTTAATGAATGATTTATACTATACGGTAAACAATTGCCAATAACACTATACTTGCTATAACGTGAAAAGCCCATCTTTTCCGCAACTCACCTAATATAGAATGAGTGGCAGAAGAAAGATGGGCTCTTTCAATCTAAAGTAGGAAATCGGCTAAACTTTACGATACTATAGCTATATTATTTTTTTGTGCTTCAGAATCCTGTTTTTGCAATAAAAGAACCGCAGCGCCATTACCGAACTGCTGATTTTGAATTATCTGAAATTTGTTTTAGTTTAAACTAACCATTCGAACCCAAACCTTGAAAAGATTCTTTTCCATAGTCTTTATTGTATTACTATTTCTGAATGCTATTGGATACTATGGCGTTTTCCTGGGTCTCTATCATCAGAATGATGTAGCCATGAACAGGGTGTTCGATTCCGATAATTATAGTGGACTGCAGTTAGTTACCATCCATATACCGGTGTCTATTCCCTACCTGTTCGACCAGACGGACTTTGAACGCGCGCAGGGAGAATTTGAACATGAAGGTGAGTTCTATCGCCTTGTTAAACAACGCTACTCCAACGACACACTTACAGTGATTTGCGTAAAAGACTATACGCATAAAAAAATAAACCACGCTCTAAAAGACTATGTAAAAACATTTGGCGATCTCCAGAGCGACAGCAAGTCGACCTCAAAAATTACGGTTAACTTTTTAAAAGATTATTTGTCGCAAGTCTTTTCTTTATATACAGCTTCCTCCGGCTGGGTATATAATCTTCAGCACTCATCCGATTATGGAATGCTGATCCCTACATTCTCCGCCTCCATTATCCATCCTCCTGAAAGAGCCTGAAACAGATACTGCAACCGGCCCGATCGTAGTTGTATTTTCCTTGATGTTCCATAATTAGTATACCTCTTCATCCAGGTATATATATCGGCACGCGGTTCACTGCAGCTTCTGACCATGAACGTTCTCCTGTAAATCGGAGAATGAAATTCCTGTCGCATTTTTTATCATACTATAACAAGTATCCGCTATACCAATAGAATACTGCAACCATGAATTGATTTACTGAACAGTAAGCCCCCAAACCCTAACCCCCTATGAAAAAAATTCTACTATTGATGCTCTACTTATTCTGTGTAACCACGGCATTTACACAGGGTACAAAAATTACCGGCACTATATCCGATGAAAAAGGAAGTGCTATTGCTGGTGCAAACATTTTAATTAAAGGTAAAGTCACAGGAACAGTGACTGATTCAAAAGGCAATTTTGAAATCAACACAACACTCACTCCCCCACTCACACTGATCATTACTATGGTAGGATTTCAGCGGCAGGAACGCGAAGTTACCGATGCCTCAACAAGTCTTACAGTACAGCTCACAGAGTCCAGCGAGGTTATGAACGAAGTAGTTATCTCAGCATCACGCGTAGAAGAAAATATCTTACAGTCACCGGTAAGTATAGAAAAGATGAGTGCGCGCGATATTGAGCAAACACCCTCGCTCTCATTTTATGATGCATTGGAAAATCTGAAAGGTGTAGAATTAGTTACAAGCGGACTCACCTTCAAACAAATTAACACGCGCGGTTTTAACAACACAGGCAATTCAAGATTTCTTCAACTGGTGGATGGTGTCGATAATCAAACACCGGGATTAGGTTTCGCTGTAGGAAATTTGTTCGGCTCTTCTGACCTGGATATGGAAAGTGCCGAGCTGATACCCGGTGCTGCATCCGCGCTGTATGGTCCCGTAGCCTTTAACGGTGTGCTGATGATGCGAACAAAAGATCCGTTCCGTTACCAGGGCTTAAGTGCACAGGCAAAGCTTGGCCTCAATCACATCAATGATAAATATACCGATCCGCATTTACTCTATGATTATTCCATTCGCTATGCGAAAGCATTCAACAACCGGTTTGCGTTCAAAGTAAATGCATCGTATTTCAAAGGACTAGATTTCTTCGCCACCAATTATACCGATGTCGATCCGGGCACTCCGGCTGACCAACGCGGTGACAACAATCCCGCCCGAAATGCATTAAATATATACGGCGATGATGATGCCCGCACCATTCAGGGTGTAGGCCGTGTTTCAAGAACCGGTTATGAAGAACGCGATCTCACCGACTACCATGTATATAGTCTTAAACTAAGCGGAGCGCTGCACTATCGCATTACCAACAACATGGTATTGAGCTATCAGTATAATTTTGGCCAGGGCACTGCGAACTATACCGGAAGCAATCGCTTCTCCATTAACAACTTTACGTTACAACAGAACAAGATTGAATTAAAGGGATCGAATTATTTCATCCGGGCTTATTCAACAGCGGAAAACTCGCACGACTCCTATAACGCCAAAGGTCTCGGGCAACTCATAAACAAAACGTGGGTTCGCGATTTGAACGGAAACATTGTTTCGGAAAGCGAGGCAGACGATATGTGGTATACCCGCTATACCGAAGCGTTTCTTGGAAATATAGCCAATGTAACAGCCGGCAGTCATCCTGCTGCAAGAGCGTTTGCTGACCAGGGCAGATTTCTACCGGGCAGTGCAGAGTTCAATGAACAGAAAGATCGACTCATCAAAACACAGGGTCTGAGCGGAGCTGGTATATTAAGTAAAAGCAAGCTATATCATGCAGAAGGACAATACGATTTCTCCAGCAAGATCAAAGTACTCGATGTGTTGGTGGGAGGAAATTTCAGAAAGTATGATATGTTTACAAACGGAACACTCTTCGATGATAAGGGCTCCAGCA
Source organism: Ohtaekwangia sp. (assembly GCF_036568665.1). Taxonomy (GTDB): domain Bacteria; phylum Bacteroidota; class Bacteroidia; order Cytophagales; family Cyclobacteriaceae; genus Ohtaekwangia. The sequence goes on along the minus strand of NZ_DATCSD010000432.1, from coordinate 30,265 downwards.
TTATCATCAATGAAGGCGGAGCCTTTGTACAGGTTGGTAAAAGACTGCTGCATGATAAACTGAAACTCGCAGGTTCCATCCGCTACGACAAGAATCAGAATTTCACCGGCCGATTTACTCCAAGAGCTACAGCAGTATATACCGTAGCGGAGAATCATCATTTCCGTACTTCTTTCCAAACTGGTTTCCGCAATCCTACACCGGGCGATCAGTATATAAAACTGAATGCAGGTCCTATAACAATACTGGGTGGTGTACCGGATAACAGTAAAGGAATGACGGTATATCAAAACTCATTCACCAGTGCATCACTCGGTCCGTTCTTTGGTGCATTTCAGCAAGCCGTACAGCAAGGCGCTTCGCCGCAGGATGCGATCATGCAGGTAAAAGATCTTCTCGTAAAATCAAATGTAGCCTATATTAAACCAGAGCGTGTTAAAGTATTTGAAGTAGGCTATAAAGGCTTACTCTCCAATAACCTGGTGGTGGATGTCAATTACTATTACTCAAGATATACCGACTTCCTGCTGAACCAGGTGGTGATGGAACCGCAGAGTCCGGTGCTGGGGGCTGATGGAAAAATAAATCCGCAGGCCGCTATGGATCTTCTCAATGGCGACAGTCACCTGTATCAATTATATACCAACGCAAGCGATGTTGTTACCGCACAAGGTGCAACCGCAGGCATTACCTATATGCTTCCGCGCAGCTATACGATCAGTGCAAACGGAACTCTCGCGACCTTTGATATTCGTGATGCCAACCCGAACAACGTGCCCGGCTTTAATACACCCAAGTATAAAACAGCTGTAACGTTTGGCAACAGTAAAATTACCGACAACATCGGCTTTAATATTGCGTGGCGATGGCAGGACGCTTACGACTGGTACGGAACCTTTAACCAGATGCGTCCCGGTCGCATACAGGCATTCTCTATTGTAGATGCACAGGTAAACTATAAAATATTACCGATGAAGTCGATGATAAAACTGGGAGCAAGCAACCTGTTTAACAAGCAGGTATACCAGGCATACGGATCGCCCGCGATCGGAGCTATATACTATATCAGTGTAACTTTTGACGAACTATTACGATGATCAGTGAAATAATTGCTACCGAGAAAACGCAAACCGGCAAGGCAGGTGCCATTCTCTGGATTTCGTTTGCCATTTGTTTTTTATGTAACACCTGTGCGGGTCTTATCTCCACGTTAATGGCAGTATATCTGCCACTCGTGGTAAAAGATCTCACCGGCCAGACCAGTGCAGGCGATGTAAACACCGTGAGCGCCTATATACAATCGCTCTATATAGCAGGCTGGGCAGCCGGTGGTTTTGTATGGGGCTGGGTGAGCGATAAGATAGGCCGCGCCAAAGCGCTTTCAATTTCCGTTGCCTTGTATGGAATTTTTACCGTGCTGATTGGCTTTGCCTCTTCGTGGGAATTGGTTGTTCTTGTTCGACTACTCTCGGGTGTTGCTGTGGGTGGTATACTGGTTATTACTCCTACACTGCTGTTTGAAATATGGCCGGAGCGATCACGCGCAGTAATGATCGGTATAGATTCAATTGGTTTCCCGGTAGGTATATTTTCTTCCGGTGTCGTTACGGTGCTGCTCAAAGACTGGCGCGATGCGTTTATGATTGGTGTTTTACCTGTAGCACTCGGCATTGTTGCACTCCTGATCCTGAAAGAATCAGAACATTGGAAGAACACCACTGCACAGATAACATCTGCGAAAGCATCGGCAGATGATAAAAAAAATCTCCTTCGGGGCTCGATCATTTTCGGATCGATGCTCATCGGATTATGGGGAATGTTCTCATGGATCCCTACATGGGTACAAAGTCTGTTAACCGGATCAGACGGACAAGCTGAACGTGGTATAGCGATGATGTTACTCGGTGGTGGTGGCCTCACGGGTGGCTTCATCTCCGGCTGGGTCTCCAATACACTCGGTGTACGAAAAGCCATGATGCTATGCTTCAGCGGATGCATTGTTATGTCAGGATTACTCTTTGGGCTTAATCATGCCTTCTCGCCTGTTATATATGCAGAGCTTGCGTTGCTTTCTGTATTCTTCGGTATAAGTCAGGGATTACTATCTATATATATACCTCAACTGTTTCCGGTATCGATACGCGGCACCTTCACCGGTATCTGCTTTAACATCGGAAGAATTGTTACGGCTATAGCCATCTTCTTTGTAGGGGTGCTGGTAACATTCTTTCATGGCTATGGTAACACGCTGCTGGCGTTCGCAGGAATTTTTCTGTTCGGATTTATCACTATGTTTTTCTCTAATCATCAAAAACAATAATGGCACATATACAATTACCCGAAGGACTTCCCGGTATAAGAGGCCCGATGGCATTCAGACCGGAAACATCCAAGCCGCTTAATGAGCTTGCGGAAGTTTTACTGCGAAGCGATAACTCTTTATCACGAGGCGATCGCGAGCTTATAGCAACGTACGTCTCCTATCTCAACGATTGCTTCTTCTGTCAGAATGCACACGGAGGCTTAACACAACATTATCTCGGGTGGGATATAGATCAGCTCGATAAAATAAAAAGTAATCCTGAGGCTGCTCCTATATCTGATAAACTCAAAGCGCTACTGGCTATAGCTGCAAGCGTTCAGAAAGGTGGCAAACAGGTAACTGCCGATCAGATCGAGCGGGCACGAAACGCTGATGCCACAGATATAGAGATACACGACACTGTTCTTATAGCAGCAGCGTTCTGCATGTTTAACCGGTACGTAGATGGCCTCGCTACGTGGGCGCCAGCCGATCGCATGTTCTATGTAAACCGCGCGAAGGCAAGAGCCGAAGAAGGCTACGCCAACTACAATCCCTATCATTAACTATATATTTCAATCAACCCGTTAACAAATATGAAAATTCCCACTGAACCTATTGGAAGCATTCCACGGCCTGGCTACCTGCTGGAAGCCATGAGTGCTTTTGCACAAGCTAAAATTCCGGAAGCAGAATTTAATCAGGCGCTTGAGAAAGCGCTGAAGGAAACGATCAGTCTTTTCGAACAGACCGGCTCGCCTGTTATTACCGATGGTGAACAAGGTAAACCGAGCTTTGCTACCTATCCTATACACGGATCACGCGAGCTCGCTCCTGATGGTGTAGTGATTCCTTTTGCCGATGGACATACACGACAACTACCTAAATTTACCGGGCGAAAATTCAAGTATGAAAACTTTGCCGGCAACTATCTTAAACGCGCCAAACAATTAACATCGCTTCCGGTAAAGCAAGCTGTTATCTCCGTATCAGCACTTAGCCTGCTCTATCCGCAGGAAGGCATTGATGGATATACGCAGACACAATTCATTGCCGACTTGCTGAACGAAGCCGAGAAAGATATTCGTCAGTGCTTTAACAACGGTGCCTATACTGTACAGATCGATTTTACGGAAGCGCGACTGGCCATAAAACTCGATCCATCCAAGTCGCTGCTCAAAATGTTTATCGATCTCAACAACCAGGTGCTTGATCGTTTTACAAAAGAAGAACAAAACCGCATTGGTGTACACACGTGTCCGGGAGGTGATAACGATTCTACCCATAGCGCAGACGTAGGCTACCCGGAGTTGCTGCCTTACTTGTTTCAATTGCATGCCGGTAACTTTTACCTGGAATACGCCGCTGAGAAAAACAAGAAAGATACACTTCGATCGATCAAGGAATCCGTGCAACCTAATCAACGAGTGTTTCTTGGTGTTACCAATGTACTCGACAAGCGCATTGAGACGCCACAGGAAATACGCGACCTCATCCTGGAAGCCGCCGATATACTTCCTCCATCACAACTGGGCACAACAGACGATTGTGGCTTCTCTCCTTTTGCTGACGATATATCTACTGCACGCGATCTTGCATTTGCCAAGATCAAGGCACGCGTACAGGGAACTATACTGGCCGAATCACAACTCCGCCTGTAAACGCTATATATAGGTATAAACTAAAAAAGCTTGCAGATAACATTTGCAAGCTTTTTAGTTAGAGTATACTATTGTTTTACGTTCTGCAATTATTCATTGCTGATCCGGAAGAAATCAAAATCGACATAGCCTCCTGCTTCTTTGGATGCATAATTAAATAAACCGAAACGATAGCCCATAAAATGTGGCAAGGTATAGGCCATGTGAAGAGTCGTACCTATCGCTGTCCAGGATTTGCCATCGAGACTATAGAGGAAATGAGCCGTATCTTTCATCTCGCGGAAGTCGCAGGCGGCTTTCAGGTATACTATATTTTGCGAGAGCGGAATGCGTTGTGCTTCCACAGGCTGTTCAGTCTCGGCATTAATCATTACAATAAATTTACTATCTCCGCTATATTGAACACCTACCAATCCATATCGCTTTTGTAATAATGCGAGACCGGCAAAGTCACCGGCTTTCATCTTCGATATATCCAGGGATATTACAGCAGAACTTTGCGGTCCGATGGTGCGCTGTGTCAGTGTATTCCTGGCTAACAAAAATGATGTATCCATACGGGCCGTGGTAATACGAAGAAATCCTTTTCTATCAGTAACAGACCAGTGTTTGTTATCCGGATTGTGATTCCATTGCCACACCAATGGTAAAGCAGCCTCTCCTTTCTTACGATCAAATTCATCAGAGGCTACAATACCGGGTATCAAACTTTTGTTCGCAGCAAGATCCAGTATATCGGGCACTTTACCATTAACGCCTAATACAGGCCAACCATCCTGCCATGTTACCGGAACGAGATATGGTATTCTTCCTACTGAACCATAATCACGGAACTGGTAGCTATACCATTTACCATTGGGAGTATCAATGAGTCCACCCTGCGCTATACCTCTATCCTGCAAGACAACACGTCCTTCGTACGGCCCGGTAATTTTATCGGCCCGATGAACTATCACGGTGCGCATGCCTCCTTTCGGCCAGGCAATATTAAACAGGTAGTACTTTCCGTTTACTTTAAAAAGCTGAGAGCCTTCTGCCGGAAGTCCGATAGGTATACCAGCTGGTGCGCTGGCATTTTCTATTATTACTTGCTCCGCAGTACCAGGCTTTATACCCGAAGCATCTGCATTCAGTTCAATAAGTTTGAGTTTACCTCCGCCATAGATCATATATACCCGGCCATCGTCATCAAAGAATAAGGAATGATCATGATAAGCAGGTTCAAATGCTGTAATCTTCCACGGGCCTTTTTCTATATTGGCCGTGGTATAGATATAGGTCTTACCCGTTGTTTGGGCAAAGGTGGTAACATAGTATATACCGTTATGATAGCGCAGGCTGCTCGCCCATGAACCCCTGCCATAGGTACTCTTTCCATGGGCGAGATTGAGCGCATCTACATTCGCCAGTGTATCGTAAGCATAATTTACCAGGCGCCAATTCACCAGGTCGGTGGACTTCATAATCGGCAACCCCGGACTCATGTGCATGGTGGTGCTGCTCATATAGTATATATTGCCCACCCGGATCATGGACATATCGGGAACATCGGCAAAGATGATCGGGTTATTTGCCTGTTTTACCTGTGCAAGCAATGGCATATAGTTCACCACTATTGCCCACACGATGAGAATCAAAAAAACTGACTTCCGGCTGTATATATATTTCATAATAATGCTATTGCTAAAAGGCTATCGTTTTGTTTTAATACGGATAATGCTTAGCGACATGGGAGGTGCCGTATGTTCGAAATTCCTGCTCACTTTTATGGATGTCTGAACCGGAACTATATTTTGCGGATGTTCAAATGAATTTTCCGCGTCTGCATCTCCGCTGAGTATTGTCAACCCGGCTGTTGGAGATATACCTTTAAAATTTGCCAGGCTGATCTTCATCACTTTGGATTCCCGGTTTGTATTAACCAGCTTCAGTATTACATCACCGGTTTTACTGTCCTGAACACAGGATGTTGCCAGCGTAGTATCGTTCTGATTTTTTGAGACCACTCCATCAAAGTATACATTGCCCTGGTTGATCGAAAACATTTTTTGAACATAATAATTCGGAGTGAAGTAAAGTGTGCTGTTATCAAAAAAGATCATATCGGGTTTCCATTGCGTGTGATTCTTTTTAGCAAACAACGGAGCATACGATGCCATGCGCACAACATCTCCGTTGCGTTCAAGTGAGGTCATATAGGCCGCCTCTGCTATAGCATTCTTCAGTTTATTATCCCACGATGCATATTCCCCTAAATATACCTGAGGTTGATTTCGGTTGTACGTATCATAGCGATCGAGATTGGACATAAACCATTCGGGGTTCTTATAGTAATGTTCATCCACTACAGGCACTGCAAGATGGCGGGCATATACCCAGCCCCTGGAAAAATCATCGCCCTCGGGAAACGGACCAACCGTTCCTATAACTGTAACAGCAGGATACTTTTCCCGAACGGCATCGTATATCATTTTAAAGCGCTGCTCAAATTCAGGGGTGATCTTGTCTTCATTTCCAATGCCTATATATTCAAGATTAAAAGGAGCCGGATGTCCGGCAGCAGCACGTATGGCACCCCAGGTAGAAGTAACCGGTCCATTTGCCCATTCAATAAGGTCTAGCACTTCCTGTATATAGTCAGACATCTCCTCCATTGGAATTGCTTTTTGTCCTGTGCCGCCTATACGCCACGTGCCACCGGAGTTCTGACAACTGACAGCAGCCGGCAGTACAGGCAATGGCTTGGCCCCTATATCTTCACAAAACTGAAAATATTCGAAATAGCCGAGCCCTGCTGTTTGATGATAGCCCCATATATTTTTTTGTTCGATACGTTGCTCAACAGGGCCGATCGAGTTTTTCCACCGGTACATATTTCCTAACCCATCACCATGCACCAGGCAACCTCCGGGAAAGCGAATGAACTTCGGTTTCATATCAGCCAGTGCCTGAGCCATGTCAGGCCGCAAGCCGTTCTGTCGGTTCATAAATGTTTTTTCAGGAAACAACGACACTACATCAATTGCCAATTTACCTTTTGTAGTAGCCAGTATAACCAGCGAGGCACTGTCGCTATAGATGGAGGGAACAAGACTGGCGGTATATTTCTTCCATTCTTTGGATGGTGTTGAAAATTTTTGCTCAGCCAGTATTTTTCCCTTAGGCGTTTGAAGACTTACCGCTAATGAAACCGGTATATCGGTTAATGAGCGTGCGAATAACGACAAGGTATATACATCTCCGGCCTTTACTACCATACCGTCAAAGCCAGGATTCCGGATGCCTACACCGGCATCACCGGCATGCTCGATATTCAATACTATATAATGCGGATTATTCGGATGTACCGGTGATGTAGTTTCTACCTGAACGGAGCCGTATGAAAAGCCGGGCGTAATATACTCCCAATACGAAAACGGATTCCACTCTCTCCGGTCGGTCGGACTATATTCGAATGAACGGTTTTGTACCAGCTCCGCATAGAGCCCGCCATCGGCAGCATAGTTTATATCTTCAAAGAATAATCCGAATAAATCAGCACTGATCTTCTTACCCGCGCTTATCGGCTGTTGCTTTTGTACTTGTGCGGATGTTACTATCGCGATGCAAATATACCCGGCCAGCAACAATACTCGTCTATAAGAACCTGTCATGTATGTAACTGATTATTTATACCTGTGTTATCCCGTTAAAAACTTCAAAGTCAGAGAATGCTATGAACAAAGCAATCCACACATCAAATATATTTGTATTTTTTACACTTATAAATATAATTCAATTGAAATCTCATTTGACTTGTTTGTTGAGAGACGAATTGCACGTTCAATCCGGCTTGTCTGTCGCTGGCAAAAGCATTACCTTGCGGCCCGTTTCCTGACCTAATAGTTATACTTTATGATTGGCTTTTACACTCCACTCCTGGCGCTGCAGGCATTCTGTCTGTATCATGCCTATAGTAATCGCGCAGAACAACGCTGGTATTGGTTGATAATATTTTTTCCCGGCTTTGGTTGTGCTATCTACCTGTATCACAACTTCTATAATCGTAAAAGTATAGAAACGCTTGCCGAAGGTGTAAAAGGAGTTGTTAACAGTAACTACAAAATTGAACAACTGGAAAAAGCATTGCGTTTCAGCGACAATGTTACTAACAAGGTAAACCTGGCCGATGCTTATGCAAGCTATGGCCGCTATGACGATGCGATATCTCTCTACAAAGATTGCCTCACCGGGTTTATGGCTGACGATCCGGTTATTCGCATCAAGATATTATTTACAGCATTCCTCCAGAAAGATTATGAAACGGTAGTAACATATGGAGAGCAACTGGAATCGGAGACGCGTTTCAAAAAAGCAGAAGAGCGTGCTGCGTATGCATGGGCATTACACTATACCGGAAAAACAGAACAAGCCGAGAAAGTTTTTATGGAAATGGATTCGTCCTATACCAACTACCGGCAACGGATCGAGTACTGTAAGTTTCTGAAAGAGACAGGCAAGCTTGAAGAACTGAAAAGTAAGTTACAGGAAATGAGCGAAGAGCTCGAACACCTGAAAGGTCCGGAACGGAAATTTTACCGCCACGTAGCCCGCGAGATACGTGACCTCGAAGCGAGCATGGCAAAAGCATAGCATTTATACATTTTACAATAAAACAGCCGGCAGAACTGCCGGCTGTTTTAGTATATACCTATATACTTTACCTGTCCTATATAAATAAAAGGGACGGAATTTCTTCCGCCCCTCACCGCTATATATAAACCCAAAAAACAATTAATGATTCGGTGCAGTAGATGTCAGACGTGTTGCACTGCCGAAGATCGTACCGTCAAAGTTACTTGTAGTCTGATCGAACACTGTAGTACCGGAAGCTTCATCGAAGTTCCAGTAGCCGATCAATCCGGTTTCGTTACCCACCAGCAATTGATTCATATACTGGCTGATCTCTGTTGCTGTAAGTGCCTTGTTCCATACAGACACATCATCCATAGTACCTTTGAAGTACCAGGTAAACCCGTTGATGAGCTTTTTACCGATCTTGGCAGTAGCCGGATCGTTGGAACTCATGGTAAAGCCCGATGTACCGGTAACTGAACCACCAGCGTTTACACCATTTACATAGATCTCAACATCTGACACGCCTTTCAATACTGCCGTTACATACTTCCAGTTATTGGTAATATTCCCTACGTTAGCCGATCTTCCTTTTCTGTATGCAGGGTTGTTGCCACCACGGCCATCGCCATACTCGGCATATACATTGGTATTGGTTGTTGCAAACCAGAAACCTTTATAGATCGTGCTGTTGTCCTGGCTGGTAAATATAGGATTGGTCGAGGTTACAGCAGGATCAACATTTACCCAGGCAGAAACAGTAACCGGGAAAGTCGTTGTATTCAAAATGTCGCCCAGATCGATATAGTCATTCACACCGTCAAATTGAATAGCACCGTTGTTGCAATGATTCGGAGCACTGGAAGCTATACGCTCGGCATTTCCGAAAATTGTACCGCTATAGTGATTCGGTGATGAATCCAGTACGGCTGAACCGGATGGTTCATCAAAGTTCCAGTAAGCCAGCAGACCTGTTTCACTTCCGGTGAGTGTCTGGTTCATATACTGGTTGATCTCTGTTACGGTTAAGGCTTTGCCCCAAACAGAAACATCGTCCATCAACCCTTTGTAGTACCAGGTAAATCCGTTGATAAATTTCTTACCGATCTTGGCAGTAGCCGGATCGTTGGAAGCCATCGTTAAAGTAGATGTACCGGAAAGAGTACCGCCTACATTTACACCATCTACATAGAGATCTACATCGGATATACCTTTTAATACAGCCGTTACATACTTCCAACGGTTGGTGATGTTACCTACATTGGCAGTCCGGCCTCTTCTGTACTGAGGATCGTTGCCGCCATGGCCATCGCCATACTCGGCATATACATCAGCGTTGGTAGTAGCAAACCATATACCTTTGTAGATAGTGCTGTTGTCTTGTGTGGTAAGTATAGGGTTGGTATCCGTTACAGTGGAATCTACATTTACCCAGGCTGCTACAGTAACGGGGAACGTGACATTGTTCAGTATATCGCCCAGGTCGATATAATCATCTACACCGTCAAATTTTATAGCGCGGTTGTTACAGCCAGGCGGCACCAGGCGTGAAGAAGATGTGAGTGATTCGCCATCAGGAACTTGCTGCGCGTCATTTTGATCAAGCATGTTATCATCGCACGATACTGCTGCGAACATCACAGCAAACAGCAGCAGGCTAAAAGATTTGAAAGAAAATTTCGTCATAACGTTTAAACTTAAAGTAGTAGTTCAATAAATAATTAAAAATAACTGTATGAGCTGTAGCCCACAGTGAACCCACCTCCGGCAGGAGTCAGGTTTGTCAGTAACATTCCTGGAACATACACTGAATAACAAAGTAAAAAATTCTTCCGGGGGGACTTTTTTGCGAGGTTGTATTAAAAAATATTAGGAGAACATATATATCCAAATTGAGCCAATGATTCCTGCACATAGCCTACACGTTGTAAGCGGGATTTTGCATCCACACCGGGTGCCAGAAATAAAAAGATATGTCTCAACACCTTTTTATATACCCGGCCCGAACTCTGTAAAGCTTTAGGATAAAAGTATAGTTGCGGGTATTGCCGCAGAAACATGAATTACCAGATGCTACAGTTGAAAGAACATCTGCGTCATTTGGATGAATAAATGCGTCAGACAGCTGCCTGACTTAGTGCCTGTACTACTTCGTTCTTTTTACTGTGGGCAACATCTATATTCTTGCCATTGTCCATTACCAGCACGCCTCCCCTTCCTTTCAGATAGCGTTTCACAAGTTTTATATTAACGAGGTATTTTTGATGCGCACGGATGAAAATATCCTGCGGTAACATTCGTTCATACTCCTTCAGTGTTTTGCTCGATACAATCTTGCTATCGTCACGAAGGTATAGCGTGGTATAGTTCCGGTCGCCCTCACAGTAAAGAACATTCTGTATTTTTACTATTTCCAGTCCATTTAATGACGGAACTGCTATTTGCTCCGGAGGATTTTTGCTGGATAACTGTTCGCGAAGCAACGTCAGTATTTTGTGTGTAATGCGTATATCCTTATCGCGTATGCGGGAAACAGCCGCGACCAACTCCTGCACGTTAATGGGCTTCAGCAGATAATCCAACGCATAGATACGTATCGCATGAATGGCATAATGGTTATGCGCTGTGATAAAAATAACTTCTGCCGAAAGTGTTCCTATCTCCTTTAACAGATCAAACCCTGACCCTGAAGGCATTTCTATATCCAGAAAAATTACCTGCGGATTTAATCTTGCAATGAGCGCCTTACCGGATGCCACGGCATCGGCCTCTCCCACTACATTTACATCAGGGCAATGCTTTGCCAGCATATTACTCAGTATCTCGCGTGAGCTTTGCTCATCATCAATTATAATAGCCGATATCTGCGTGTTCATCGTGATCTATAGATAAGGAATCTTCAATGTTACCAATGTGCCCGGGTGATTGCCTTGTTCATCTTCCATATCTTCTATGGTTAAGGCAATCTTCTGCTGTCGTTCAAAGTTTATGATCTCGATACGGTCGCGAATCAATGTAATGCCTTTTGAATGATGATTGTTCTTTAGCGCCTGCGATCGCTTTCTTCCTACACCATTGTCTTTCATGGTAATGATAAGGGCATCATCTTCGTTAACCGTCAGGCGGATATATAGTTGCGGATCATTCACAGAGGGTCGAAATCCATGCCAGATAGAATTTTCTATAAAAGGTTGCAGAATCATGGAAGGCATTTCGCGTGTATGTATATCCACGGAGGCATCTATATCTATACTATAGCGAAAGTTATGATTCATGCGCAGCTTCTCTATCTCCAGATAATCGGTAACAGAAGCCAGTTCTTCCCGGATGGGAATCGTTACTTCTTCCGAGCGATCCAGTATAGAACGCATCAGCTTTCCGAATCGCCCGATATACTGTTGTGCAGCATCCGAATCATTCTTGAGAAACAAGGCGTGAATAGAATTAAGCGCATTGAAAATAAAATGCGGATTCATTTGCGCCCGCAGCGTTCTCAGCTCCGACAAAAGTGCTTTTTGCTGCCAGAGGGCACGCGTCTTTTGCTGGTGAATATACCATGCCACCACGGCCGCTATAGCGGCCGCCAGCAACAGAATAACAGTAACTATAAAAAGATTACTCCTCCAGAATGGCTTTTGAATGGTAAACGATAGCGAAGCTTCTCTACTCCATATACCGGCTCTGCCCTGTGCCGATACTATAAATTCGTAATCATCCCACGCCAGCTCGGGGAAGTATACAAATGGATCGCGGGTATATTTCCAGGGCGCTTCGCGGTGCAGCTTATAGCGGTATAGCACTTCTCCTGTACTGTTGTATAGCGGACTCACAAACCGGATGCGAATATCATTTTCTTGATGCGCAAAGGTTAATGCCTGCTGCCCGGTAAAATGTACCGGAGATTTACCTTGTACAGTAATGTCCTCCAGATACATGAGGGGTTCTATATCTTTCTTACGAAGCAGGTTTTTATTAAAGAGATTGACGCCTTCTTTTGTAGCAACCCAAACTGTATCGTTCGATACTAGCACGTCCGTTATCTCGTTGCTCAGCATGCCATCAAAAATAGTATAGTGCTCTATGTGGATGTTGTGAGGATAGCCTGTAATCTTGTTCAGGCCCTTGTTTGTGGCTACCCATATAGCACCACTTTCATCAGTAGCCACCGCGTTGCATACACCGCTGGTCATGCCATGTTCTTCGCCAATAGAAGTAAATGTATACGTGTCTTTGTGAAAAAATAAAACACCATCTCCATTGGTTGCAAGCAATAATGTATTATCCGAAAAGTCATCAAAATCATTAATCAATACTTTATCGTTAAATTTATCCGGAGCTATGCCAAGAAGTGAGTCTGCAATTCCTTTATACAGGTGACTGTTGGTAGCAATCCAGATATTTTTCTGGCTGTCCAGGAAAAGCGCGTTCAATTTCTCCCGAACCAATGTACCATATATACTGTAACCTACTTTGCCATTTTCGGGCAATGTTTCAAAATCATTTCTATATCGGTTAAACATAGTACGACTCATTTTGAATATGCGATCGCTCGTTCCCATCCATAAATGATCTTTCGGGTATTCGATGATGTCGCGTATACTACCGACCATATTGGTAACCGAATGATCTTCCAGCAGGTATAGTCCAAGTATAGTAGCAATCCAACACTTGTTTCCCTGCCGGTATATTTTGCGTACACGACAGTTATCGCGGGTTGCATCATTGGCAATAATTTTCGAATGTATTGTTCCGTTCCGGTATATACCTACTGCCCCGTTTTCGTGGCCCCACCATATAGCTCCTGCGGAGTCCTTTGCCAGGCACGTTACTGTATTGGCATGCAACCCATCTTCCCGAGTATAGCTGTATATATCCTGCTCCGAACAAAAGAAAACGCCACCGTCTAAGGTGGTGATCCAGTTATTGCCCTCGCGATCTTTCATCACCGAAGTAACTTTATACTGTTGAAAAAAGGGGCTCAAAAATTTCTTAGTGCGCTTCGAATATGGAAATATACCTTTGGTTGTACAGATCCAGATGTGATCGGCATCCTGGCAAATGTTATTGAATGCTAACGAGTTTGAAGTGAGATTCAGAAATACATTGAAATCATCACTGGCTATATTTCGGGAATATACGAGCCCGCGACTGCTAAAAAGTATATTCTGTGCATCTAGTTGTGCGCTCCTCGGTAGACTCAGGTTTTCATGGGTTGGCGTTCCTAAAGTATCAACCTGAAGAACACTGGCCATATCTTCACTCATCTGTACGGTAATGATGCCTGAGCGACTCACCACCACCATCTTTTTTCTCCCGGTAGGATAAATACCATTAATAGTGCCTAAGGGGTTATCGGCAAAAAAACGGCGAACTTGTTTATGACGGGTATAGCTTACCACACCATCGCGCAAGGTAGAAAACCAGAGCGTCCCTTCATCATCCTGAAACATGCCGGATATATAGGACCGGGAATCCAATAGCCTTAGCGTTGTGTCGGTGGCCGAACTGGCAAATATACCTTCGTGATAGTACGATACCTTTCCGCTCGAAGTAAGGAACCAGATCCTGCCGCTTCGGTCTTCAAAAAAATTAAAGACCTCATTATCTGACAAGCCGTTGCGAATCGTGAAGTGTGTAAACCTATAGCCATCAAACCGGCTTACACCCAATGGCGAGCCAAACCACATAAACCCCTTGCTATCCTGAAACGATGCATAGATTGTGCTGGAGGGTAAACCATCATCGGTAGTATAGTTCTTATAACTTCGGCTTTGCGAAAAACCTCTCGCTGCAACAACAAGAAATAAACAGATGGGAAACAATAAATGGATACAACGGTACATACAGGGAAACTTGGTGTAACGGGTTACAGTTTCAAATAGGCTATAACTAATTGATTTATAATTACAATCAAAAGGCACCGGGTATAGCACCCTGGGGCTCAGGGCAATTTACATTTTCTTTTTTTATTCGGGCAAAATCATTCCGGTATATATAATTAATTTCCTGTGTACGTACTTGATAAGATTAAAATACAAAGAGGCCACCTTTCGGTTGGCCTCTTGCTTTCATGGAACTAAACTAAAAATTACTTTCTGATCAGGCGTTGCTTCAGGACTTTGCCGTCTGCATTTACCGTGATAATATATACTCCTGAAGGAATATTGGTGTTTTTGAAATCAAGTGCGATCGAAGAAACATCGTGTTGCATTTCCTGCAGCACTGTATAGCCACTCATATCCTGTAATACTACCGATACATTTTCACCTTGTGCATCCAGTGTAAGCTGCAGTTTATCAGTAAATGGATTCGGGCTAGCCTGTATAGATGTTATTGTTGTTTCTTTTACAACCTGTTCAACGTCAACCGTCTCTACGCGGGCAGAAGTTGTAGTCTGTGTCGTTAAGGCTACAATCTCGATACCATTTACCTGCGGATTACCCACCGAGCGTACAAAGTCAAGATCCAGCGTACCATCGGTTACCGTTACCTGAAATTGTTTCTTCAGGGCGTTCATACCTACTTCAGCATAGATATCAATGTTGCTAAGCTGGCGTGTACCCTCTGCGTTGATATGGAACACACGCGCACCTGCAGCCTTCACACCACCGGCATACGGTGTTTCTGCGAAGTATAGATTTACCTGGTACGTTCCGCTTTGCACAGGAAAGTTCCACTCCATTGTAGTACCACCATAGGTAGGCGAATAACGGTTAGGACCGAACAGGTTATTAGGCGCACCTGTTGTGTTGGTACCACTCCACGTTGAACCACCGGAAGTATAGTTGGCACTGGCAGCATCCAGGTATTGTGACTTGGAAGCTTGCGTATCCGATTTCCAGTTGATTGGTGTAGCACTTATTTCGGTACCACCGGCATTGATACGAAATATAGGAGTAGCTACCGTTACGGGAGGTGTTGCTGCATTGTTTACCGTTACCACTACATCGTCTGATGACGTGGCACCAGCATTATCCTGCACAGTAAGTCTGAAGGTATAAGTTCCGGCTACCAATGTTGTAGCAGATAACGTAGCCGTTGTAGCACCACCTAAAGTTGCAGCAGGACCGCTCTGTTTCGTCCAGCTATAAGAAGCTATACTTCCATCCGTATCGCTGGCTGTACCAGTCAGTGTTACACTTGAAGTAGGAAGTGTGATCGTAACATCAGCGCCTGCGTTTGCTACCGGGGCATTGTTCACTGTTACTATTACATCGTCTGATGACGTAGCGCCACCATTATCCTGAACGGTAAGTCTGAAAGTATACGTACCAGCAACCAATGCTGTAGCGGATAGCGTAGCCGTTGTAGAACCACTCAGTGTTGCAGCAGGGCCGCTCTGTTTGGTCCAGCTATAGGAAGCAATAGTTCCGTCAGTATCGCTTGCCGTACCGGTAAGTGTTACGCTTGATGTCGGAAGTGTAATGATAGCATCTGCTCCTGCATTTACCGTGGGCGCAACGTTTGCTTTTACCACCGTTACCACTACATCATCATATGAGGAAGCACCGACATTATCCACGGCAGTAAGTCGGAAAGTATAAGAACCTGCTACCAGTGCAGAAGCCGATAGTGTAGCCGTTGTGGCACCACTCACAGTTACTGTAGCCGGACCGCTCTGTTGTGTCCATGCATACGAAGCAACGGTACCATCGGTATCACTGGCAGTTCCAGTGATTGATACGCTGGAAGTTGGAAGAGTTATGGTTACATCAGCACCCGCATTAACAGTCGGAGGGTTATTAACCGTTACTGTAACATCATCTGATGCTGTAGCACCTGCGTTATCCTGAACAGTAAGTCTGAAGGTATAGGTACCATTTACCAGTGCAGTAGCAGACAGTGTTGATGTTGATGTTCCGCTCAAAGTAGCACTCGGACCACTTTGTTTTGTCCATGCATACGAAGTGATTGTTCCGCCTGTGTCGCTGGCTGTTCCGGCAAGCGAAACACTGGACGTAGGAAGTGTAACTGTTTTATCGGTACCGGCACTTACTGTGGGCACTGTGTTTGTTGCCTGCAACTCGAACGCACCTATATCATATACACCACCGGAAGGTCTGCTCTTATCATCATAGTCGAACGTTACACCGTAAGTAGTTACTGTCGCTCCTTTATTAAGGGCGGGCGATGTACTTTGCAGGTGATAATCGCCTGCCGCTGCATTCACAAATTTTGCATCGTCTATATTCGCAGTATAATAGTTGTTCAACTCTTCCATCTTAACCGATGTCATCGTCTTGTTAACATATACACCTGTGCCAGGCTTAATGATAATGTTATTGAGGAAGTGGTTCATCGCTACACGCTCTGCTGCAATCTTCAAACCATCGCCTCCAGGATTAATGATGGTGTTGTTGATGAAGGAGAAACCATTGCCGAGTGTACCGCTTGTAGTAGCATCATCGCAATATATACCATGACTACCGCAGGCAATAATAACGTTGTTATAGATAATGTTATCGCCTTTACCCTGCACAATGATACCATCGCCTGGACCATTCTTAATAATGTTGTTATACATTAAACCACCGGTACCTAAACCGATCTGTATACCATTGTTCTGATAGCTGGCAAACGGATCTTGTCCAAACAATTCAACATCGTTATCATATATCTCGCAGCCGGAAGGCACTGCTCCTACTTGTATTGCTTCAGCACCGCTATTGCGTACTTTATTCTTATATACTTTACATCCTATAATATCATGCGGATATAGTGTAGTGCCGCTGCATGAGGTGTTTCCTGTCCATCCATTATAAAAAGAGTTACCGATATAGAAACCTTCTCCTTTTACATCGTGTACATAATTTTCATGCACTACTACATTATACATGGTAAATACACCGCGGTTAGCAGAGAGATCGCATCGCGGATCAGTCTTGATCATCATTCCGGCAAAGCCAGAGCCACTAATTTCTACGTGGTCTACTTCTACATCTGAGCTCAGGTCTGATACTACAAATGCATTGGCGCCCGATTTTGTAGCGCTACAATTTATACCATACGGACTTGCTGCATCCCCAGTACCGGTAATTTTAAAATAACGGCTTGCAGAGAACCACATCGCATAACCTCTGTCGCTGTTGCTTACATTTACAACACCACCGCAGTTCTTGATAATAATAGGTTGTGCTGCTGTTCCCTGAAAATTGGCAAAACGCAAAACACTTCTGTTACCGGCCTGTATACAAACAACATCACCAGGTTTAATTCCTAATGCATTACCATCTACATTCGTTTCGGTCAACCCCACTGTATATTTACAGTTACACCCTTGCGCCCATGAGAACTGTGCTATCATACACGCTGCCACCACCAAGACAATCCGAGACACTGTTATTACTTTCATGTTTTGATAAAATTTTTTCATCCCCTCATATTCTGCCAGCACCTTGCTGACTTTCGATTTGATACGCACAAAAGTATTGGGGGCAAAAAAGTTATTTCCGGTGCATGTGCACACTGCATTACATGCGCGAGACACACGGGGTGATTCTACCAGACTCCGCAAAAAATGGCTTACTGATTACCAAATGATGACTAATTCATACGCGTGTGGACTTCGCGTTGCTTCGTTACATGAAACCGGGTATGATTCTGAAATCTTTACTGGCAGTTCAGGTTGAGAGGGAAACATCTGTCGATGAGTTTACATAAAAATTGTATCAACGACTGGATGTGAACGGAGACAAATTCGGTTTTATGAACGCACGGCTGTCGTGATTTACTATTTTTCTTCGAACTCCTGCATTTATTACACATCCTCCAATTACGTGATGCCGAACAATTTCAACAGCTCACGAACATGATCTTGCAAAATTCTACTCAATACACACAACGAAGCATCAACTTCTGTACATCAAAAATGTTTTTGACGATGAATCATACTATAAAAAAAGCACTCTGCTTCTCGCAAAGTGCTTCTGTCCTTATGCTATATTAAGGTATATTTAAGATATATACTGATTGCTGGTGAATATCATGTAAGATATTCCCTTATAACAAACACACTATATATCAGGATTTCCCTGAGTATTTTGCAAACTATCGACATTAACAACGATACCAACACTACATTCCCGTTACTACATCGGATTTATTTTGAATTATATACCGTTTTAAAATAGTCTTGCAAGGTTGCCGGTGTCCGTCCTATCAGGTTTTCAAGGTCACCGGAAGTCGCTTCAAACTCTCCCTGGCGAATCGCCTCGGCAAAGCCTGCAAACACTCCTATATACTCCGCAGGAACTCCTGCTTTTGTCAACGCCTCCGTATATACAGCTACGTCAGGGCTTGTGTATATTATTTTCCTGCCGGTAATACTGCTAAGAATATCTGCAACTTCCTGTAAAGAATATTGCACTGTATTCAAAATAGTATAGTCCTTATTCTCATACCCCGAACCGGTAAGAATGTTCGCTGCAGCTTCTGCCATATCGGTACGAAGAGCATACGATACTTTGCCATTACCAGCCGGAAGAAAAATTCCGGTTTCCAATACCTTGTCGCCAAAGAACATCGGCAGTACATCGGCATAATCACTATACCAAAGTATAGCGCTATACTAAAGTATAGTAGCATCTTCCCAGGTATAGGCAATCAACCAAAGAAAAGATGAGCAGACTATCAGAATTATCGAGACTGGACCAGATAAAAAAATGTTCGAGTACCTACGTACTGGCCGTGAATGATACCATGAACGTAATCAATGGCAAATGGAAATTACCAATTATCGGTGTGCTGCAATACGGGAAGAAGCGCTTTCGCAAACTCGAAAAAGAAATACCGAATATTAGCCCGCGCATGCTCTCCAAAGAATTGAAAGATCTTGAAGCTAATGGTTTTGTAAAGAGAACGGTATATACGACTATACCTGTAACAGTTGAATATGAACTAACCAAATCAGGCAATTCCTTTAAAGAAGTGCTGGATATTATGGTGAAGTGGGGGCTGCAGCACCGAAAAGAACATATCAGACGATAGAAACTATCCTGCTGCGGAGAATATATTTATACTCTCCGGGGCAGCTGCACAATAAAAGAACTCCCCTCATTGGCTGTGCTCTGTACAGAAATACGGCCGCCCACCTTGGTGAGCGCGCGCGAAACTATATATAGTCCTATGCCGCTTCCCACAGATCGTTCGCTGAACCGTGTATAGGCTTCAAATATTCTGCTCTGGTACTCTTTCTGAATACCAATACCTTTATCAGTAACGCTTACCTGTAAAGTTGTCTCCTCTCCCCTTATATCAATATGCACTTGCGGATGCTGATGACTAAAGACACAGGCGTTTTCCAGTATATTAAGAAACACCATCGTGATAAACCGTATATCAGAAGCCAGCATCGCTTCTCCCTGTTTGCTTATGGTAAAACTGGCCTGGGGATAGAAACTTCCAATAGTATGCGCGAGTTCAGTAATATAGAGATATAGGTCAAAAGTCTCCGTATCAATCGGTGCACGGAGTTCGTAGGTCATTTTTAATTTATTGAGCATTTTATCCATCTCTTGTGCTGTAGAAATAATTTTCTGCTGAATATCAGCCTGTTCATCAGCAGAAGCTGCAAATGCTGAGATCTGTGCAAGACCAATGATGGAGAGTATAGGACGTCTTACATCGTGCGATGCGCGGTATAAATACGTATCCAATTCTTCATTAGTGCGGGTCAACTCCAGTGTACGATCCTTTACTTTTTGCTCTAACTCAGAATTAAGGCTTTTCAGTTGATTGTTATGCACACGCTTGTTCCGGTATAGCACCACCAGCAGCACAAGTGCACAGGCTATAGTGCCGATACACAACTGCCACAATTGTAGCTCTTTTGTTTTATAGCTATTCTGCATCTTGAGCAGGTTTATATCAGCAAGCTGTTTTTCCATGTACGACTTGTTCTGGATCTGCTCCAGGTTCTTCCCCACGTTAACACCTTTAAGAGAATCACGTAAACTTATATATCGCTGAAAGTATAAATCGGCATTTTTATATTTTTTTTGGCTACGGTTAAATTGCGCCATCTTTTTAAAGTATACTGCCAATAACTCCTTCTCATTCGCTATGGTTTCAGACATCTGGTAAGCACTGTCGTAATACAGGCGGGCCGCTTTTATATTACCGAGTTTGGTATATATATCTCCTTTGCTAAGCATAGCAGCCGCTACCGATCCGTATTCTTTATATTTCTTACTCACACGCATATCAACCGTCAGGTTCTCAAGTGCCTCCTTCAGGCGCCCCTGTTGTATCATGATGGTTGACATATTTCCGTTGACCAGCCCGATCCAAAATTCTGCCTCTGTATGTACCGCTATATTTTCGGCTGTTTTAAAGTAATACATCCCGCTATCGATATTGTGCAGCCGCACAAACGAAAGTGCCATAGTGTTATACACATTGATATACCGCATCGAGTCATCTCTCGTTACCGCGCTTTGCGCCAATGAACGATGCCCGTTTTCAATAGCCAGCTTGTAATTGGCGCCATTGTATTGAATGTTTGCCACTGCTGCATAACAAATGGCTACATCTTTGGGGCACGCTAACTGGACGTATATATTTATACTCTTGTAATAATCTCTGGCTGCAGCGGTCTGTTGATTTTCAATCACCTCCATATCACCACGCAATTGTAACAACCGCGCGTGCTCCAGTAACAACGATGGATCTCCGGTATCGCGAACCAGTTCATTCATCATTTGCCTTGATTCCTTAAAGAACCCATGATGGAACAATCCTTTCGCATGTGCATAACCGCGCCATATATCTTTGTTGATATCCCTTACCGTATCAATAGAAAAAATAGATTTATAACAACTATCCATCGAGCCAACAGCACATGTCTTACATTGATCCACCGCATCATCCAGCCGGCTCAGGCAATACCGCTTATAGGTACCATCAACAGCAGCCTGCTTTGTCTGGCAACCAAGCAGAGCCATCCCCACCAGCACAACGCATAAACCCTTATAAAAATTATTCATTTATATATCTATCCTATAATCAGACAAAACATTTGCTCTATATACCGGGATAATCATTCCCATCTATTCATGCTATAGCATTACGGACTGTTGGGCACGGTAAAGGTAAATTTACTGCCGCGGTACAACTCACTTTCTACTGTGATCGTTCCTCCGTTTTTCTCTACAAACTCCCGGCAAAGACCAAATCCTATACCGGCACCCTTCTCGCCCGAGGTGCCATGCTTGGTAAATTGTTCCTGGTTCAACAGCTTGGCGAGTTCTTCGGCCGATAACCCTATACCGGTATCTTCCACCCACATCTCGGTGTATAAATCGTGTCGTTTATATTTAACGCTGATCGCTCCCTCGTGCGGAGTAAATTTTATAGCATTGCTAATCAGGTTACGCAGCACCAGTTGTATCATGTCACGGTCGGCATATACCGGTATTGTATCATATATAGCGCTTACTATCTTTATTCTTTTGTTGAAGGCAATAGGCGCCAGCAGGTGTATATTCTCTTCTACAATGCTGCGCAGATCAAAGATCAGCGGCTTCATCAGCATACCGTCCATCTGGCTCTTGGCCCAATACAAAAGGTTCTCCGTCAGGTTGAGCGTCTGGCGAATATTATCTTTCATCTGCGGCATTAGCCTTTTCATTTCCGCTTCGGATATATAGTTGAGGTCAATCAGGTTCAGTATATCTTGTACCTGGCGAACCGGTCCGCGCAAGTCGTGCGAAACAATTGAAAAGAGTTTATCTTTCGAAGCATTCAGCCTTGCCAGTTCTTTAGCCTGTTCGCTGATTGCCTCATTCTTCCGGTATACCTCGTCATTGATCGAGGCGAGCTCTTCATTTACAGCAAAGAGTTCTTCGTTTTGTGTAAGCAACTCCTGGTTCTGCTCACTTACCTTTCGCTGCAAGGCGAGCTTTTGCTCCGTCATGCCCCAGGTATATATTCGCACAATGGTATAGACGAGAAATACAAACAATGCAAAGAATAGAAAATACGCTAATATAGTCCGGTACCAGGGCGGCTCTATGGTAAACGAAAAAGAAGCCGGAATACTTATGCGTTCTGACTGATCTTTCGCCCGCACCAGAAAAGTATAGTCTCCGTGTGGTAAATTAGTATAGATCGCTTCGCGCGATGATTGCCAGTCAGACCACCGCTCATCAAATCCTTCGAGTTTGTATTGATATTTTATCCTTTCCGGGTTTTCATATATATCGCTGCCGGCATGAAACCGGATGTTGTTCATGTATGCTGGCAGCTCGGCAATATTCTTTTTTCGTCCTGCCTGGTATATCAATGAATCGCCAGCCCATATTTGCTTGATGGCAACGGGCATAGGTTCATCAAAAAAAGTTTTCTGTTCGGGGTCATAGTGAACCAACCGCAGGTCGTTGCCAATAAATAAGCCCCCGCTCATCGGCACAAACACGGGCGCATCTACATCTACACGAAGGTCGCGTATAGGCATGTCGATCTTACTAAAGGGTGCCGTTATACATCTATAGCTCCCGTCCGGCTGCTTCTTTAACAAGCCCGCAAATTCTTTCATCTGCGGCAGGCCGCCCCAGAAGTAAATGTCACCCGTTGCGTTTTCGTCCACCGTATAGATACAAACATTGGAACTCAGTACGGCATTAATGGGCAGGTAGGGTTCAAATCGTTGTGTTGTGTTATTGAAGGTATATATACCATTCACGGTAGTGACTACAACCTTATCCAGACTTTTTATTCTATATACCCGGTTGTTTACATCTGATGGTAACCCGTTACGACTGTCATAATAGCGATTTTCAATAACAGAATCTTTGGCTTCATTCAATCGCAATCTGTTAATACCTTTATTGTAGTTCGCCAGCCAGATATATCCGTCATTATCCTCTTCTATATAGCGAGCCTCTGTATTGGCAAAGCCTTTAACTTTGTGCTTACTCCACATGCCGGGCTTTCTCGTAGTCAACCAGATCCCATCGTAAGCAGTACCTATAATAAATCCGTCAGGTTCGTTTCTGAGCTTGCATAATGCCATTACGCTTAACTCATCTACCACCTGGATCACTCTTTCGCCATGCAGCTCCCAAACACCTTGCTGGTGTGCGGCATATACTTTATCGCCAAAGCGGTATATTCTCCATACAATACCATCTGCGTTTCGTATTACCTTAAACTGCGATGTACCTTTCGGATTACAGTATAGCCCCCAGCCAGAGCCTACATACAAGTTCTCATCGTCTTCGTTCAGCGCAGTGATCTTATGATGTATACCATCCTGATCGTCATAATACGACAACGGAGAACTGGTACTAATCTGTACGATCTCGCGGTTGCCTGCGATCCACAGGTTATGTTTGCTATCTTCAAACAAATCGTTCAGGTATATATAGCGCAAAACATCTTCATCTATATGATATACTTTTTTACCGTTTTGATCAAAAAAGAAAAGATTACCCTCTGCCACTACATATATCAACCCATTGCTTAAACAGGTTACCTGAGAGGGCCTTATATTGGGCTTACTAACAGCGACAATATCGATCAGAAGGTGCATGCGCTTGCCTGCTTCGGCTGCAGGGTTTAATATCCACACCTTCCTATCCATGTCCAGTATAAGATATTGCCCTGTCAGATAAGGCGCTATATACATAATTTCTATATCTCCCTCCACCTGGAGCGGGGCTATGGTAAAATTGCCCTCGGCATATCGGTAGAGTTTTTTACCATATATACGGTATATTTCTTCACCCACCGGGACCAGAAATTCTCCAAATGGCAAGCGATCGTTCAACGATTTTATCTGCCCGTTGCTATACAGGAATGTATGCCAATAGTCGCGTAAAAGAATATCTCCGTTGCCGGCCACCAGCACCTGTAATACGCTCAGCTCTTCCTGGTATTCGGAGGGAATCAAATGCATGAGCGATGTATAGGTATAAATTCCCGAATCATTTTTCCGGAAATAACCAAATTCTCCCATAGCTCCCACATAGATGTTATCCAGCGAGTCGAAGGCAAACGACATGATCGCCTGATGTTTCGGCAGGTAGAGCATGCGCCATTCAATACCATCGAACGACAGCAGTCCTTCACTATTCGCAAAGTATAGTGTACCATCCTTAGTTTCACCCGCCTGAAAATTCTGCCCTCCCTTATATTCATCTGCCAGGTACTTTCGAATAAACAATCCCTGCCCGTTCACAACGGATGATATACACGTGAGAAACAGAATTACCGGTAGAATTATTTCAATAAGACGCTTTGTCTTAAACATTCCGTAAACATTGTATGTAGAATCTTTGCCAAGCATGATGGTTAGGTCTTGTGTGTCGAGTGTTGTGAGTGAATGGTGTGCATAAAGCGCTGGTATCAGGGATTGGAAATTAGCTGTTCAGGAGCTTCCAGGGCTTGCCGTTCTTTGGTTTACAAAAAAAATAAAAAGGTTATACTATTCTGCTCAGGCTTAGTACTTGATCCTGTTTGAAAAAATTACCGAAAACAATGACCGTATTTTTACGGAGGTCTCTGAGATACGATCACGCCATTGATGCTGCATGAAGTGCTTTATTAATACCACGAGTATCGTTTGAAAAAAGAAATATAGCCTTCTCCTTTCAGATAGCCTGCCCGTTGAAACGGTCTGAAAGTAATAGATATACTGAGTATTTTGCCATTGTTGCAAGGCCCGGTAGTGCAAGAATGTATCACTAAAAACAACCACGTCAGGCCAGGTCAGCCAGGATTTATACCTCGTACGGGGTATGGACTGTCAATGCTTTAATAAACAATTTAACCGCAGCATTTATCACACACGCGGTCTCAATCGCTCGTTTACCACTCCTCGTGCATACGGATTACACATATATAAACATAACTCCTATACCAGATGACTACCTGTTTTGACTCCGAGTACAAAATGATCCAGTACGACCCGGCTCACCACATTCTTATCGCCACATGGAAAATAGCACCGTCTTCACGCGAATATCGAACCGGTATGATGGCCATGATCGATGCCATGAAACAATTCAATACCGGCAGGTTGGTATATAGAACGCTTACCAACTGGATTATACTCGAGGAAGACCAGCGATGGTCGGCAGGAGAATGGAGAGATTTGGCAGTGGCAGCGGGGCACTCTAAAGTAGCCATGATTCTGTCGGACGATATCTTTATCCACATGTCTGCTGAAAGTATGATGGAGATTGCTGATGATAAAGTCGCCCACGCTTACTTCAACCGGATGGAAGATGCCGTGCGATGGGTAACAATATCCAACGCTCAAGTTGCATCCAAGACGATGCTTTGAAAAAATCGGAAAACGAATGATCCTTAATACATCCCTACATCTTATGAACAACCTCTATACCGACTATGCCCGCGTGTTACACAATGAAGATCTCCAATGTCTGGAGGTAACTTTCATTGGTTTTATAACGCTGGACGAACTGAAGAAAATAGTTGAATACGAATTTGAAATGTTTACACACTACGCATTAAAGAAATGCATCGTTAACCTACGCGAGATTACAGTATACCCGGTTGGCGGGCAAGAGTATATTAAAACGGTATGGTTCCCATGGGTTGTGAAGCATGGCTTGCAAGTGCTGGCATTCGTTGTGCCCGATGATGTATTTACTAAGATGTCGATCCAGGCGGCACATGCCTCTGGCATGCAACTGATGATGACCAAATATTTTCAGAACTCTTTAGATGCACAACATTGGGTGAAGTCACGCTGACCTGACGTGTATATATACCTTCGTGCGATCTTCTTCCTTGCTATCATTAAAGCGAGCTTAAAGTTATCTTAAACATTACTGAATATAGCCCTAATAGTTTGTTGTGTAACGATCAGGAATTACTTTGCTTGCCGTAATTATTGATCCCACCAATCAATATACCATGCGCACAAAATTATATGGCCACCTGTTGGTTACATTACTATTGTTAACCATACGTGTAGCACAGGCACAAGAGAATGATACAACACGTATCCGCACAACCACGGCAAAGATACAACGGGAGAAAGAACGCGAAGAACGTATCTCGGTATTAACCTATACACGAATTATATCCGATGCCCACGGGCACTATCGTTTTGATGAAAACATAGTGCCTAACTTCCGGCTCAATAACTGGCTGCGATTGGAAGCGGGTATACGGTATGGGCAGCGTACGCAGAAGTTCAATTCGTTCTATCACTATAAACTGGAACTGCAAACCAAATGGCTCTGGAAGACCGTGCGTGTTCTTACCCGTATCTCCGATAATGTAATTCGTTATCCTTCACCGGCCTATCGCAAAACCAATGAGCTGGCAGCCATTGAAGGTAAATTTATTCCACTGCATTCACTTCAACTTATCGGTGGTTTGGGATATTTAGTATCAGCCAGACAGAATAATAACACCGAGGCATTGCCTACTCGAAAGGGCGATCATAGTAACTATGGCATCTTTAAAGTAGCAGCGCGATACCTGCTGCCCAAAGGATTTTTAGAAACTTCATTCGGGTCGTACGACACATTCAATCCCTACGAACCCGATAAACCTTTCTTGCAGGAAGGATTTGAATACGAGCTATCAAAACGATGCACTACGTACGATTACTTCCGCTACGAATACAATAAAAGTATATTTACACCCTATAATTATTTTCTGAGCTTCGGTCTGAAAATCCGGCTGCTGTAAATATATACTTTAAACGCTCTTCCGGAATGGTTGTGGCTTCCAGTAGGTAAGTGAGCGCCAGAGCCACTCTGCCGGGCCGTATAGGAAGAAACGCATCCAGATGTTGCAGAACACAATCTGAAATGCCCAGATAGACAGCACTACATTATATACCTGGTAACGCTCCAGCTTGCCAAACAAACCAAACGCAAAGCCATAAAAAATAACACCGCATATAAGCGACTGCGACAGGTAATTAGTAAGCGCCATCTGTCCCACCGGCTGCAGCATCTTAAAAAACCAGTTGAATACTCCGGATTTATATAGCAGCATAATAGCGCCCAGCACGCCTAACGAGCGCGCTATACGCTCCAGCTGATAGTATTGAAGCGTAGCATGCCGCGTATACTCATACCAGTTAAACTCGTAGTACATCCCCTTTTGTAAACGCACCAGGGCAAGCGGCACACCAATACCCAACCCTACAACAGCCATGAGTGCGTATAGCCGTACCGATGCCTGTCCGGTAAGTATACCCGATTTATAGAATGCCATACCAAGAAAAAAACAAATGAACACATCCCATGCCTGCAGAAAAAGATAATCGGGCAGGTGATTGATATAGATGTCGGTGCGGTGCATATACACCGTGGCATAGTCGCCCTGCATTTTGCGGGTTATCTCTTCTGCACGTTTAAGTTTACCTTCCCGTGATGTTCGCTTCTTAAAACCCTGCATGGCCTCCAGCTCGTCTTTTTGATCGGCTGTAAGTTTGGTTACCGTAGTATCGATGGCCGCTACGGCTTCGCCCTTGCTAATGACACTCTTGTCGAGGTATAGGTCGCGGTTCTCGCGCACCAACATAAGCGCTAGGCATATACCGGCTGCAATGATCAATTGCCGTGGCGATAGTTTACGAAAAGTAAAGAGCATCATGCCGTAGCATGCATAGTCCAGCAGGATATCGCCAAACCATAGCAACACAAAAACATCGATGAGCGAAAACATCATGAGCCACAGTTGGCGTCTGAAGAAATAGTCTGCCGGCTGAAGTCCTTCGCTCCTGTTCTCCTGTCGTCCTATAAAGAGTATAATACCCGCACCAAACAACATGGAGAATAACGCGCGCTGAGTACCATCGAAGAAACCATTTACGATATACCACCAGTAAAGATTTATACCTGTTTCGTGTTTCAGCAAGGGATCAAAGCCCAGAGGGCCAGGCATGGTAAACAAAGGAACATTCATCAGCAGGATACCGAGTATAGCGATGCCTCGTAAACTATCGAGCACAACGATACGCTCCGCCTGCGACACCGGAGCGCCATTCCTGGATATAGCAGAAACTGTCATGGGTAATGAGGGTAAGGTGTAAGGGTGATTACTTAAGAAATATAGCGCTACGCGAGGGATTGTGCGTTCACATTTTCATGTGATACTTGGGGCCGTTAACAGTTATCCGTTACCCGTGAGTGTGGAATTGGGGTGTGATGAAATTACGAACTCAGTTCGGCTTTCATCTCAACAGAGTCTCTCGCAGTATCTTGTGATTGAATACAATTATAGCGAATGAGCTATTTATAACGTGCTTCCGTTAGAATCCCAAAAGCGGGCTCTGCGGAGACATAGGTAAAATGATGTTGGATACTATACCTATCACCAACTCGACCTGCGAACAATTACAGTTTCATTGTCCGACAAAAAGCCTACATAATAAACTACTGGCGTCTCTGTCTCACTACTATACTCTTTTTGCATTGTTAACCCATCAAATTTTTCCAATACTTCATCCATGTCAAATTGATCAAGGGTATTCTTTTGAACCAGCCCGTTAATCAAGAGCTTATCAGGCAAATCATTATAAAAGTCCTTCGGCAGTTTTACTACGCTGGTTGATTCATAGTCTCCAAAATGATCGGGATACGTTGCTGTCTTGTATAGTATTTGTCCATCATACGGGAAATCCACTCCTGTTACTTCTTTAAAATCTTCCCGATAAAAACTTTCAGGTGGATAAATGGCCGTATAAATAAAGTAGCCAACTATCAGGATAGGTACAGCTGCAACCAATCTCCATCGCTTGTCAGATCCATTCCTTTTAATAATCCAAAAAATCAAGAGTGAAAGTCCAAGCGGAATCCCCACAAGTATAAAAATCGCTAATGCTATAAATCCAATAAATATCACACTACACTATTTGCATTTCTCCCAATATCAAACAATTCTATTTCTTCTCAATATCATAGATATGATTGGAATGAAAATATATAGTTTCTCCGTCTTTTAAGCCTTCGAATTCAAATGCATCGTTTCTTAAAAGACCTTTATAGATCTCACCATCCTTTTCCTGAACCTCAACCCACATTCGTTCTACGTAACCTTCGTCATCTACGAATAACAACTTGACCAGATCTCCCTGCTCGATCTCTTCAATTTCGTCCCTTGCGGGAATTGGATTATCATAGATCATTTGTGTGGCCGTATAGGCTATATCTTCAAGTTCATAGCCATTACGCTTGATGGCGGGAAACCGGGAATCATTCGGCAGAGATTTGTAAATGCTCTTATAGTGATTAAGAACTTTCTCTTCCTTCTTGGTATACTTCTTAGGCTCGCCAAAGTAAGCATCTTCTTTGGTCTTCTCCTTCTTTAAAAAGTAAATAACAATAACGATAACTACTGCTATAGATATAATTTGAACTGCCATTTTATAGTTTATTAAAATATTTCAATACCGAATATATACATGTTTTGATCAGTGTCTTCCTTCCGTATCATGTTTTTTCCACTGGGTTCCACAATTAGAGCACCCGTAATTGCCGGATCATAAACCTTAAAAACTTTCGGTTTATGCCAACTTGTATTTATAGCATGTTCGGTCTCGTATATTAATAACAATCACGGCTATAAAAAAACAGTCACCACCACGAGAAAAACAAGAGGTCGACTCTCCTGCTGCAAATTGAATTATATTAACACTTACTTATAACGAGCGGCAATAAGTATATTTATTGGATCGCTGCTTGAATACATTTATGATTTA
>NZ_DATCSD010000431.1:0-2810 GCF_036568665.1 Ohtaekwangia sp. | reverse complement strand
ATATGGATTGCCGGGTATTCGGAAAGAATATCCGGCAATTTTCATTTACGGTACTTTAAATTCTTTTGGAATACTTTTAATAGAGCGAATCTCAATATTTCTGAAGAACACCTCTGCACCTTCGCTTTGAATCTGGATCTTCCCTTTCTGTAAGGGAACAAGCTTCCCGTTTTCTAATTGACTGGAATGATATAGCACCATCACCACCTTGCCATTCATAATGTGTATAGCAGTACCCTCAAAGCAGATGAGCTCCAATGTATTCCATTCACCGGAAGGTTTTTCTGCATCCGGATTTTTAATACAATGTCTTCCAGCAGCACTCTTCTCGTTGAATACTACCATTTTCCCTTTCGGAGTATAGATATAGGTAACAGAATCTTTTTGTTCGGCAGGCACTTCAAACGAACCACCGGCAACACCCCAATAGTCGCCACAGTCGCCCTCCTGTAATTGAAACTCCTGCGAGCGCATCCAGAAACCAAAGTCTGCACCGTGATTTCCTACAGCATGGTATAATAATCCGCTGTCGCGCTTGCTGTTTTTTCGGGGATGCGATTTTGCAACACCCCACTTGAATTGCAAGCGCAGGTGATAGTTCTCATATACCTTCTGCGTAGATATACCGCCAAAGTTTTCTCCGGAGATTCGCAGCGCAGGTATACCATCGGTTGTTACAATAGAGAATACATGAGCGGGATCAACATTCAACCCCACGGGATTTTTGTCCCAGTCATTTTTGATGGTATCATATCGCGGGCCGATATAGGTATCCCATCCTTTCAGATCAGAATCATTCAGTAATCTGGTAAAGCGGGTTTCCTGCGCGAAGCAATCCGCCAGTATAAATAGCCACAGTGGAACAATAAGCAGTCGCATGAATAGAGTATATATGCCGGGTATATATTAATCCTTTGCAAGTTCCGTGGTTTCAGCAAAGTCGCAAAGACCTCCCAACAGATTGCTGAGCTCTGTTCCCTTCTCCGTTAAAATATACTCGGTGCGGAGTGGCAATTCATGAAATACTGTTTTACTGATAAAGCGATTGCTCTCTAAAAGACGAAGCCGGTCGGCCAGTATATGATCGCTTATATACTCAAGATCTTCCTTGATGCTTGAGAAGCGGTTGTTCCCTTCTTCAATACTGAAAAGTACTTCCGTAATCCAGCGCTTGCTCAGCAGATAGATCAGCTCATTCAACGCACACTTGTTTTCAAGAAATGATTGGTTGATGTAATTGGACGATGTGGTTTTTCTTTCTGGCATACGGGTGGTGTTTAAGATGGCTGTGATACTAATTGATAAGGAAGTTAGAGTAATCGCCCGGAAATGCACAGTACGAGTACACGAGTGGCGTTTTCAGGGGTGATAGAGGCAGAAAGCGTAAAGCAGAAAGCCGAGACCGGAACAGGGAAGACGGAAAGTCCGAAAGTCGTTAGGCTTCTGCGACTAACGGATAACTATTAACATATAACAGAAATCGAATATCGAACAAGGAATATTGATTAACGAATGATGACGTTGATGTGGTGCCGGATGTTTCCCTCCCGATACGGATTGAGCAGGAGTATACCTATAAGTAAGCAAAAGAATAACGAACAAGTAGGGATACTGTCTTTGCATTCATCTGCGTTTATCTGCGCGAAACAATGGGCTGTTTTATTCTGTGTTGTTCTGCGAGTTCTGTGGGATATTTTTCTGTATTTTGAATATCGAGCAAGGAACATCGATCAACGAATGTCGAAGTATAAAGACACACTTCTGGCTTACGCTCACTTTATAAACTATCGGTTACTCACGAAAGCAATAAACTTACTATCAGGCGACCATGAAGGCACATTAATGGTGCCCTGCCCGCCATAGAGAAACGCGATTGCTTTTATAGCGCCACCATTAACCGGCATCAGTCGCAGCATCACGCGTTTATAGAGTGGATGGTCGTTGGGCTCTACGGAAGGAAGAAACGAAATGAATGCAATCCATTTTCCATCCGGAGATATATGCGGGAACCAGTTATTATACTCATCAAAAGTTAATTGCTCAGGGTTTGATCCATCCGGTTTCATGCGCCACAGTTGCATGGTGCCCGATGTGCTGCTGTTATAGTATATATACTTTCCGTCAGGAGAATATTCGCAGCCATCTACGTGTGCACCAGCAGGAGTTGATGTGAGTTTTACTTCCTTGCCGCCTTTCACCGGTACTTTATATATATCATAGATGTTTGTGCCGCGCTGTCCTACACATACTATATATTGCCCGTCCGGTGACCAGCCGTGAAAGTAAGAAGGTGTTTGTTCGGTTAAAAGTTTGGGAGTGCCGCCTTGCAAGGGAAGTACATATACTGTTGAACCACCACCTGGTAATCCCTGACGATGATGACTGATGGCAAGCCACTTCCCATCAAAAGATATAGCATGGTCGTTGTTGTTGCGATCGGCTATACCGGTATTGACCTTCTGCGGTGTTCCTCCCTGTAGCGGATAGGTATAGAGCGATCCGTTGGCATTGAATAAAAGTGATTTGCCATCGGGCATCCAGTTAGGTGCTTCGAAGCGATCGGTTGATTCATAAACAATTTTTCGTTTGCCACTAAAGACATCTAATGTTTCAAGACGCGATGCGAGATAACCTGACGTATTGGGATTGTAATTTTCAGCAACAGGCTGATCGATGCGTACATTCCATACCGTAGCTTCTTCCTTTACCTGTTCGTTGTGCGAGCATATATATAGTCCTGCCAGTACTTCATCCGGAAAATCTTCCATCACATGTTCGCCCACCAACTGAAGCGGTTCGCCCCAAAGCGC
>NZ_DATCSD010000430.1:0-18240 GCF_036568665.1 Ohtaekwangia sp. | reverse complement strand
CGCAAAAGAATTATCCGCTGTATAAGGAATGATCATATCATATAACGGCTCTACTATTTGTTGCTGCGTTTCGAGGTTGAAGTAACCAACCTTACCGTTCTTCTTAATCTCTACCAATCCCGGAACATCAAACCCGATCGTTCCGATCAGATCATACGCTGCCGGAATTATACTTGCTCCCTGTTCACTCACCAGCCCCATTGTGTAATTGCCAGGTTTTGTTTTAAGCGTAGTGCTCCATTCACCAATATTCCAGGTGCCTTTTATTACGTAGAAGTAGTTTTTCTGATCATAGGTAGTATACCAGATCACCGAATCGTATTGTTGCTGCAACGTTTTGGCCTGAGTATATATAGCCTCACGTTTCTTAAACTCCCGGGCAGTCTCAACCTTCCACTCCATTTCACCTCTGATAGAGGTGAATGCATTATAAAATTCTTCACCTTCAAGTTTTGTGATGACAAATGACTTTTTCTTTGGCTTCAACCAGAAGGTAATGGTAGCACTTTCTTGAAAGTCGCCATCAATGTTTTGCGAAGCAAAATGTGCAGGCATTGTAACACGTATTCCGGCTTCTTCTCTTGAGATAGCGGCATCAGCAAAACCAACGGAGCAGGCTATAAATTCATGTTCTTTATTTTGCAAAATGCGTATAGCCGAAAGGATAGATTCTTTGGATTGGTGCGCATCGAAATACCCCAGAATTACTTCATCGGATTTACTTAAACTGCTTTGAAAGCCGTTGAGGAACATGATTATATCCTGATCCGGTTCTTCTTTCTTCAGTACATTGCAGGCCACTGCGATCACCATAACGGCTGCCAGAATTTTAATGAAAAGTTTACGGGTAAACATAGCAAGGAGGTTAGGCAGCCAAGGTACGAAAACTATCACGATCATAAAAAAGGGAAACTGCCGAAGCTGTTTCCCTTTTCCAGACGGATGTGATTCCTGATGTTGGTATACTATCCGCTTAATGTTTACATAACATTTATTTATGAATTATGCAGGTTAACCGTAAACACCGGGCGGCCCATTTCCTTCACCACTTTATCAGAAAAGTGATGTGAGAAGATGCGGAAGCTGTTCGTACTGTTTTTCAATACGGCTACAAGGCCGGCACCGATCTGCCGTGCAAAATCCATCATACGTTCGGCTGCATCGTGACTTTCCAAAATAGTGACGGAATAATTTTCGAGGTTGGCAAGTTCTGCCATGCGTTTGAAGTATTCCTCTTCGATTGGCTCGCGATCGGAAGCAACATCGCGCACGTGTACCAGGTGTATATGCGCGTTGAAATATTTGGCCAGCAACCGGAGTGTTTCCAAACCGCGAACACTTTCACCGCCGGGTATAACATCTACCGCTGCCAGTATATTATTAAAACGCTCTACATTAAAACCATCGCGCACCGAAAGTACGGGACAGGAGGAAACTGCAATAGCCTGCTCCACATGATTACCGGTGAAGATCTCCTGTATATTTTCTTCTCCCGATGTGCCCATCACGATAAGGTCTATATTTTCGTTCTTTATATACTCATCCAGGCCGGCTTTAAAGTTACTGTCTACAATCGAAGTGGCGATCATTACATTTCCTAAACTATATTGTGCTGCCAAATCTTCCATGCGTTGCTTGGCTGCACGCAACATACGAAGGGTGTTTACTGTACCTTCTTCATCTACTTTGTAATTGACATCGCCTGTGGCCGAAAAACTTTCCCCCACGGGGTGTGGTGTAAAATGCACCAGACTGATAACAGCATCCGAGCGTTGAGCAATCTCTGCCGCCAGTTTCAATCCAAGCTCGGCAATCGGTGTGAGATCTGTAGGAACCAATATTTTTTTCATAAACATTTCATTAAAATATACTTCTCCCCTTCGTACTATATATTATTCAATGGAGTATAAAACAGTTCACGTTCTTACATACTGCTATACCTGGAAGAATATCTTTACTACTTTAAATGCCAGCAGAAACAAGTTATAAGAAAGCAATGGTATAAAATAGGTTATCTTACGATCGAATGAAGATTGCTTCTGTATAGCTATCTCTGACATGGATTGTTCTGCGATGCTTTCCATAACATGACGTGCATTAAATTCCACAAATTATTTTAACAATTGCAGCAAAGTAGGCTGAGGTTCGCTGATGCTTTTATAGTAAGCATCCAGAATAAAGGATACAAGAGTACGTTTGTCCAGGTCTTCCTCCATCACTGAATGAGTCAGTAATCCATCGCTGAACAATGCATAATGACGTTGTCCGGATTCCAGACGAGTGATTTTGAAATCGTAGGGCTGTCCCTTGTAATATACTTTTTTCATATGCGTGATCGTTTTTCCGAAATGCTCAAAAAAGTTATGCCAACACGCCAGCCATTCGCCAGGGAGGTTTTTCTGCAATCGAAAGAGGAAGCTTTCATCAGTAATTCCCCAAAAAACTACAGGAAGATTACACAAGTCGAAGCTTCGTTTTAGTACATTGTAAAGCATGAATCACTCCACCGAAAAAGTAGCACTCAAAAAAGTTCTCCGCCCTATACATCTGTGGGCTCTGGCTGTAGGTCTTGTTATATCCGGAGAGTATTTTGGGTGGAATTACGGATGGGGAGTAGCCGGCACAATCGGGTTCCTCATTGCTACACTTATTATCACGGTGATGTATATCACGTTCATCTTTAGTTTCACCGAGCTCACTACTGCTATACCGCATGCCGGCGGGCCCTTTGCTTATTCATTGCGCGCATTCGGCCCATGGGGCGGGCTCCTGGCCGGGTATGCCACGCTCATTGAATTTCTGCTGGCAACACCCGCCATCGCTTTTGCCCTGGGAAGCTATATGCACTTCATATACCCATCTATACCGGCAACAGAAACGGCAGTAGCCTGCTATGTTATTTTCACATTGGTAAATATGCTGGGTATAAAAGAGTCGGCTATATTTTCACTCATTGTTACCTTGCTCGCTGTAGCAGAGCTATTGATCTTCATGGGCATTGTAGCGCCTCACTTTGAAGTAAAGCAATTTGTAAACCATGCGTTGCCGGTACAATGGACGGGTATATTTGCGGCTTTACCTTTTGCCGTTTGGTTCTACCTCGCCATTGAAGGTGTAGCGATGGTAGCCGAAGAAGTAAAAGACCCGCATCGAAATATACCACGCGGGTATATATCCGGTATACTTACACTCACCTTGCTGGCACTGGGCGTTATGATCCTTTCGGGTGGCGCAGCCGATTGGCAGAAACTGGCAACCATCGATTATCCTTTACCGGAAACTATTGCCGCAGTGTTAGGCAAGAATAACAGCATCACAAAATTATTTGCCGGTATAGGTCTCTTCGGATTGATCGCATCCTTTCATGGTATCATTATCAGTTACTCACGGCAACTCTTCGCATTGGCACGCAGTGGGTTTCTTCCACCTGTATTAGCAACTGTTAATAAACGCTATCAAACTCCTCATTGGGCGCTGGTCGCAGGCGGCATCATCGGTATAGTGGCGCTCTATTCAGGCACTACCGATAAGCTTATTATTCTCTCCGGGTTGGGAGCCGTAGTGATGTACATCATCAGCATGCTGAGTCTCTTCGCGCTTCGTAAAAAAGAACCTGAACTGCTGCGACCGGTAAAGGCTCCGTTGTATCCATACTTTCCGTGTATTGCACTAATACTCTCTGTGCTTTGCCTCATCGCCATTGTATACTATAATTTCTGGCTGAGTGTAATCTTTTTCATTGGATTCGATATTACGGTAATGCTTTTTGCCTGGAAGAAGAAAACCTTTCCGGCCGCTATATCTCCCGACCTGGTTACTCTTTCTGAAATCAACTGACATGGCTTACCGGTATACTATAGGGACCACCAACTATATATTTGATGATCTGCGGACGCTGCTGGCAAAGGCTTCTCCCTATCGCTCGGGTGATGCTCTCGCAGGACTTGCCGCTACGCGCTACGAAGAAAGGGTAGCTGCTCAGCTCGCATTGGCAGATGTACCGCTGAAAACATTTTTAGAAGAACCTGTTATACCGTATGAACGGGACGAGGTGACTCGCCTTATATTAGACGAGCATGATACCGCAGCTTTTGCAACGATCGGTAGTCTTACCGTTGGCGAGCTCCGTGACTGGCTTCTATCTGATTTAACTACTACCTCTATACTGCAAGCTCTGGTTCCCGGACTTACTCCGGAAATGGTGGCGGCTGTCTCCAAGCTGATGCGCAACCAGGACCTGATCGCTGTAGCATCGCGATGCGAAGTCGTTACGCGCTTCCGAAATACATTAGGGCTCAAAGGACATCTTGCTACTCGCTTACAGCCTAACCACCCTACTGATGATCTGAAAGGTATAGCAGCAAGTCTGCTGGATGGTTTGCTCTATGGTAGTGGCGATGCCGTGATTGGTATCAACCCTGCTACCGATAATCCGGCTGCGGTACATGCATTGCTGAACATGATCGACCAGGTGCGTGAGCGCTTTGCTATACCGACACAATCGTGCGTGCTGTGCCACGTTACCACAACGCTACAGCTACTGGAAAAAGGAGCTCCGGTTGATCTCACCTTTCAATCTATAGGAGGAACTGAAAAAACGAACAAGAGCTTTGGTATAAGCCTGGCGATGCTACGGGAAGCATACGAAGCAACACTGGCCTTGAATCGTGGAAGTATAGGTAATAATGTAATGTACTTCGAGACCGGCCAGGGAAGTTCACTTTCTGCACAAGCCCATGAGGGTGTAGACCAGCAAACCTGCGAGGCGCGTGCATACGCTGTTGCCCGAAAATATAACCCGCTATTGGTTAATTCTGTTGTAGGATTTATAGGGCCTGAATATTTATACGATGGCAAGCAGATTATTCGCGCTGCGCTGGAAGATCATTTTTGCGGAAAGTTACTGGGCCTGCCCATGGGAATGGATATCTGCTATACCAACCATGCGGAAGCTGACCAGGATGATATGGACAATCTGTTAACGCTGCTGGCTGTAGCGGGTTGCAACTATATAATGGGTGTGCCCGGTGCCGATGATATTATGCTCAACTATCAGTCAACCTCGTTTCATGATGCGCTCTATAT
The DNA here is from genome assembly GCF_036568665.1 of Ohtaekwangia sp. Classification (GTDB taxonomy): domain Bacteria; phylum Bacteroidota; class Bacteroidia; order Cytophagales; family Cyclobacteriaceae; genus Ohtaekwangia. Next base: position 13,155 of record NZ_DATCSD010000430.1, on the reverse strand, counting down.
ACGAAAGGTATTAGGACTGCGCCCGGCACCTGAATTTGAGCGCTGGCTTGTTCGCCAGGGTATAGCCGATGCCGAAGGTAATTTTTTAACAGTGGGTTCTTCGCATCCATTGTTAAAGGAACAATGGTAGTCTTGCTATATATATACGCGAATAGTAAATCTATATCTTCTTCGAAGTGCCTTCTGAATAATCAATGATAGAAACCTGCAACTGTGCAGCTATCGGACGAAGCTTCGCTATAAGTTTCTCTTTACTGTTGCGCGTCATCAGGTGTATCTTATCCTCTTCGGAAAATTTGAGAAAGCCATCGTACACATCGCTTCGTATAGTGGATGAACCGGTATAACGATTCAACGTCTGGCTTACCTTGTTCTTCTTGATAAAGATATACTCTATTCTTTCAAAACTGCCTTTATCTCCGCTCTTCAGTCCGAGTATCCAGGTATAGTCATGATACTCTTTTTTGTCGAAATCAATGCCAAGCCTGTAATGGGTAGTAAAGATCAGAAGACTAACCACGGCCAGTATTGTACCGATCACTACGTTTGCCATCATCACCAGTAAACCCGATATCAATACGCCCACGCCCAGTATAACAACAGTGCCCGAAAAATAGGCCGATGTTTTGAAGTCGATCGATTTCATAGTGAAATGTTATTTTGTCATTTTATACCGCAAGGCTCCTTTACTATTCAGGTAAATATGTAAATAGGGTGAATAAGTTTTCATTTCATAGTGAAATTCAACATATCCGTCTTTCGTTTCAGCTTTTACTTCTTCCGATATTTTTGCAGTAGAGGGCTTAATGCTTACACGATCTATAGGTATATCCGATTTAAATTTAAAATCGATCACATCGCCCTTTTTAAACTTCAAGATGCCATCATCCGGACTAAGCTCCCGTATACTCATCTGCACAGCAGATGCATAGAAAAAGGGATAATTCACAAATCTCTTCTCTGATACTTTCCCTCCCAGGAACCATTGTTTATCGGCAGGAAAGTGATCGTATGAAAACAGATCAGGTGGCGTACAAAAATAAAAATCCTGAAAATTGAAAGTAAAAATATTATCCAAAGTACCTCCGGCTCCCCAGGTCGGATCACATAAATACCATTCGCCATCAACCTGAATTGCATTCCAATCATGGTCCATCTTGCCAAGCGGCTTTCCTATAGTATAGTAATCTTTCGCCCAGCCGGTAACAATTACACAAGGCAAATTTGCCTGCTGGCACAGAGCCTGAAACAGCCTGCTATAACCAGCGCACACTGCCTTACCTCTCTTGATAATTTTTTGAGGATCGGTTTCCCGTAAGGCTGGCTTTCGAAGTGCCTCCACATCATATTCTATATTATGTGCTACCCAGGTAAATATAGATCTATATTTCTCCAGATCGCTGGTACAATACTCGGTAAGATTGTTTGTGAGCTTTTCTATATTGTTACGAGGTTTTACTTTTTTCGCCAGCGAATCGATGCGTGAATAATCCTTCTTCCAAAATTCATTGGCAAAAACATCCAAACTAAAACTCCCCATCAAAACAACCAATAAGGTTGTCAACATTTTTCTATACATAGGTTACTTCAACTTCGTAAACTCATACTTCAACGTCACGGTATCAAACGGAATCGCTTTAAAGTCCGTATATATGGTATCGATGTAATTTTTCTCTTTTCGAATCCATCGTACTTTATAGGCTACTCCACTCTCCACGGGAATATCGCTTGAGATGGTTCGTTTTCCATCAACATCATGAATTACATAGGAAGCTATATACTCCGCCCTGCTTGTATCTTCAAAATCATCCAGGCTAAAGTAACTCCATCGGTCGTAAGGCTGATCTCCTTTCTTCATATACAAGTATACCGTATCTGTTGATTTGTCACTGCGATCGCGTGTTAATGATAGTATGACTGTCGTGGCAGGTTTCAGGTGAACTATATACTCGTTTACCCGGCCTTTTTGTATTTCATGATTCATGGTCGTATCATCGAGATCAACCCAGTAATGTTCATTGGAGACTTCTATCCAATAGGGGTCGCAATCATTTTCAGGAACGGTCCACTGATAGCTTACCCGATCTGGCTGGTATAGCAAGGTATCCACGATGCGATCCATCGATACACCATAACGTATGGCGAGCTGTACAGAATCAATACGTTTATTGGTAAACTTATCATATACTTTAACATGCACGGTGGTTGGACCTGAACCTTTTACACAGAGATCATCCGTTTCATGCCATAGCAAGAGCAATGGAATAAGAATAATCATTCCCAATCCCACCAGGCCATAGAGTATATATCGAAATTTCATTCAGTACCTGAAAAGATCAGCCTTTCAATTATAGTGGTGCAGCAATATACAAACAGAAATTTACGCAGCGTTCGATCCACTTTCCGTAAAGAGTATATCATCGGCATCAATCTGATCATTATCACTCAGCAGGGCAGCGCGCTCTATTACCGACTTCAGTTCACGCACATTGCCGGGCCAGCTGTGTTTCAGCAGACGATCGGCTGCACTGTTGGAAATTGTTTTCAGAGACATTTTATTCGATTTGCAGAATATCGTGAGAAAGTTCTTGGCCAGTATAATTACATCATTGCCACGATCGCGCAGTGGCGGAAGATGAATAAGAAATCCTTGCAGGCGGTACATCAGGTCTTCGCGAAATTTACCTTCGCGTACACGTTGTCCGAGGTCTTTATTCGTAGCCGCGATAACCCGTATATCCAGTTTGATTTCTTTGTTGCTACCCACGCGGGTAATTTTACTATCCTGTAAAACACGGAGTAACTTCGCTTGCAAGTCGAGCGGCATCTCTCCTATCTCATCGAGGAAGATCGTTCCATCATTGGCTTCTTCAAATTTACCAATGCGTTTATAGGAGGCTCCGGTGAATGCACCTTTCTCATGACCAAATAATTCACTCTCAATCAGGTCTACCGGTATAGCGGCCATATTTACCGGCACAAAAGGTCTGCGACTGCGCGGAGAGTTATAATGAATGGATGCTGCCACTACTTCTTTACCGGTTCCGCTTTCACCTGTAATAAGTGTAATCAGGTTGGTGTTCTCTACTTTCTGAATCAGCTTCAATACCTGCAGCACCGGTCGGCTATCGCCCAATATAGTATTATAGCGGTTACGATCTATGATCTGTTCGCGCAGCTCCAATACTTCTTTTCGCAGGTTGGTGCTATCAATGAGATTACGCAGGGAGTTGTTCAGTTCAAAAACTACATTTTCATTTTTAATGATATAGTTGTTCACGCCTTTATTATAGGCCTCCACCACTACTTCCAGTTTCTCTTGTCCGGAGAGAAGAATGGTGCGAATGTCGGAGTTGGTTTCTTTTATCCGTTGCAAAATCTCCAGGCCACTCATGTCGGGGAGATTATAGTCGATAATAACTATATCTGGCGCCAGGTGTATGTTATTTAAAAACTCCCGGCCGTTGGCAAATACATGGATATCGTACAGGTCATTTTGTTCCAGTGATATCTTGATGAACCGCGTGATGATCGGATCGTCATCCACTAAAAAAATCCGGGTAACATATTTTTTGCTCATAACTCCGTTAATGTCTGACAATAATTTTTTCAACTTTCTTCTCAGCACCACTCGTTACTTCCAGTATATAGATGCCGTTCTCCATGGCGGCAACATCGATCTGCGACTCCTGCTCGGTAAAAGTATTGGTATATACTACATTGCCTCTGCTGTTCACCATCTTTACGGCTGTGGGTCCATTGCCGGTAACTACAACATTCAGTTTATCGGATACAGGATTCGGGTATAGCGAAATGGTGCCCCCTTCGTCTGATACTTTTATATCCTTCGTATCAACATATACCACATTGGAATAAGTATACTTTTTATCATAATCCGTTTGCTTCAAACGGTAATACGCTACCGATGTGCGCACCGTTTTATCGGTGGCCGAATAACGGATCTCTTTCACCGAATTACCGGCTCCCTTCTCATATAGTATTGAATCGAATTTTATACCATCGGCCGAGCGCTCAATAGTAAAGTAATCGTTGTTCTCTTCACTGGCCGTTGCCCAACTCAGATCTACGGCATTGTCTGCCACCACTCCCGAGAAATACAGCAACTTCACCGGCAGGGTAATTATACCTGTGCCCGGTATAGATGAGATCGCCATTCTGCTGGATGCCGGTGTGCCTGCCGGAGTAGCCGTGTTACTGGTACAACCCGCACAATCTTTACCGGTTGTACCCACAGTACTTTGTATAGTAACATTAGCATTGGTGGTAGGATTTGTTTCCATAATTATACCTACACCACCACCGGCACCACCTCCATGCGAAGCAGCGTCTGTTACGTTACCACCACTGCCTCCGTTGGCTCTTGCTATAATTCCGCAGGTGAGTGAATATCCGTTAACATCCAGTACAATTACACCACCACCTCCACCACCACCAGCCCCATCGTTGCCCCCGGTGTTAGCGGCATTGGCACCATCGGCTATAAAACCGTAGGTTCCTCCACAGGTAGACTTTACTGTTTTAGCACGTATAACAATAATGCCACCACCATTGGCACCACTCGATGCAAGACTGTTATTCTGCTGGCCGGAGCCTCCACCTCCGCCAAAGAATACCCTGTTGGTGAGTGATGAATATGTGAAAGCTTTTCCACCAACGCCACCGGCATTTGCCACAGCACAACTGCCTCCCGGTTGATAGCCCTGTCCGCCATTGCCACCATAGGTGTGATTACTACCGGCACCACCGCCAGCGTTGTGCGGATTACCCCCACCCCCACCGTTGGCCTGTGCACCACGGGCATATAAACTTCCATCTGTAGATATACCTTCTCCTTTCGCAGCAAAGTCGTTCACAGTAGATTTATAGGTTCCGTTATCAGGGCAATCGCCATTGCTTCCGCCATTGGCACCACCGGCAAAACCTTGCCCGCTCACATTTATACTGCCGCCCAATGTAAGATCGTTGGAAACCTGGAAGGCCACAACGCCACCCCTACCCTGCGTTGCACTCCAGGGCGTAGCCGTAATGGTACCGGTTACAGTAGCATCGGTATAGGAAGGCACACTCACAAGCTGTACATACCCACCTGCCGTATAGCTGTTGGTAAGACTTGTAACGGTAATGGAATAAGGACCTGAACCTGTGCGGGCCGATATAACGGCAAACTCATAATAGCCGGCATTGTTCAGACTCGATACAGTACCATAGCTGGAAGTATTGGAGTTATCGATGTTGGCGCCTTTGGCCTGGTATATCATAATGGTTTTACCAACAGCAAAATCGGCTATACTCCCCGAAAGATTATCGGCCGTAAAAGTTTTGCTGCTAATAGCCGTGACTCGCAGATAACTATTGATAACGCCACTGATATTGGTAGCTGCTCTCGCGGTGAGCGGTACACCTACATTCAGATAAAATATGATACCGGCTATAATAATACCGGCTACTGCAAATACAGAACCGATGATAATAAGTTTGGTGCTTAGTTTGGTGGTAACTGTTGGCCGGGGCGTTTGCCGTGCTTTTAACTTCATAACGGGAGGTTTTTAACATGATAATTTATAAAAAATATTTCATAATCATCATGCCAGCACGGGAGGGATATTTGTTAGCCCGTTAGCCGTTATTAGTTATCCGTTCTAAGTTCTTCGTGTAAGGTTACGTGCTTCCGGACTTCCCGTCTTTCCACAATTTCACAAAAGAAAAGAATCAAAAAAGAAAATCACTACTATAACTAGGTGAGTAATTATATAGTGATTCAAATCTAAAGGTTCATCTGCGGAAATAGTTATTCGTTGATTTAAAACTTGATTTTTAGGTATGTACAGAAAAAACTACATTTTTTTTATCTCTCAGGCAGCGAATCACTGACGTCATGCATTTTATCTATAACGGTTAATCAACTTTATGATAAAATTCCAGATACTTATTATAGCCATTTTTTTTGTCTTACCAATTTATGCGCAAAAGTATACTAATCCTGAGGTGTTAAAACTAGAAGGCTTAATTCATGATGAGTCAGATAATCCGTTGCCTTTTGCATTCATCAACATCCCGACACGCGCTACAGGCACCATTAGCAACGCGCAAGGTTTATTCTCTCTGACGATTTCTAAAGCTTATCTGGAAGATACACTCGTAATATCACACCTGAGCTTTGAATCCTTTAAAGCTAAACTTTCAGATTATGTAAAACAGAGAAACAACGTTGTAGTTCTTAAGCAAAAACCTTTCATGCTAAAGGAAGTTGTAGTTGAGTCACTTGATCCTGTGAAGCTCATTGAGACAAGTATCGCCAAAATTACTAACAACTACTATAATGACCGTCACGTAACCACTGGGTTCTACAGGATCGATACAAAGCGAGATGCGGAACACATTCAGCTTTCAGAAGCTGTGTTTGAAATCTTTAACCATGGTTATGGAAAGGACAAGAACAGTCTATTTAAGCTAATAAAAATGCGCGCGATAAAAGATGAAAAGGCTTCCCATGGTCTTGATCTTGGACTTAAGCCGAAAGGCGTTTACGAATTTGATGTTATTAAAAACATCCGTCACTCGGAAGTGTTAGGTAAAAAGAACCTAAAAAAACACGTATTCGATATTGCGGGTATTGTTGATTATAAAGGGACGGATGCATACGAGGTAACATTTGATCAGCGTGATGGGTTAAAAGAATCTCTCTATGAGGGCAAGATCTTTATCGATGTTAATAGCCTTGCTTTGCTTTCAATTGAATATTCTCGTAGCAAGAAAGGCATTCTGTATGCGCAATATGGCGATGCTCCTACACGAGCGTTGATGAAGATCGTTGGTATTGACATCGGAATTAAAAATGAGTTCTGCAAGATCAACTATGAGAAGTATGGTGATGCCTTTGTTCTGTCAACGGTAAAGAATATTGTTACTCTAAATTTCAAAAGCGAACGATCCCATTACGACTTTACCTGCAACACTGTTGTTGATTATGTTGTTACTGCTGTTGATACCACTCGTCAAAATGAATTTACTGCTGAAGAGACGCTGGGAAACAATAAGCTTATCGAATTCCAAAACCTTGAGCCTGATAGCGACTTCTGGAAGGGGTATAACACCATTCTTCCGGATTATAATGCGAACGCCATTGCCAAGGCAATAAAAGACAAAAACAATTCTTATAATTTAAGAAAACAAGTTGAACCTCGTCTAGCCAAGTTACCTGAAGATGTATCTCTGCGGATAGATACTATAATCAATTTTTACCATAAGAATGGTGAATTTAACGGTAACGCATTGGTGAAGCACAACGGTAAATTGGTGCTACAGAAATACTACGGCAAGGCAACTACTACCCCAGAGCAATTACATAATAACAACTCTGAATTCAGGATAGGTTCGTTAACAAAATCGTTTACATCAATACTTATTTTCCAACTGATAAATGAAGGTAAAATAGAGCTGACTGATTCGATTGGTAAATTCATTCCGTGGTACATACACAAGTATGTAACGATTGAACACTTGCTTACTCATACATCAGGAATTCCGAACTATACAAATAACATTGCATATTTAACTGAAATACTAACCCAGGAGATACCACTTAAGGATATCATAACCCGTTATTGCAGTGACTCCCTTGAGTTTAAAAGCGGTGATAAATTTCAGTATTCAAACTCAGGGTTTGTAATATTAGCTGCCATCGCAGAAGTAGTAAGTGGTCAAAGATACGGTGATCTCTTGCAGCAAAGCATCTTTGAACCTGCATTGATGACTCATTCTAAATTCGCAGCTACCGCATTGAACACAACGGGTTACTTATATGGAAAACCCGAGCCAAGGTATCCTGTTGCCAATGTTGCAGGTGCAGGCGGCATTAGCTCAACAACTAAAGACTTGATGCTGTTCGGCGAGGCTCTACGCAATAATAAGTTATTGCCAGATTCCTATGTCCAGAAAATGTATAAGCCAAAGGCACTATATAACGATTGGGATGGATATTATGCGTACGGGTGGATGGTTGATCGATTTATGTTTAAAGCCTCCAAGAATCATACAATCATATATCATCCGGGAACCGATTTTGGATATTACGCCATGTTCGTGCAACAGCCAGATAATGACAATATTGTTATCCTATTAAATAACACTGGTGATTTTCCTCGCTTTGATATGACAGACCTGATCTTAAATGAGCTTAATAGGTGAACCAATCGGCAATTAGGCTTCCGTTTAAAACGTATCTGACTTTTATTTGATATTAAACGATCATAGTTCGAATCTCATTAAGTCGATAAGCGAATAACGAATAATAGAAGTTGATATAGCTTGTATGTTTAATTTGCAAAGAAGATGTCGGTAATTGTCATTCGTAGATTAGACGACCAAGATTGTGCTATCGCTATAGTAGCTGAGCTTTCGATGTTCAAGAGTCGAATTTAACGTTGAGTCCTTATTCGTTATTCCAATTAACTATTCACGATTTACAATCAGCGGTTAACGGTCAGCGAACGCTATATCATACATTCGCTTCACACGTGCTATAATATAGCGTTTGAGGTAGGCTTCATTCAGAAAAACGTTCGACCAGTTATCGAAGCGCTTGCACTGAACTCCGAGGTAAAAGAAATACAGGCACACACTCAGCATGGGAAGTATACGTTTCTCTTCGGCACTGATGGCCGCTATACTTTCATAGCCTTTCAAAAAGCTTTCTCTTTTTAAAATATACTGTGCTTCATCCGGTTCTACTAAAGACAGTTGCATCAGGTAATAAGCTATATCCAGGCAAAGCCAGCCGTTGCCACAGAAGTCGAAGTCGAAGAGTGTAATGCCATGTTCTTTGCTAATGTTGAGATTATCGAACCAGATGTCGAGGTGCACAGCGCCTTTCCTTAATTGTAAGGTATCAATCGCTTTGAACGCCTGAAGCAGCTCCTGCTGTGCTGCAAACATAAACATCATCTCTTCGGTTTGTGCGGGAAGAAATCTCTTGAGTGTTTCCAAGGGTTCGATGAGCAATACACGTGAAGAATATGTTGTACGATCCAGTGCATAGTCGATTGTAAGGTTATGGATCCGCCCCATCATCACTCCGATCTGTTCATGTATAGTTTCCGAAAAATTCTGCAGTTTATTACCCGGTGCATACGAGAACATCACAGCATACCGCGTTCCTTCGGGTGCTTCCAGGGTCTGAATATCATTGCCCTGTATATCCGCTATAGGATACGAAGCCTGTATCGCATGACTATGTAAATGACGAATGAGTCGCAGCTCTTCCACAATCTCTTCGCGTGTGCGCCAGCCCAGACTATAGATGCGAAATACATACCTCGTTGCACCATCTTCTACCAGGTAAGAATGGTTAACACCCGCGCGCAGCAGGGTGCACGTTGACAGGCTTGACAAGTGGTATAATTCTCTCAGGTATACATTCAGGTGCTGGGCCGAGAGTGTAGAAGTTATTACCGGGATAGTGTTCACGATTCGCTGAAAGGTTGGGTTGAGCTGATATTTCAGGCGCAAGGTTAAATATACCCGAACATGCCTGTTTATTCGGGGCAGCGAAAATAGAAAAATTACCGGTAATACCGCGGGCGATTTATACAAAGCGCCAATCCATAGTCACCCGTTTTGCTTATCCGTTGATTCCCTATATTTGCATCCCTTTTTAAATTCATGATGTTTCGAATAGTTGGAAGTCTCTTCCTTACAGTGTTTCTGCATACACTGGCATTGAGTCAGCAAACAGATAACCTTACCGATGGGCCGGAGCCCGAGGGTGGTTTATCCAAATTGGCGCTGATCTACTACAAGATCAATTTTACATCTGCACAGCGCAAAATGCTGGAAGATGTTCCGCTTGAATTTATGTATAGCGTAGATGCCAACGGTAACGCTACACTGGAAGACATAAAAGGTATAGATGACGCTGCTATACTCGACAGCCTGGTGGCTAAATCCGTACGACTGCCAAAGTTTCAACCACGAGTGAAGGATGGTATAGCAGAGAGTTCTATATACTTTATGAAACTGACCTTCCCGAAATATAGGTTGGTGAATAGCTATACGGCCTATCCTGCCAATCGCGTTACCATGGACGACTTTGAAACGATCGAGCGGTCGCACTGGCGGCAGGATATATTCTTTGCTGGCGCAGCCAATGCTTTTGCCGGCAATGCAGCTGAATACCTGCGGCCCGGTGGTGGCTTTCGCATGGAATTTATGTATATGAATGAAAAAACAGTTGGAGGCGGACTGGTGATTTCGCTCTTTGGCAACGGCAGTAAAAAGGATTACCCCATCGCTACCAGTCGTGCGCAAAACAACGCACCCCCTACCATGTTTGTTGGCGGGGCTGTGAACCGGATACTGATCTCAAAGGAGAGACACGAACTCAATGCGCAGTTAGAGTTTTCGTATGCGCTTCAAAACGTTGTAAGCCGCGACAAGACAAACAATGATTACCTGCAACTGAAAGGATTCAGCCCCGGTATAACGATAAACTACCTGATGGCCTTTGGTAAAGATAGAGTACAGTATACATTTGGCCCTCGTCCCATGCTTATCCGAAACGCGGTAAACTTTCATGCAGCAGTTCGGCCGGTATTTTTCAATCTTCACCAGGCATCCGGAGTAATGTTTGAGCTTGGTATCGGCTATCGACTGAGTATGTACTCTATACTTTCATACGATCTGAAGCCTACTCATACCAACTAATATAAAATAGAACGAGGAGCTATATTTCCCGGGGTTAGTCCGGATGAAATATACTCCTCATTCACCTTTCTACCTACCGTGCTTTACTTTACTACAGTCGCGATCTTCGCGGTTATCGGAATATTAAATAGAATCAGGAAGAGGCCGGGAAGAAATTCACTTTACTATAATTACATCCAACCCGACTTTTCCAGTCGCTACATCTATATACTAACAACTATTTTCTACTAACGTTTTAATGTATATATACCTGATTCAGCCAACGGTATATCGGTTATAAATAGCTTATTGAATTTACTATATTTCAGTATACCACACCAGTATTTATACTACTTTATACGTAGCTATAATAAGTTTTGTAATTGTTTTAACATTCATTAATCACCTTGCTATATACGTCCGGTAATGGTGAGCAGGTGGCCCGTTTATAGTTATAGACTTTACATCTTTAGTCCTGTTGCATCCACCTGGCAGCACCGATATTGACACTATGCATGCCACTTAACAGGGGTTAGTCCATACAAGAATTGTTGCCCCCTTATTAGTTTATTGTAAAAACGGAGGTGGTCGTACACCGATCTGACAACTCCGAAAGACTTCAAAAAAAATTTCCTGGCTATTTTTTGAGAATATTTCGGTATATTGAGTCAAATTTTCTGTACTGCGAAATGAAGGCATGCTGCCGGAAGTAACAAGTACATAAAGACTATCGATCATTTAAACCGTATGGCCAAGCAAGACGAGTCAGCACACAAAAAAGAAGTGGAGAAAAGAAAGCTCCAGAAGAAAAAAGAAAAAGAACAACGCAGAGAAGAGCGTAAGGCAAACGCCAAAGAAGGGCGTAGCCTGGAAGATATGATTGCATACGTAGATGAAAACGGCAATCTGACCTCAACTCCGCCCGATCCATCCAAGAAAAAAGTAATTGACGAAAAGGATGTGGTTATCGGAGCGCGTAACAGCAGTTCATCAGCCGACCAGGCTGCCAACGACAGCGCTGGCCGCAAAGGTGTTGTTACGTTCTTTAACACATCCAAAGGCTTTGGATTTATTAAAGATTCCTCCACACAGGAAAGTATATTCGTTCACATCCACAATGTAACCGGCTCGATCAAAGAGAACGACCGTGTTGCCTTCGAAACAGAGCGCGGCCCGAAAGGGTTGAGTGCTGTAAGGGTGAAGATCATTTCATAAAAGATACCGAAGGGTGCCTTCCCTATAAAAAAATAACCACCGGATACGGTGGTTATTCTTTATCTATAGTATATAGTATCTAACTGAATCAGAAATTATCCGAGATACGCCTTGAGCGACTTGCTGCGGGATGTGTGCCGTAGCCTGCGCGTTGCTTTTTCCTTTATCTGGCGTACACGCTCGCGTGTCAGGTTAAATTTCTCACCGATCTCCTCCAGCGTCATCGGGTTGCCGCCATTCAAACCAAAATAATCGGAGATTACTTCAGCTTCACGTTGTGTAAGCGTAGCCAGTGCGCGGGAAACTTCACGCTTCAGCGAGTCCATGATCAGGGCAGAATCCGGAGTTTCACCATCGGTGCTTTCCAGTACATCGAGCAGATTGTTCTCTTCACCATTGGCAAAAGGAGCATCCATCGATACATGTCGGCCGGATGAGCGCAGCGTGCTTTCAACCTCTTCTACCGGTATCTGCATTACTTCCGCCAGCTCTTCCGGAGAAGGCTCGCGTTGAAACTTCTGTTCCAGTTCAGAGAAGGTACGGGTAATTTTATTGAGTGAACCAACACGGTTCAACGGTAAACGTACTACGCGTGATTGCTCTGCGAGTGCCTGAAGAATAGACTGACGGATCCACCATACGGCATAGGAGATGAATTTGAACCCGCGGGTTTCATCGAAACGCATGGCTGCTTTGATCAAACCAACGTTTCCTTCGTTGATCAAATCTCCCAGCGTTAAGCCGTTGTTCTGATATTGCTTGGCCACCGATACCACAAAGCGCAGGTTTGCCTTCGTCAGTTTTTCCAATGCAATCTGGTCGCCATTTCGTATTCTTCTGGCAAGCTCCACTTCCATCTCTGCCGTGATGAGCTCTACCTTGCCAATTTCCTGTAAATACTTGTCGAGCGACTGACTCTCGCGATTGGTAATCTGCTTAGCGATCTTTAACTGCCTCATTGATATACTTGTATTATAGTTGCGTATGAATAACCGTACGAAGGGAAAATAAAGTTCACGCGGAGCGAGTGTCTTTTCACCTTCTTATCGGTGAGGGGACTTGGGAAGTCCTCTGCGGGATAATAACTGTTAGAAGGCCTGAAAAGATTCACCATGCGGGGAATTTTAATGGAACTAAGGCTGAAAGATACTGAATTCCGTTGAGAACTCGAAGCAAAGAATATAACAGGCATCTGCATAGCTTCAATGGACGGCCATATCGATCGTTTTCGGTATCCAG
>NZ_DATCSD010000429.1:0-16304 GCF_036568665.1 Ohtaekwangia sp. | reverse complement strand
AAAAATCTGAAGAGAGAACACTGGCATCTGCATCCCGATGATGTGATGAAAAAATCCGTTGGTCATTTTGGTTTCTTTCGCAAACAGATGGAGGCAGTGCTTTGGCGTGAAACTGCTCAATGGCTATTGAAAGATTTCTCTTCGGAGAAACGTGCAGCATGAATGCAGCGTTCGCGCATGGTTTTCAATCCGTTTACCGATAGCAATGCCGGTCAATAGTATAAGTATTGTTCAGGTGCATAAGCTTTTTTACTTTTAGTGTATGAAAAAGTTTATCATGCTTATTTTACTCTATTCGGTGGCACAAGTACTGCATGCCCAGAATGATGCGATTACAGCCGAAGGCAAAGTAACCGATTCACGAACAGGCAAAGGTATAAAAGCCAGTATTCGCTATAGCAGTATACCAACCGGCAGTATATTCGGCAGGTTTAATGACAGTACATTTTCATTTTCGATTTTCGGAACAGCCAAATATCAAATCACAGCATCGGCCGAAGGCTATAATCCCCGCACGGTAATTGTCGATCCGAAAGATATAGATGCCAACAAAAAAGTAGTGCGCGATGTAAGCCTTACACCAAAGGGACAAACCATTATTCTGAACCATCTGATCTTTGCACAGGGTAAAGCTGTTATCGATCCCAAGTCATACGCAGAGCTGGATGAAGTAGCACAAATGATGAAAGAGAACACGAAGATTGAAATTCAACTGGAAGGTCATACAGATAATGTGGGCAGTCCGAAAGCTAACCTCGAGTTGTCGCAGAACCGCGTGGATGCTGTCAAGAAATACCTGGTAGAAAAAGGTATATCGAAAGGCAGAATTCAAACCAAAGCTTTTGGAGGTTCACAACCATTAGCCAATGAGCTTACACCCGAAGCGCGTGCCAAGAACAGACGCGTAGAGTTACGCATTCTGAAAGATTAATTCCATTACAATTTTCTTAACTTCAGGGCGCCAGCAAGTATACTGCTGGCGCTTTTTTATTTATGGAAAAAGATTCTTCCTTTATACACGTGCCGTATCAACAGATGTATGATACGTTTCTGACAATACTGAACTCGCTGGGATTTACACCTGAACGTGCGGCTACCTGCGCAGGTATATTTGCTGATAACAGCTTGGAAGGTATATATACACATGGCGTAAACCGGTTTCCACGTTTTGTGTCCTATATTAAACAAGGGTATATAAAAATTGATCAACAGCCGGTAAAGAAAAGTGGTTTCGGATCGGTTGAACAATGGAATGGCAATCTTGGCCCCGGACCGTTGAATGCACTATATGCTTCAGATCGTTCAATGGAAATTGCACAACAGTATGGTATAGGATGCGTTGCCTTATCTAACACCAACCACTGGATGCGAGGCGGATATTATGGCTGGTATACTGCGCGAAAGGGATTTGTATTTATTGGATGGACCAATACGATAGCCAACATGCCAGTGTGGGGGGCTACGGATGCGCGCCTGGGAAATAATCCCCTGGTGATAGCTATACCATTTCATAATACTGCTATTGTGTTGGACATGGCAATGTCGCAATACTCGTATGGTGCGTTGGATCTATATAGCACCCGCGGACAAAAATTGCCGACTCCCGGTGGATACGATGAGAAGGGAAATCTTACGGATGATGCATCGGCTATTATGGAATCGCGTAGAGTATTGCCAATCGGTTATTGGAAAGGATCTGGTTTATCATTATTGCTGGATATACTCGCAGCCATTCTTTCAGGAGGTTTATCAACATCAGACATTACGAAGCAGGAAGCCGAGCATTCACTCTCGCAGGTATTTATTGTCATCGATCTTTCAAAGCTGGAAAATTTTCCGACACTGGCCAGTACATTAACAGGTATAATTGACGACTACCACCAGGCACAGCCGGCACCCGGTAAAGATATCCGTTACCCGGGCGAGCATGTTTTGAAAATAAGAGAAGCTAACCTGAAATCAGGGATACCAGTATCACAAAAAATATGGAATGAAATTCTCGCGCTTCGCTAAATATATATTAAGAGACCGATGGCTATAAACATGAGAAGGACCTTGCGTGCAGGGGTGGTGTTGCTGACGATAGGAGTGGCCATAGCAGGTTGCGTAGACGATGATCTGTCTGTAAAGACAGATATACACCAGGAATTACTAAAAGCAGTAAATGATTTACGAAGCACCGGTTGCCAGTGCGGTCAGGACTGGATACCTGCTGTGCAGCCCGTTACCTGGAATGATACCCTTGAACAAGTTGCGTACGATCATGCCTACGATATGTATACTAATAATTACTTCAGTCATCTTTCGCGAGACGGCACGCCCCCCATTACGCGAGCACTACAGGCGGGATACAGAGGTATATATGTAGGGGAGAATATGGCAAAAGGGTATAGCAATGTTCACGATGTAATGCAAGGTTGGATTGCCAGCGAGAGTCATTGCAAGAACCTGATGGATACTATATACCTGGAAGTTGGCGGAGCCAGAGTATCCGGTTATTGGGTGCTGGATTTCGGTCGTTCGGAGTGAAAACATCTATTCGAAATCGTTTGAAATAGAAGATTTATACCCACATTAAAGAGATTTTATACCCTTTCTGTTTTTATTCATCCAAGATTGGTAACAAAACCGACCCATCGATTTTTTTCATGGCCACTAGTTTTACGCAAACGTTTTAAAACAACCAAAGCCATGAAAAAAGTTTTAACATTACTCGTCATCTCAAGTATTGTTCTGGCCTGCCAGAACGAAGAAGTTCAACCATCTACGGGAGAAGTATTGGCCGCGTGGGGATCCAGTGCGCAGTATGCCACCTGGACCAACGGAGGGTATACACTCTATAATAACATCTGGGGTTCCGGAGCAGGACCTCAATCGATCTGGGCCAACTCCTATAGCAACTGGGGCGTATGGGCCAACCATCCGAACACAAGCGGTATAAAGTCGTACCCGAACTGTACTAAATATGTAGGGCGTACATTGAGCTCTCTAAGTTCATGCAGCAGTACAATTAGTGTAACAACCCCTTCAGGCGGAGCGTGGACTTCTGCCTATGATGTGTGGGATAGTGCCAAGCAACATGAAATTATGTTGTGGATGAACTATACCAGCAATGCTGATGGAAGCGGTAACATTAAGCCAATCTCCTATAACTGGAGTGCAGCGGGTAACCCTGTGCCGGTATATACCAACGTATCAGTAGGAGGAGCTACGTGGAATGTATTCCGTGGTAACAATGGAAGCAACAATGTATACTCTTTCCTGAGAACCACCAAAACAAACAACACCACAGTAAACATCAAAGCAATTATGGATTGGGTTAAAGCCCGCGGTTGGTTTGGAGACATCACGGTAGGCGATGTACAATTCGGTTATGAGATCACTTCTTCTAACGGAGGATTGAACTATGTGACCAACAGCTATTCTGTATCATTTAATTAGAAATTCTGAGTTCAAGGTTTAAGGTTCAATGTTTCAGGTTGAACCTTGAACCTTGAACTCTAAACTTTTTAAGGAAGGGTAATCATCTTCAGGCAAACCGGAGCAGGAACCTTAACAGGTTTGCCCACTTGCGCCAACATACCGGTTTTAGGATTGATCCTGAACATGACAATAGTATCAGAATCCTGGTGAGCTACGAATATATACTCTCCTTTAGAGTCGATCATGAAATTGCGCGGTGTACTTCCTCCGGTAGTTTGTTGTCCTACAAGTTTGATCTTTCCATCCGCTCCAACAGAAAATATACTGAGTCCGTTATAACCGCGATTAGACATATACAGGAATTTTCCCTTTGGATCTATATGTATATCCGCACTGGTATTTTTACCGGTAAATGTTTTTGGCAATGATAGAACAGAATCTTGTAGTATAGTGAGATCACCATTCTTCTTATCAACTTTAAACGTTGCTACGGTAGAGGTTAACTCTTCCGCTACGTACATATAGTTTCCGTTGGGATGAAACACAAAATGACGTGGGCCACAGCCTGGTTTTACAGATACTTCCTTTTGCCTCGAGTCATCCAGGGTTCCGTTTTTCAGGTTAAAATTATAGATGTATATTTTATCCGTACCAAGATCTGCCGCATAGAGAAAGTGATTGTCTGGAGAGATCAACGCGGAATGTAAATGAGAACTTTGCTGGCGCTCTGTATTTATACTGTTGCCTATATATTTTTTAGAGTCGGATGGGTTGCCCACGAGGCCATCTTCAAAAAGCGGAAGAACCACCAGGTTTCCTTCGTTGTAATTGGAAACAAATATATACTGGCCCGTTTTGTCAAAGCTGATGTGGCATGGATCAGCTCCGAAAGAAGAACGTGTATTTAAAGCCGTGAGCTTTCCTGTCTTGGCATCGAGCTGATATGCTGTTACCGAGCCTCCGGTTTCGTTCTCGCTCGCTTTACCACGATTAACAGAGTATAGAAACTTCCGGGTAGGATGTATACCTAAAAATGACGGACTTTCAAGGCCGGGTACATTTTGAACCGGTGTCAATGTCTTTTTAGCACGGTTAAAGGTATAGCTATAAATACCCTGACTGCCGCGCACACTGAATGTTCCGACATAGAGTATTTCCTTCTTGGGTTGTGCACAAATGAAAATATAGGAGAGGGAGAATAACGTCAGCAGCAGTAATCTTCGAGTCATGGATCAGGTAGTATATAGTAGGCCTGAAGGTAATGTAAATTCTCTAAACAGAAACCTCTTTGTGCTTATGTATACTTATTTTTTTAGAGTGTGCCAACGATGCGTACAACGCTCCGCTGGGCTTCATCATCCTGTTTTTGGTTTTGAGATCACACTCGTATAGGCCGAAGCGCATAGAAGGTCCCAAGTGCCACTCGAAATTATCCCACGTACTCCAGAAATAGTAGCCGCGTATATCTATACCATCTTTAATGGCGGTGTGAACGATCTCGGCATAATCCTGTATGGCCTGCAAGCGAAGGAAATCACTTTCATCACATACGCCATTCTCCGTTATGATGATGGGCTTTTTATACTTGTTCCAGTAACGATCGAGGCAGGTGCGTAATCCTTCCGGGTAATATTCCCAGATGTCGTCATGCTTGCGTCCCAGTTCCTTGATCTTGTGTGGCGTTTCCAGGTAGGTGATAGGCAGCGGGTCGTGTGGTATACGTCCGTAGTAACTCATGCCAAAGAAGTCTGCCTTTTCAAAGTGGCTTGGTACATATTCCATAAACCACCAGTCGCTCAGGCGTGCCGGAAACCAGCCGAGTATATTTTCGGCAGAGAATACCGTTGCATTATGTGATATACCAACAGGATGATCGGGAAATTTAGCTTTGATATAGTCGTATACTATATTATGCGCCTTGCCCATGTTTATAACAACTTTTCCTGCCGTTAACGGATTGATCTTGAAAGGAGGGAAGAAGCCGGTGATCCATCCATAGCTCGCATATACATTGGGCTCGTTGAAAGTATTCCAGTACGAAATATAGTGGCCATACTCATCAACTACTTTCTTGCAGAAGTCTACCCACAATGGAATGTTCTCTTCTTTTTCCCATCCGCCACGTTTGGCAAACCACAACGGATTGGTGAAATGGTGAAGCACCATCATGATATTTATACCGCGTGCCTTCAGTTGCTGCAGTAAAGAATGATAATGTTGTTGTGTTTCCGGATGAAAGTTACCGAGCGGTTCACGTTGAAGTTTACTCCACATTAAACTCATGCGATAATTAGGAGCGAGCCTGGCAATAATCGCTATATCTTCTTCAAGCCGCAGCTCATGATCCGTAGTCTGATCAAACAGAAAACCATCGCGCGACTTTATACCTTGCCAGTCGTGTTCGAAGGCAGTTTCTATCTGCGTAGCAGCTGTACTTGTACCAAAGAAAAAATGTTCCGGAAAAGTGAGTCTCATACTTAATTCCGCGTCAGCGCACTCTGTGACGTCTCCCATTCTTTCCAATACTTGCGCAGAAGTTTTATGTCTTCCTGCATGCATGGATAGAGTTCGTCACATTTAGGTACCGGGGGAAGTATACCTTTAGCAAGATGTATAGATGTTAATCCTCCCGTCCATTCAAAATGTCCGGGATCATAGGGAGTTCTCCAGCGACCTCCCCAGCGTAGTCCAAGTTTTTCTCCTTCAACTCCTATCTTTTTCCAAAGTGCTGTATCGTCCCATACCGCCACGGAGTCAACGATAGGTACGAGATCTACAGCAAGACCATATTGATGTTTGGAGCGCCCCGCACCGGAGCTGGTATATTTGCGCCCCATCGTTTTATATTCATTTTGCTTGGCATGTGTGCGGTAAGATTCAACTACCGCGAGATCTATACCTTTCGCTTTGCATGCTGCGATCAGTGTTTTGATCTGGTCGCGAAAGTAAGGATGCAGTGCATCCAGGTCAGTGATCATAGGCATAGCGCCACGATCTTTTCCAAAAGAAAAGTTCTCAACAAAATGCCATTGCTTCCAGCCGTTGATCGTATCGAACGAAATGATGGTTTCCTGAGTGGCTACGATAGCAGCAGAATCGATCTTAACAGGTTCTTCCACCGGTTCGCTATGAAAGAATTCGGCATGCTCGCGGCAATCAAATGGTGTAAATAGACCATCGAACTGTGCATGTGCTGCAACGTGTATGAGCAATAAAACAGGAAGTACGAGAGGCTTTAAAAGGTTGGACATTTCTTACAGCATCGTTAACGGCTGCAAATATAGAACATTTGCCTCATCATCGCTTTACGCGAAGGTTAAGAAATAGCAGCGAGCGTATGCGTTAATGGTTAACCGTTAATTGTTAATCGTAAGTAGAAAATGTTTTCTGACTTTTCCGTCTTCCGTACTTTATAACTTCAAACATTCGTTAATCGGTGTTCCCTGTTCGATATTCAAATTTGAGTAAGCCCCGTTTTCAAGGGGCAGAGAAATTTTTCCTTTTTGGTGTCAGTTGGAAACAACAGCAAAAAAGAAAGGCTGCTCTTTTCAGAACAGCCTTCTTCATTTGCGCTATGGAATTTCAAATTAATTTACCGCATTGTCTTTGGCGAGTTCTTCCATCAGAGTCTGATACTTTGTTTTCAAAGTTTCGTCACTGCTGATTGCTTTCTTCACTTTGTTGAATGCCGCAGCCCCAACGTAGTCTTTCGCTAAAAGCTGGTACGTTTCCTTGATCTTGGCCGTACCGGCATCTTTCTTCGCGATTACTTCTTTCACGAAGCTGATTTCATCCGGAGTAGCATTTGCTTCCAGTAATTTTCCCTCGTCACCGATGATCTTGAACAACTCATTGTAACGCGCTGCTGTTACATTCTGGTTGGTCGTTACCATCTGCTTGATCTGTCCTGACAGAACCGCTTGCATTTCATTTACAGAATCCATGGCAATCGCATACTTTTTCAACTCCTCATCCGTCACTGCCGCAGCATCCTGCGCGAACAATTTTGCAGAAAAAAGCGCCATGAAAAACACCAGGCTAAAAAACTTCAACTTCATAAGAATGGCTTTTTTAGGTAAAACTTCATTTGTTACAAAACGCATAATAGCAAACAAGCCATTTTAAAAGTTGCTTGTTTACTGTTAGCGGTAAAAAATCTGTTTTAGTGGAGCTGTGGTTCGATGAACGAAGAAAGCCGCCCACGGATTTTCCGAGGCGGCTCTTGCCAATCCCTACTGTTTGATAAAGCCAAGCAAGGACTTTTTCAGGCGTGCAGTTTTACTCTGGGCGCGCCCTCCAGTATTTCTTCATTGGCGTGTGCAGCAAACTTTTCAAAGTTCTTTAAGAAAGCCTCTGCTAAAAATTGTGCTTTATGGTCGTACTCTTCCTGGTCGTTCCAGGTATTTCGCGGATTCAGAATTTCCGAAGGTACATCGGGGCAAGCCGTTGGTATAGCTATACCGAATAGCTCGTGTTGATTAAAGATAACGGAATTAAGTGCTCCGGTCAATGCAGCCGTGATTAATGCACGGGTATATTTCAAACTCATCCGCTTACCTATACCGTACGGTCCGCCAGACCATCCTGTGTTAACAAGCCATACATTTACTCCGGCTTCTTTCATTTTTCTGCTCAACATTTCCGCATAGGCCGTTGGATGTAGCGGCATGAAAGGCGCACCAAAGCAAGCCGAAAATGTCATAGTAGGTTCTGTCACATCTGCTTCTGTGCCGGCCACTTTTGCTGTATAACCCGAGATGAAATGAAAGGCCGCCTGGCCGGGTGTGAGCTTGGCAATAGGAGGAAGTACGCCATATGCATCGCAGGTAAGGAAGAATATATTTTTAGGATTACGACCCAGTGAAGGTACGGTGATATGTTCAATGAAATCGATCGGGTAGCTCACGCGTGTATTCTCCGTACGAGAGCAATCAGCAAAGTCAACTTCGTTTGTATCGGGTTTGCAAACTATATTTTCCAGCAACGCTCCGGGTTTGATAGCGTGGAAGATCTCAGGCTCTTTTTCTTCTGAAAGGTTGATCGTCTTAGCATAGCATCCACCTTCAAAGTTGAAGATCACATTGTCTGCCGTCCATCCATGTTCATCATCGCCAATCAGTTTTCGATTCGGATCCGCTGACAGTGTTGTTTTACCTGTGCCGGATAATCCAAAGAATATAGCAGTGTCTCCTTTTTCGCCAACATTGGCAGAACAGTGCATGGAGAGTACATTCTTTTGATGCGGCAGTATAAAATTCAGCGCAGTAAAAATTCCTTTCTTGATCTCGCCTGTATAGCCGCTGCCACCGATGAGTATAATTTTACGGGTGAAGTCGATGATTGAAAAGTTATGCTGACGGGTTCCATCTTCTGCAGGGTTTGCAAAAAATCCGGGAGCATTCAACACCAGCCACTCCGGTTCAAACTGTTTCAGTTCTTCTTCTGATGGACGAATGAACATGTTGTAGACAAACAGGTTCGACCATGCATACTCGTTGACCACACGAATACCCATACGATATCGCGGATCGGCACACGCATATACATCGCGTACGAAGAACTCTTTTTCATTAAAATACTGCAGCATCTTTCGATAGAGCTGATCGAACTTGGCAGCATCAAAAGGTATATTGAAATTATTCCACCAGACGGTCTTTTCAGTGATAGAGTCCTTCACGGTGAATTTGTCTTTGGGCGATCTGCCTGTAAATTCTCCTGTATCAACTGCAATGGCTCCGGATTTTGTGATCTTTGCCTGACCGCGTTCAAGCGCCATCATCGTAAGTTGTTCAGGAGGGAGATTCCAGTAGACTTTCCCTTCGGGAATACCGAGGGCTTCGATCCCGGATAAGCGGGACCTGATTCCGAATTCAAGCATTGTCAAATTGGGTTAATGAGTTTTGCAAAGTTATGGCAATTTCAAGCCACTTCAATCGTTTGCAATTTTATTTTGTTTCCGGTTGCGAGGAACAAACAGTATTTGCGAAAATGGATTTATCGGCCTACTTTGAAGCCGGTTTAAAGAACCGCAAGCAGTATTTTATTTTACCTATCTGACCTATTTGTTTTAATGAATTCTGGAAAAACATTTTTCGGCCATCCGCGTGGATTGGCTACTTTATTTTTTACGGAGATGTGGGAGCGCTTCAGCTACTATGGTATGCGGGCGCTTTTGCTGCTATATATGGTGGCACCTCCGGAACGCGGAGGCATGGGCTTCGATGATCGCACAGGTGGTGCTGTATATGGTTTATATACCATGTTTGTATACCTGCTGGCATTACCGGGTGGATGGCTCGCAGATAAATTCTTCGGTCTTCGTAAATCTATTTTTTATGGCGGATGCATCATCGCTCTTGGCCATATATGCCTGGCACTTCCTTCTGATGAAACATTCTTTATAGGATTGCTACTGATCGTGATCGGCACGGGTTTACTCAAACCGAACATCAGCAGTATGGTGGGCGAAATATACCCTGCCGATGAACAGGTAAAACGCGATGCCGGCTTCTCTATATTCTTTATGGGTATAAATTCAGGAGCGCTGATCTCTCCAATCATTGTTGGTTATCTCGGTGAAAATGTAAACTGGCATTATGGATTTGCAGCAGCCGGTGTAGGAATGATCTGCGGATTGATCCAGTATAAAGCGACTGAAAATTATTTAGGAACAGCAGGGCTTGAACCAACACGGCTGGCAGATCCATTGAGACAGAAAGCCCGCGAGAATACCATTCGTACAGGACTGTTTATTATTTCTGCTTTGTTGATTGGTTTTGTTGCGTTATTACTCACACGAACCATTACCATCAATCCGGTTGTATTTGCCGGAGCCTCCGGACTAGTGATTGGCATAGCGGTAATACTATATTTCATTTATGTATTCCTCTTTGAAAAACTGGAAGGTGATGAGAAGAAAAAAGTCTTCGCCATATTCCTGATGTTTTTGATCACTACCATGTTCTATACCGGTTATGAGGGACAAGGATCGTCACTCAATCTTTTTGCAGACCGATATACTGATCGTGACTTGGGTGGTTTTATTATGCCGGCAAGCTGGCTGCAATCAGCACCTCCATTCTTTGTGATATTATTTGTACCTGTATTTACATGGTTGTGGTCAATACTTGCCAAACGAAAACTCAACCCGATCACACCGGTAAAACTTGCTTTGGGGCTTATCTTCATGGGCATTGGTTATCTTATTATGATCGGTGCGTCTGAAATAGTTTTCAGAGGAGAAAAGCCATTACCAACCTGGCTGGTGATGACCTATATGCTGCACACTTTTGGTGAAATATGTTTATACCCGATAGGACTAAGTGGTGTAACAAAACTTTCTCCGAAGCGATTGGTAGGACAAATGATGGGTGTATTCTTTATGGCACTCGCGCTCGGAAATCTTTTTGCCGGACTATATGCCGGTGAATTTAATGATGAAGCAATCACTAAAAATCCGGAGCTGCTTACAGAGCTCTTTGGCTTTATCGTAAAGATCATGTTTATAGCAGGCGCTATTGTGCTGGTGTTCAGTAAGCCAATTCGAAAACTCATGGGTAATATTCAATAAACAACATCGCGTACCTCATTAACCACTATGGAAGTAAAATCCTTTAAACCGTATGTAGCTCCTGAGCAGAAGATTCCGGAGTTCACTGTTAAATCTATACTGTTCGGTTCGTTGTTCGGTATACTGTTCGGTTCCTCTACAGTATATCTCGCACTCAAAGCCGGACTTACTGTTACGGCATCCATCCCTATAGCTGTTATAGCGATTACCCTGGGCAGAAAATTTCTGAAGACAACGATACTTGAGAATAACATCATACAAACCACCGGTTCTGCCGGTGAGAGTATAGCAGCTGGTGTTGTATTTACATTACCCGGATTTTTATTTCTCTCTCCGGGCGAGAATGGCATAAGCATGGGCGAGAGTTACTTCGATTACCTTACTATACTTATTCTGGCTTCATTCGGAGGTATGCTGGGTACGTTGATGATGATACCGCTGCGCAGATCACTCATTGTGAAAGAACACGGCACATTGCCATACCCGGAAGGTACAGCATGTGCTTCGGTACTACAGGCCGGTGAGAAGGGTGGTGTGTTCGCTCAAACTGCATTTGCAGGTATGGCCGTTGCATTGGTATATGCACTGCTACAAAAAGTATTTCATGTTATAGCAGAGATACCGGCAGTAGTTACGAGTCAGGTGAATAAATACTGGCCATCGGCAGCAACCCGTGCAGAGATAACGCCTGAATATTTAGGTGTTGGGTATATTATTGGTCCGCGTATATCCGGTGTGTTGGTGGCAGGTTCAGTGCTTGCGTGGTGGGCGATGATTCCGTTGCTGAGTACGTTGGTAGCACCGGATACTATAGCACTTCAACTTGTCAAGCTTGGTAACCTGGCTAATTTGAGTACAGCCGGAGGCTACGGTAACTGGGATCCTCAAACACATACATTTGGTAACTATGCCGATGCGATCTATCGCGCCTATATTCGTCAGATCGGTGCAGGTGCAGTGGCAGCCGGAGGTTTTATTACCTTGATCAAGACTATACCAACTATTGTCAGCTCATTCCGCGAAAGTATAGGCTCATTGAAAGATAAAAATCAGGGAAGTGTATTGCGCACAGAAGATGATCTCTCTTTCAAGTTCGTGATCATCGGAAGTATAGCATTGGTGCTGCTCACCGCTTTACTGCCGAGTTCAATCATTCCCGGAGATAACATTCTGCAAAAACTTTTCATTGGTGTTCTTATCGTATTGTTCGGATTTTTCTTTGTTACCGTGTCCAGCCGTATCGTTGGTTTGGTGGGTACGAGTAACAATCCTATATCGGGTATGACGATCGCTACGTTGATGGGAACGTGTTTGATCTTTACCAGTATCGGCTGGTCAGGTAAAGTTTACGAACCACTGGCGTTGGTTGTAGGCGGTATGATCTGTATTGCAGCTTCAAATGCCGGTGGAACCTCGCAGGATTTAAAGGCCGGCTATATTGTTGGTGCAACGCCCAGGCTACAGCAAATGGCACTTTTTATAGGAGCCATTGTTTCGTCTGTCGCCATTGGTGTTATTGTGCAGATACTGGATACACCTACACCCGAAATGGTAAAGCAAGGCATTACCCACGCTATCGGCAGCGATCTATACCCTGCACCTCAGGCTACGCTTATGGCAACACTGGCACGCGGTATACTTTCCTTTAACCTCGACTGGCAATTTGTAATGGTGGGTGTATTTATAGCCGTAACGATGGAGCTGTGCGGTATTAAAGCACTGGCTTTTGCTATAGGACTATATTTACCATTATCAACTACACTTCCCATCTTTGCCGGTGGCGCTGTGAAAGGCTATGTAGACTGGCGAGCAGAACGCAAAGGTGAAAAGGTACAGGATGATGAATTGGGACGAGGCAGTTTGTTTGCCACAGGCCTGATTGCCGGTGGTGCGCTAACCGGTGTAATTGTAGCTATACTGGCGGTGGTTTTACCGGGATTGATGGATGCCTTTAATGTGGAACACGGATTGACCGAAAGTCTGGGTACAGCCGGATATCATATCATGGGCACATTGTTCTTCGCAGCCATGATGCTGATGCTATACCGCCTCGCGGTTAAGAAATAAAAGGAAGAAGTATACTTCGCTATAAATCAAACGAGGGTGCTCTGATCAAGAGCACCCTCGTTTTGTTTTGAAAGTATATATATCAGCTTACCAACTCTATGCGATGCAAAACCTTATTTGAGGTTTTGCTGATCAGCAAGATATGTTTCATAGGAGCTTTATAGCATTCGTATATATCAAAATCGTTCGGGTTCACATCCCAGAAATAAGAAGCGGCTTCGTATTCTGTATCCGAGATGCGTTGGCGTATTATCGCTAAATCTTTTATGGGGATTTGATAACACGTTGTATCCGCGCGCATCACGTATTTGGGAAATGGGAGGGATGCAACAGCACGGAGTACGTCTTGTCGGTTGGCCTGGTATTCAAAATAGCTGGCGTATGCACCATTGCTATATTTTACTCGTATACCTTCGGAGTCGCTTGGCCGCAGTATATTCAGTGCGTTGGGAGACAGACTATCTTTTAGTGAAGCATGTAATACCATCGGTGGTGCTTCATCCCACGAGTATCCATCATTTGCAACATGCGATGGTTTCTGACAAGCTGCCAGTGATAGAATTACCAGCAGGGGTACCGTTAGAAGTCCTTTGGCCGGAAATTCTTTAGCGCGATACATCAATCAGTTGTTTGAGTGTTTCCAATGCTTTGGTTTCGGATTGCTCTACCTTTCCGTCAGCCCGGATAATTTCCTGCATGGCATCGATCAGGTTGCTCTGCTGCAATTGCTGCTCCTGCCCGAAGTGTTGAACGGTTTTGTGAAACAGGTCGTTCAGTTTCTCTTTGTCAAACGAATTATACTCGCGGATGGCAGAATATAGCTTGCGTTCAATGTCAGTACCAGCCGGATAGAGCCCAGCCATTTTTCCTTTAATAGCAGCAAGTTCCGCAGGGTCGTAACTGTTATCCGCTTGCGACAAGTGCACATACAGGAACACAACGAAGTCTGGGAAGGATGAGTGGATGATCATGGTCAAAGTCTTTTGCAACTAAGGTATACATTCTTCGGTTTATCGTGCAAGGTATTATACTTCGATATTCAATATGACTGCTGGCTTCAAGCCACTGGCGGCTGGATGTGTGAGTTTGGGGGTAGTAGTGTGTCTTTTATACTTCATCATTCGTTGATCGGTGTTCCTTGTTCGATATTCAAATGCAGAAAATCTCCCACAGAATTCACGGATTTGCACAGAATAAAAAAACAACTTTGTTTCTCGCAGATTGACGCAGAAGATAAAAAGCAGAAAGAGTAAAGCTTAAAGTGAAAAGCGGGTATACTCCACTTCATCATTCATTGATCGGTGTTCCTTGTTCGATATTCTGTGACCGTTAATAGTTGAAGACTGACAACGCATAACGTGTAACGACTAACGGTCACCCCATAAAAAAAGCCCCGCATTATGCAGGGCTTTTTTTGAGTGATAGCCTATCGACTTAGATCAGCTACCAGATTTTCTTCCGGTTCGTAGGCTGGCTCTACCGTACGTTTAGCTTGACTGATAGTCAGAGGCGAAATCATATCGGTAATTTTCAAAATGATTCCTGTACCAATGAAAGTAAAGGCTACTACAATTGCCAACGCCTTCATGTGTACTATAAATAATGTTGTATCGCCAAAGAACAAACCGTTACCTGTTGTGTTGGCAGCGTTTACAGAAGTGTGAGCCAGTAAACCAGTCATCACCATACCTACTGCACCACCTACACCGTGGCAAGGGAATACATCCAGCGTATCTTCCAGGGAAGTCTTGGTCGTTTTCCAATGTACCATCACATTGCTGATAAGACTGGCGAAGGTACCAATGAACAAGCTTGATGGTATTGTTACAAAGCCGGCAGCCGGTGTAATGGCAACAAGACCTACAACAGCACCAATACAGAATCCAAGAGCAGAAGGTTTTTTACCACGTACCGAATCAAACAAGATCCAGGCAAGACCAGCCGCAGCAGATGCTGTATTGGTTGTTGCAAAAGCAGAAGCTGCAAGCGCATTAGCGCTCAATGCACTGCCGGCATTGAAACCGAACCATCCGAACCACAGTAGACCAGTGCCGAGTAATACGAAAGGTATATTAGCCGGAGCGATGTGTTTCTTTTCTTCGTTGCTCTTCAGAAATATAGAAGCAACCAGTGCTGCTATACCTGCCGACATGTGCACTACTGTACCACCGGCAAAATCCAATACACCCATTTTAAAGAGGAAGCCATCCGGGTGCCACGTCCAGTGAGCAAGTGGTGCATAAATGAAAAGTGAGAATAAAACGAGGAAGATGATATATGACTTGAAGCGAACGCGCTCAGCAAATGTACCCGTGATCAACGCAGGTGTAATGATCGCGAACTTCAACTGGAAGAAAGCAAACAGTACCAATGGTATAGTAGGAGCGAGTCCCCACGGTTTGCCATCCAATACATTCTGAAACATGAGGAACGTTCTTGGATCACCAATGATACCGCCAATCGAATGACCGAATGCAAGGCTGAAGCCTACTACGATCCAGAGTACACCAATAACACCCATCGCGATAAAGCTTTGGAACATGGTGTAAGTGATGTTCTTCATGTCGATCATACCTCCATAAAAAAAGGCAAGACCGGGAGTCATGAGCAGCACCAGGGCAGAGGCAGCCAGCATCCAGGCGATGTCGCCACCATTAAGTCCTTCGGTTACAATCTGTTTGGGGAGGGCCGGCATAAAAACTGCCAGCACGCTGACGCCAATGAGCAGCAGCAAAAAGATTAAAGATTTCTTCATAAGGCGGTAAAATTCTGGTTGTTGTTCTTCAAAAATCGATAATTTTTTGAAAACTACCCTTTAATTGTATCCCTGTTTGAAATAAAAATGACAGAAAACGTTTTAGGTCGTTTTAATTTTACCCTAGATCAGCCCAAAAGGCTGTCGTTTTTGAAAATTTGTTAACCTAAAATGTGCAGGCTTCTTCTTCCAAAAGAGCATCCGGGTTCAGCCAGGAGCTATCGACTTTTCTACTATTTTCGCGCCCATGTTTAAGACGTATAAAGATGTATTGAACTATCTCTACGCAAACCTCCCGATGTTTCAGCGTATGGGAGCGGTTGCCTACCGAAGCGATCTGACCAACACCATCGCTTTGTGTGAAGCACTGGGTAATCCGCAGCATACATTCAAGTCGATTCATGTAGCTGGTACAAATGGTAAAGGAAGTACCTCGCACATGATGGCTTCTATACTTCAATCGGCTGGCTATCGAACCGGATTATATAC
>NZ_DATCSD010000428.1:0-66354 GCF_036568665.1 Ohtaekwangia sp. | reverse complement strand
GTCACTTTCATTCCATTAAATTAGAAATTCCGGTCTCTATAGACAACAACGTTGGATGTTGAAACAACGCTTAATATTTGAGAGACATCCACACTCATAAAGTAATTTTTCACCTTGTAATATTCCCTGCCGGTATGAACGATGTCTTTCATTTTAATAACAAGAAAAGCGAAAGTTCCGCCAGATTACGATCAGGCAAGTCCGAATGTATACCTTTTATCAAATTCATTGGTACATTTGCATAGAAAACTGAAACGCCCCATGAGACGGATTCTTGCTATGATCGTACTTCTTGCTGTAACCCTGGTTGCCTGCCATAACGATAGACCCGCCTACAGAACTTCCAGCGGAAAGAAAAAACTGAAGCACTATAACAAGCTTCAGTATGGCGAACGAAAGACATTTAACCAATAAGCAGTCTTTTAGCATCAGGAAGAGCACACTTTCCGGAGTAAATTCTTACATCCGCAGAAAATCTTTGTATTCTTCACCCTATGTGCATCACTTGAAATGGCGAATGCTATAGGTTAGTGTAAGCATAAAATAACGTGTGAGCACATTGGTCTGCCGGTCTTCAATATAGGTCTGCGTTACATCGCGGCTTATCACATTGTTCTGGTTGAAAATATCGAACGCAGTTACTTTTACTTCAAGCGATTTATCCTTGAGAAATTTATAGCCAAGCCCTGCATTCCAGAACCAGATGCTCTGATCGTACGTGGCCGAGAGCCCGCGATATAGTGTATTGTTCAATGTGCTGGTTAATACAAATCCCTTCCAGAAAAGCCAGGTTAGTTTAAACGATCCTGTCTGATTAAAGTAATTGTTATCGGACTGCTTCTGCAACGTATTTTTCACAATAGTATAATTAGCCGTATACGAAAGTGTAAAGTCAACATCTTCGCTTACGTTGCTGCTCAGCACCAGCCCCTGACTTATACCATAGTTATTGGCCAGGTTGCGCGCGCCATTGATCACAGCCGGCATTCGGTTATAAGTAAAGCCGGTACTCAGATTCATGTTCGATTTGAGAAACGCCACGGGCAGACCATACGTCAGCAATGTGCGCATGGTAGCATAACCGTTGATGTTAACAGGATATGACAACTGTGTGCCGCGATTCAGAAAAATGCCCTGCACAACGGTATCCCTACTGGCAATGTAAGAAGCATTGGTGATATAGTTTTGCGTCAGGCTTCCTGCTACCAGAAACAGCAAGCTGCTGGACTTATCGTTGTTTGTGCGACCATAGCGAATAGTAAGATTATGACTATAGTCCTGCACCAACTCCGGGTTACCGGTTTTCAGAAACAGCGGGTTCCGGTTATCCACTACATTTTGTAATTGCGATACAGACGGTGCATCGGTAGCCGTGCGATACATAATGCGCAGGTTCTCTCCTGCCTTAAACCGATAATTAAAAGTGGCCTGCGGCAATACATTCTGAAACGCCCGATCGATTGCAAATGTATAGGGAAAATACTGGTCGCCTGTAAGTTTTGCATACTGGTAATTTACACCGCTGCTGAAATTCAGTTTACGGTTGTTGAACCGGTAACTCACGCCACCGCGATTGGTTATATAGCGGTTGTCGAATACGTTCGTCAGTAATGTATCCAGGTGAGTATATGCATTCGTATCGGCATTCCGGTCGTATGTATGCTTATCGGTTTTGCTGCTGGTATACGAAGGAGTATAATTGAGCTGCACCTGTCCGTGTTTACCAACCGGCTCCGTATAGGCTATATTGGTCGACAAGGTATAGCTATCGGTATATTGACTGGATTGCTGATCGACTATAGTACTATCAGCAGGCGATTGATATTTATTCAATGAATATAAATTCGTACTGCCATCGCGGTTGTTGATATTCGTATTCAAACTCACCGACCATGATCTGCCGCGTTTCCGGAAGCGGTGTCGGTATAGTATAGCATTCGAGAAAGTATAGCCGGCATTGTCAGATTGATTGGTGTTGGCGAGACTGCTCTCCAGGTCGTGCGTAGCTGCAGCATAATCCCCTTGCAGCGAAGACTTCGCATTATTCTTCTGATAATTAAACTGGGGCGTAACCACAATGGAGTTTGCCGTATCAATAGTATACTCCAGTCGGAGGTTAAACCGATGATTGGAGTTTACACTGTTGGCACGACTGCGCTCGTTATAGACCAGGCCGCTGTCCTGCTGCGTAATATACTGTCTGCGAAGATTGGTGATCTGTTCGTTATCCGCCCGGTTAAAGAAGTAACTCCCGGTAACATTCACTTTCTTGCTCCATACATCGGCATAGTTCAACCCAACGGAGTGGGTAGTGGAAATACCGTTTTGCTGGCCAACAGAAAAATTATTACTGCTTCCGTTACCACCACCGCGTTGCCCGCGATTACCACCTCCGCCTCCACCCTGACTGCTGCCTGATGAACTGGTAACACCCAACAGGTCTTCTGTACTAAAGTTTTGTTGGTTGATATTATTGCTCAACCCCACCAGCGAAAGTTTACGATTACCTTTGAACGAGTTGATGTTACCTCCGGCTATATATAGTCCGTTCTCTCCCATGCCACCATATACCCGGCCGAACTGACCGTTGTTCTTTCCTTTCTTCGTTACAATATTTACGGTCTTGCGTGTTTGTCCGTCATCAAAGCCCGTAAATTGTGATTGCTCACTGAGGCGATCAAACACCTCAATCTTGTCTATGATCTCGGCCGGAAGATTTTTCAAGGCAAGTGTAGCATCATCGCCAAAGAATTGTTTTCCATCTACCAGTATTTGCTGCACCGCTTCTCCCTGTGCTTTCACACCGGTGTTATCGGAAGTAAGCCCCGGCATTTTGGTGATCAGGTCTTCTGCCGTGGCATCGCGATTGGTTTTGAATGCATTGGCGTTGTACTGCAGCGTATCGCCTTTTTGCTCCACCTGTATCGAAGCACCTTTTATCTCAACAGCTTTTAATGTAGTGGAAGAAAGACTCAGTGCTATATTCCCCAGGTCAACCGGGGCATCGGTTATACGCACACGCACTAAACACGGAGCATAGCCTATATATGACAGCTTTACTATATATCTGCCGGGCTTTATACCGGTAAAAGAAAATTTACCTTCAACGTCAGTAACGGTGCCGGTTCTGCGTGTGGTGTCGCCAGCCTGTTGCAACAATACAGTAACGCCAATCAAGGCAGTGTGGTCGGTACTATCAGCTACTATACCGGATAACGAAGGAGCCTGCGCCAGCACACCTTGACTTGCCAGCCCCAGCAACACCAGGCTATATAGAACAACACGCCTCATAATACCCAACAATATAAATGAATTGAGGATTTACGGCCGACAGTATTATCTGAATGGTTGCTGAACGCTCACAAACCGGATTTACCGCTGATAAAAATATGACTGCATTCGATTCAACCTCTTTCCGCGACTGTTTCGCAGCATCTGGTTCTGCCGTGTGAACTATACAGGCAGAGATAACGATCGTATAGCCGGAAGAAATGGCTTCGTGCATGCGTGCAAGCTGCATCGCAGTTATTCCAATAATCCCCAACAGGTATAAGACATGGTTCTCTCATTCATTTATTAGCAGGATGCGGCCAGCCATTTATGAATATATTCCCCACGGAATACCTTCTAACAAAGGTAAGGTTAAGGTTCAACGAAGCATCTGCCAGGCGGGTATATGCTTCGTTTCTTTAGCGGATACCTTGGTAACAAAAATCACCTCACCTTACTGTTCGTTTATTTCCTTTTCTTCTTCTTTTGAAATGAGTCATCGATCATGCCGGCTTCAAACAACAGTGCGCGCACCTGGTCATCGCGTATAGCTTTCAGCGAATCCAGGTATAGTACATATACCTGCTTGCGTCCTTCCGATAGTAAAGCTCCATCTTCGTTGGACATTAAATATCCCTGGTTAAAGCCGAGCGCTACTCCGGTTCTTTTTGTAACAGGTTTCTTTTTACTGCCCAGTGTAACGGATGCGGGCCAGATATAGCAGATCAACCGGTTATGTGTATAAAATATAACGCCTTCTCCATAGTATGCTTTCTCGGTTGCTGCAGGCAGACATTCGGCAACCAATGCGCGAAGACGTTTCACCATTACCTGTTCTTCCTTGGGAAGTTCGATAATCATTTCTTCGATGGTTCTGGCTGCTGGCATGTGATAAACGTTGCTGATAAACTACGATAAAAATACGCAAGCCTGTCAAAATACTCCATCAGACTTTCTGTTTATAACAACAAAAAAAGAACAGGCGACTGGAGGATCGATCCGCAAACAAGTGTTCAGCGAAGTTTTCCTATATTCGCCCCGCAGTGCATCAAAGAAGATCATGAAGGAAGTTGAAGTAGTCTTAGACTATCAGTGTTATTTGGGAGAAGGTCCTGTGTGGGACGATCAGCGAAAATCAATTCTCTGGATTGACATTATGCAGGGCGATGTTCATGAATATATACCGGCAAGCAGGCAACATCGTAAAGTAAATCTGTCATCGATGGTGGGTGCCGTTGCCTTGCAGGAAAATGGCAACCTGGTCGCTGCGCTTAAAAGTGGTATATACTATATGCAGCGCGACAGTGGTGCGCTTGAACGACTCATGCATCCGGAAGCACATATAGAGGCTAATCGCTTTAACGATGGCAAGTGTGATGCTGACGGAAGATTCTGGATTGGCAGTATGGCGCTCTCTGAAGAATATGGTGCCGGTAATCTATACCGCGTTGACCGCGATCTCTCCTATACCAAAGTGCTGGACAATGTATCGCTTTCCAACGGTTTAACCTGGAGCCATGACAACCGTACGTTTTACTATATCGATACACCTACCCAACAGGTGGTGGCTTTTGATTTTGATATACGATCTGGCATTATCACCCATAAACGCGTGATCATTACTATACCGGAGACCGATGGTTTTCCGGATGGCATGACGATCGATACAGAAGGTATGTTGTGGATTGCGCATTGGGGCGGCTGGCAGGTATCGCGCTGGAATCCTACAACCGGAGAAAAGATATATCAATTCCAATTACCGGTAGCGCATGTATCATCTTGTGCATTTGGCGGAGATGATTTCCGCGACCTGTATATTACTTCGGCACGAAAAGGTCTTTCTGAAGAAGCGTTGCAGCAGCAACCACTCGCGGGTTCTTTATTTGTGATTCGTAACTGTGGCTTCCAGGGCTCGGCACCACACCGGTTCCGACCGCATATATACCGGTAAAGCCTGAGTATATATACTCAGGCGACAATACCATCAGTCAATCCCTGCCATTGTATTTTTGAAAAGCTGATGACTCCGGCTGTTCCTATTACGCGATCGCGCAGTTTGTCAATCGCACTATCTGCATCTTTATTCGGCTCTATATTTCTGTCGTGTATCGCAGCGATAACTTTATTTCGCCAGCGGCTTACAATAAATGTACTGGTAGAATCAGGTGAGTAAAAATGCGCAGTGTTACCCGAGGCCGTCTGCGGATTTCCCGCGGGGCGAACACGAAAGCTATAGTTCTCGTTTTCATCAGCAGCATTACTTTCAACCGCCTCGATCTTTACCCAATCATAGCCCTCGCCTTCTATACTTCCGGGGCCCGGTATATCTATTTTAAAGTAGTCGCCTTCGCGCGGCGCGCGATACAGATCTATACCGCTGGCGTCCACCAGCCTGAACGTTGCCGACAGGTTTCGGGCTATTGTATGCCAGCTATGTATACTTTGCAGACGCTCTTTCGCTGTTTTGAAAAATATTTTTGCTTCCTGCAGCGAACCAAACAACCGGCTGCTATGTGCATCTATAGCTTTGCCTTTATACTGAAGTGGTGTAATTTCCTGCATTACAAACTCTTTTAGGTTATAACACTTTTAAAAATCTATATATCTGTCAGTCGATTTAAGGTAATTTAAAGGAGCTTTGTGATTCCGTTCTTTAGATTTGTTTTATTCCTGCCTCGTACATAGGTAGGTTAGGTTAGAGGCGGAGCATAGCCAGACGGGCAGGTGCTCCGTTTTATTTTTGGGTATATATACTTAAAAACTCCGATAGCTGCTCAAGCTTTCCTCCAGCCACACCGTTGTACAGATCATTTTTGAATCGGTCTTCCAAAGACCTCGCGAAGTTTATTCTTGGCTTTCGCCAATGTATTTTTCTTTCTTGCTGGTAAATTCTTTCCCGCACGATTGATATAGAAGTTGAGCATCGACATGGCTGATTGAAAAGGTGTTCCTTTCCTCCTCTTGCTTCGCTCGGCCGAGCGCTTGAGCGACCTTGCTATCTCTTCGGCACTGCCTGATTTGAATATGTCAGATTCCAGGTCAAGTGCATCGCTCTTCTGCATTACTCTTGCCGACCATTTTCTGGCAGGCTTCCTGGCAGTTTTTCCTCTGGTGGTCGTTGATGCCATATATATAGTTGGTTGCCACACCTGCATCCAAAAATATACCTGTGCTCATATTGCCATCATCTCATAGAATACTGATAAATACAGGTTTGAGAAATCTCTGCGAGGAATGATTACCGCACTATGCAACGCAATTGACGCATTCGCTCCCCAGGGCAGAAACTCCACTAATGCACGAGCGACTGCGCTTCGAACTGAAAGCAGTGATGCAAAGAAGTAAGATATAAGCTCAAGCGAAGTAAATTTTCGACATAGATTTTGGATTAGGTGGAAAACCCGAATCGTACTCCTTTATTAACCGAATGTTATTGGTACGTTATAATGCGAAACCCTCATAACAGTGGCATCATACATTTCCGATCGGCCATTATACACCTGACCGAGGTATGGTGTGGGAGTGAAAAGCACAAGTCGTTTGAACTGTATATAACCCCATTGTTAAGAAAACATTATCTCTGCATCCTCACCTATGCTGCTACTGCGATGCTCTATATCTTGCAGGCACATGCGAAGTACAGAGTATAGAATGAGCGCTGGTTCTGACGAAATAAAAACAATCAAACGCGTTGTCAACAATCAATTGGAACCGATCAAGGTTACGCTGATGAAACGAAAGCCAACCATGGAGCATGACGAATGGGTAAACCTGGTTGACCGAACCAAACAAAGTATACTGAAAAGTCCTGATCAATACCTGGAAAGAGTAAACCCGACTCACGATGAACTTGTTTTTATCCTCGACAAGATCTTTGGTGAGCTTCTTACACATTGAAATATAGCACTGCTATAAACAGAAAAAGGCTGATGTATAAACACCGGCCTTTTTTTATTCCCAAACTTTTTCGCTGTTCTTATTGGTAATTTTATAGCGGCCTGCTGCAATCCAGTCGCGCGTAATAAAAGGCCAGTTGTTGCTCCGGCCCATGTTCGCTATACCGAGTGTAGGCGTACCGTTGTTACTATACGTTGCTGATTTAAACCGCATCGTTGGCATTGCCTTAGTTGACGGTAAGAAAATCGCCACTATAGATTTGTCACAACAAAAAACTTCTTTCGCAAATGACTTGGCGGTAAAGAACGATCATATGCTGTTTGTGTCAGCAACTGACGTTGGTAAAGTGTTTGAAGTGGATTTAACAACAAGAACAATTAAAGAAATAGCTAATATAAAGGGCGCCAATGGTATATACTATAACCAGTCAACGGACGAGCTATACGTATGCGGCTTTGATCTAAAAGATGCAAAGGGCGGTGAAGTTGGATTTATCCACTGGCTTAGAGGAGAACCGATATATAAAAAAATAGCAGATCTTCAGGGTGCCTTTGATGGCATCACGTTACTCAACGACTATACATTATTGATTTCAGATTGGGGTGCACTCGATCGTCCAGCGGGTTTTCTGAAAAAGGTTGATCTTCGAAGTAAAGCCATTACCCGACTGAAGTTGCCGATACTAGATGGCCCTGCTGATTTTTATTTTGATCGATCTAAAAACCGACTTATTATTCCGGCCCTGAAACAAAATAAAATACTGATAGAAAATTTATAAGTGGTCGGTCTAATTAGTCTTCGGGTAAGGCTCAGAAAAAAACATCGTTTTCCTTGAGATCAGGTTCATATATAAATGTCTTCTTTGACTTTATTACAACATTTTTTTCTAAAGAACTCCGTTATTTTTATTCTTTATCTCCACCTGCTGTTGGTTCA
Source organism: Ohtaekwangia sp. (assembly GCF_036568665.1). Classification (GTDB taxonomy): domain Bacteria; phylum Bacteroidota; class Bacteroidia; order Cytophagales; family Cyclobacteriaceae; genus Ohtaekwangia. Next base: position 58,251 of record NZ_DATCSD010000428.1, on the reverse strand, counting down.
AATGTGCAGGCCGCTCATCTTACTGTATATAGATAGCCACGTTCGACACCATAAGTATGTGTACTTATAAAGTCTATCGGAGCATTGTTAGTGCTGCAGGACAGAAAAAACGGTCAGTAGTAAAACGATGAATCCTAATTCGGCTATTTGACCTTTTTTAGACTATTAAGCTCCATTAAATAGACTTCTCGATGCCCCACGTTTTATGGACTTTCACTTGTTTCGCGGGTAATATATACCTGTAGTGGTATATGTGCAGTGGTATCTACAACTAATAACCTATAATTATCAGCATGAATCGATTTTTTTATTTCATAATTACCCTAGCTGTTTTTACTTCCTGTAAAAACAATCAAACGTCAGTACTCAAAAGTCCGAATAGCAAAATAGAGCTTTCCGTTTTTCTACAGGATGGTGAGCCTCAGTACATAGTGAAAGCAGACGGTAAAGTCGTGTTAGACTCATCACGATTAGGACTGGTGTTGGCGACTGAAAACTTCTCTTCCGATTTGGAAATCGTAAGAAGTACACCCAGTACAGAAATCGTTGATTCGTATTCTCTAAAATTCGGCAAACAAAAACAAGGTTACTATGTGGCGAACGAAAGTGTCTGGACGTTGAAGAACCCAAACGGAGCACTTATAGACATCCGATTCCGAGTATCTAATGACGGTATAGTCTTTCGCTATGAATTACCAGAAGCAGTTACCAGTTTGCAAACTGTAGTGAAAGAGTATACAGCTTTCAAATTTTTAGAAGGAACCACAGCTTTTCTTCAGCCAATGTCCGTAGCCAAGACCGGGTGGTCAAAAGTAAATCCATGTTATGAGGAGTGGTATGAAAAAGACGTGCAGGCTTCCATGCCACCTGCTTCACCTGCCGGATGGGTTTATCCTGCTATGTTTCATTCGGCAGACCAATGGGTCGTAATTACTGAGTCTGCCTTAGACAAAAATTACTGCGGAACACATTTAAATAAAGAACAAGCAAGCCGTGAATACAGCGTTGCTTTTCCGGATTCTCTTCAGGTATTCCCGGGTGAAGGTTATCTTCCTATAGCAGAGGGAGCATTCAATACTCCTTGGCGTGTGATAGTTATTGGTGATCTAAAGACTATTGTCGAATCTGATCTTGGAAATGCTGTTGCAAAAAACGCCATAAAGGACGCTCCTTTCGCTAAGCCAGGCCACTCATCCTGGAGTTGGGCATTGCTGAAAGATGATTCAACTATATTTGATGTACAGAAGAAATTTATAGATCACGCTGCGGATATGCATTGGGATTATTGCTTAGTAGATGCAGACTGGGATAGAAAAATTGGCTATGATAAAATGAAAGAATTAGTCAGCTACGGTAAAACAAAAAATATAGGCTTGTGGCTTTGGTATAACTCTGCCGGCAATTGGAACGAGACTCCATATACACCTAAAAACAAATTGCTAACCCACACGGACCGTGAGCAAGAGTTTGCCAAACTGGATTCCATAGGTGTTAAAGGTATTAAAGTTGATTTCTTTGGCGGTGATGGTCAATCGATGATTCAGTATTACATCGATATTCTCGAGGACGCAGCCCAACATCACCTGATGGTAAATTTTCATGGCAGTACGATTCCGCGGGGATGGCATCGGACATATCCGAATTTAATGAGTATGGAAGCGGTCAAGGGATTTGAGTACGTTACGTTCGAGCAGAGAAGTGCGGACGAACAACCTTCACATTGTGCTATGTTGCCCTTTACGCGAAATCTTTTCGACCCAATGGATTTTACTCCGTTAAGTCTTGATACTGTTCACCGGATTAATCGAAGAACAACACGTGGCTTTGAGTTAGCATTATCAATAGCATTTACCTCAGGTGTAAGTCATTTTGTTGAAACTCCAACCGGCATGAAAACTGTGCCATCAGAAGTAAAGCAATTTTTACAAGACCTTCCAGCGACCTGGGATGAAACCAAATTTATTACAGGTTACCCGGGAAAAGACTTTGTTATCGCGCGAAGAGCCGGACAAACCTGGTATCTGGCAGGCATCAATGGTGAAAATATTGAAAAAGAACTTTCGTTAGATCTGTCTTTCATTAGTTCCAACAATGCCGCCCTCTTCAACGATGAAGAAAAGCATCTATCAGTGAAGCATGTATCAAAGAGTGCTTTAAACAAAATAGTGATACCAGCGTTTGGCGGATTCGTGGCTGTATTGAACTAGCGTAGCTAAAAGTGCCGGATAAATCCGGCACTCATTCCCTTGGTGTTCACATAGTCGGAGGTATGAAAATTCGAAGATATATATCACATTGAACAGCTTAGGCACAGCATGGTTTATAGGACGTAGCATAGATCCAAGTCTGCTCCTTCACGTATTCAGAATTATAAACATGAATCTCATTTTTTTAATGGTCATGCTGCCCAAAATTCTAAAGGATTTGAAATGCAGCTGCGACTATATTTAGTGTTATTTAACAACCTCCAATCGACTACATCAGAAGTGATTAGTTAGCACGACAATAGGAGAATGATTATATGGTTTCTCAAGAATTCATAAAACAAAACAAGACAAGTATAATTTACTATTTAACGACATGGTAAAGGTAGTTGTCGTTGGAGATCAAGCTATTAGTCGCCTGGGGCTTATAGAGATTCTGAAAAGCGATCCTCGTTTTGAGATTATAGGCGACTATAGGAATTTTAATCTTATCAAACGAGATTTATTAACACTCAACCCTAAACTGGTTTTTATCGATTTACCATTAGACATGCAGGCTTGGCTCGATGTGGCTATCTATATTAAAAAATATGATCCATCTATTAAAATAATTATCCTTACCCCACACAACGAGGTGTGCCACATTGTGAGTGTTGCGGAATCTGACATCGATGGTTATATTCTCAAAGACACCAATCCAGTCGAGATTTTGAGCGGTATAAACCGGGTATTGGATGGAGAAAAATTCTATTCACTTGAGATTTCCAATCGGTTAATTAACAACTATCGAAAGAAAGACTTTCGCGGTGACCCTTTTCTTACCGATAAAGAAAAAGAAATCATTCGATACATTATGGAAGGCCAATCCTCCAGGGAAATTGCCGCGCTTCTGAAAGTGAGTTCGCGCACCATTGAGAGCCATCGTTCAAATATTCTTAGAAAGTTTAATCTCAAAAACACTCCTGAACTTATCAGTAAAATTGCTGAAAAGAAGATTTTGATTTAAGCTCTTCCATAAATCGGTTCGAAAATTTTACCACGCAGGCAGGCAAACTAACAAGCTATAATTTCTTCCGGTGATGGGAAAGTATTGACTTTCGTAAAGTATAAGGAAAAAATAAAAAACGATAAAAGAGGAGACTGCCTCAATGGGCAGTCTCTTTGTTAAGTATTCTTTCCTCCCGATGATTGAAAGGCTTAACAGAGATAACGAATTTAGTTTAGCGATCAAGAGATTGTATTATCGAGTGATTTCAATAAACGAAAAAATAACCCGTTATAATCTAACAATAACAATCTAACAATAACGAAGAAGTGAACACCGATCAACGAATGCTGAAGTATAGCTTTTTGCTTTCACTTTCATCGCTTATTTTATCTGTGAAGATCTGTGAATTCTGTGGGAGGTAGAAAAGATAGCGCGGGCAGAGCCGGCCACGCGCTATTTCCCTTTCTCACTCCAACATAACACTCTCACGTTTGGGATACTTCACTTCATACTGCAGCACGATCTCTTTCTGCTGCTGCGGTGCTACTATATATTGCCATGTTAATTTTCCCGATTTATCATCCACCACAGCGCCACTCAACTCAACAGGGTTAATACTGATATCACTGTTCACCGCTACCGGTAACTGATCGAAAAGTGTAAGCTTCACCGGCTGCGACTTTTTATTCTTTACTATTATTTTAAATGCACGCGTGTCGGTTTGATTGGATCCTATAGCACGCCTGTGATTGAATTGCTCTATACGATTTCGTGCAATGACTATATTCTTATCACGTCCCAACGATATAGATAACGTATCCACCAGTGCTTTAGTATTGAGAATAGACCGGCCTATATACGTATCTTCAAAATATAGATTGGTCTCTCCATCCAGTAAATTATACTGATCCCATTGCACAATGCGTGCCATCAGGAAAGCGTCCTTATCAACCTTGGGTACGGCATAATATTCATACTCAGCCGGTATACTATATTGTTTCAGCTCAACCAGCAATTTCTCTCCGTCTGACTTGATGGAGTATGGCTCCTGCACTTCGATCTCTACCGTTGTCTGGTTTTCTACAAACCTGGTAATGATCGGCTCGTTCTTGGGAACATATGAGCGGACACCGCGTATAACAACTGGGTTACTACCATTGTCGCTATAGCCTGTAACAACTACTTCGCTCAGCACGGAGACATCTTCTGTCAGCTTCACATTCATATCCGGTCTGGACGCAACCAGCTCCTGAGAAGTATAGCCTATAAAAGAAAATACCAATACAGCTTTGGAATCGGGTAATGTGAGTGAATAATTACCATACGCATCACTCACGGTGCCAATGGTAGTTCCTTTCACGAGTATATTTACTCCCGGTATAGCTGCCCCGGAGGCATCCACCACTTTCCCTTTTACCTGCCCTATATTTTGGCTACCGGCTTTATCGATATAGGTATAGCGGGCATAGTTGAGTAACCATGGATGAAGTTTAGGCACAACTCCGCTTTGGTTGGGAACACCGTTGGAGAAACGAAGTTTCACATTCCTCCAGTCGACCCCGGTATTCTGAAATACTTCGGCTTTATAGGTAAGTGCCAGCGGACTGTTTACATCTTTCACGCGTATATCATATTTCGGAAACCAGCCTGCATTGCTTACAAGATACGAAACATGAAAGCGAGCCTGTACCGTTGTTTTGGCCTGCACACGTACTTCGATTTCTCCGGTAGGTAATATCTTGCGATCGTTCTGTTCCTTGAGTTGTTGTGCCAGTCGCCCGATCTGTTCCTGCTTCTTATCTATACTCTTGTTGAGATGGATTGCTTCTTCTTTGATCTTTGAAAGCTCGGCATCGTAAAAACTCATAGCCTGTTGTAGCTGGGCAAGCGTGGCCCCGGCATTTTGCCCCAGCCCTCCTAACGTTCTGTTCGCTACCAGTAAATTTTGTTTTTCTCCCAGCACTTCCAGCCGCGCTCGCTCCTGCGTAATTTTATCCTGTAGTATATCCTGTTGATTTTTGAGACTATCGATGATGCGATCCTTTTTTACAACATCGAGATAATTAAGTTTATGATTTACTGAAAGAATGGTAAACTCGCCATCGGCTTTTACCTGTATACTTTTCTCATCGATAAAGGGAGAGAGATTTTTGATACGCAACAACGACTTCTCCGGAGGTATTGCTATATAACCCGTTTCAAATAACTGGGCACCATCCAGAAAAACGGTAACATCGGTGAGCGTGGTTTTCAATTCCTTTTCACGGAATTGCTGGGCGCCTGCACTATAGATAAAAAGAACAAGGAGTATAAGTATCGAGGCTCTCATAGGTATAATATTTCCTGTGAGATGCAATTCTTCCTTTCATTCCATAAACCCGGAAAAGATTTTTTTGGAAAATAAAAAAGCCTGTGGATAACACAGGCTCTGTAATATAGCTCTTTCCCATTTTTCGTTATTCCGACCGAAGACGCGTAGCCGGGTTAGCCAGCGCGGCCCGAATTGATTGATAGCTGATGGTAAGCAACGCTATGGCTATGGCCGCAACACCCGATAATATAAATATATCCCAGGTGATGCTCGTTTTATAGGCGTAGTCTTCCAACCACGTCTGCATCAGGTACCATGCTACCGGTGTGGCAATTACGAATGACAACACCACCAGTAACACAAAGTTCTGCGTGAGCAACCTCACTATATTATTGACCGATGCACCCAGCACCAGGCGAATGCTGATCTCTTTGTTGCGCTGCTCTACCATAAAGGCCGAGAGTGCAAACAACCCGAGGCAAGCCACAATAATGGCCAGCACAGCAAAGCTGGCAAACAACTGGCCCATGCGTTGCACATCATCATACATGCGTGCATAGCTTTCGTCCAGGAACGTGTAGCGTATGGGTTGGAAGGGCATGAATGTATTCCACAAGCCGGTAATGGATTGCAATACACGCTGCATATCCTCTGTTTTTACCTTTATCGATATAACATCTCCGCCATCGCCCAATACCATGGCGAGCGGACCAATCTTTCCTTTCATTGACTCGAAATGAAAATCTTCTACAACGCCTACCACGGTAAAAGTTTCCCATGTCATAATCCTTTCTCCTACCGGGTTCTTTAGTCCTATCGCTTTCGCCATCGCCTGGTTGATGATGATTGCCTGCGAATCAGATGCTACATTCGGCAAGAAGTTACGGCCTTCCGCGAGTTTCATGCCCAGCGTTGATATATAGTCTTCATCTACATACCATTTCTGTGCTCCTACACTTTTCTCTTCGGTAGATTTACCCTCGCGCCAGAAACCGTTCTGATCGCGGTTCGTTCCGGTTACCGGCAGATAATTACTGATAGTAACATGCTCTACATCGCGCAGCTTCAGCAATTCGTTCTTGAAGGTTGCCTGCTTTTTGTTTAATGTATTCGCACCTTGTATCTCGATAACCTGTTCCTTATCAAAACCGATCTTCGTGTTCAGTATATAGTTCATCTGCCGATAGATCACAAATGTACCGATGATAAGAATGATCGAAGTAGTGAATTGAAAAACTACCATAACATTGCGCAAGGTTGCGTTTTTGCTGCCACGACTTATATTTCCTTTCAATACCTGGATGGGTTTAAACGCAGAGAGATAGAATGATGGGTAGGCACCGGCCAACAGCCCGATCATAAAAGCAGATCCCAGCAACACCGGGTAAAACCACCACGACAACCACGGAATACTCAGCGACCTTCCGGCTATAACATTGAAGTAAGGGAGCGATACCCATACGATTACTATACCCAGCGCGAAGGAAACAAAACTATATACCATCGATTCGGTAAGGAACTGCCGGATAAGATGACCGCGCACAGAACCCACTACTTTTCTCAACCCGACTTCTTTTGCACGATTAGCCGACTTGGCCGTAGAGAGATTGATGAAGTTGATACAAGCCAGCAGGAGTATAAATATAGCTATACCGCCAAACAGCCATACATACCGGATGTCGCCATGTTTGATCTCATCCATAATATCGGATGAATGCAGGTATATATCACTCACCGGCTGCAGATGGAACGAGTGGTACTTCTTCACATCTTCTGCCGACTGACTTTTGGTTTCATTCAGATAGCCTACATAATATTTATCTTTGATGGCTAACATTTTCTTTTCGAGCTGTGCAGGATCAGTACCCGGTCTTAATTTTACATAGGGATTATAGTTCCAGCAGCACCAACTGGTTTGCTCGCCCGGCCAGAATTCTACACCGGTGAGTGTTATAAAGAAATCGTACTGCAAGTGAGATGTTACTGCGAAGTCTTTCATCACTCCGCCAACCATAAATGTTTTGGCAGGATCATCGTTCAACACAATGTTACGCCCTACCGGGTTTTCATTCGGGAAATATTTATCAGCTTTACTCTTCGAGAGAACAATTGTGTTGGGTTTATCCAATGCATGCAGCGGGTTACCATATACCAGGGGTATCTCCAGGATCTCGAGTAGTTCCTGATCGGCATACGCAAAACCCTCTTCGTATGTATTTTCTTTCTGATCGTCTCTGCGGAATAAATTACTGCCGGCATTAAACCATTTATAGGGTATAAGACGCCCGGCCTGTTCTACTTCGGGATATTCCGTTTTTAGTATATGCGTAATGGAAGGAGGAAAAGCTGTCCACTTCTCATCAGATGATTCTTTATACTCGTTATACAGGCGGTATATCTGTGCACTATCCTTATACTGTTTATCGTAACTTAGTTCGTGCCGGATAAACAGAAAAATAATGATACAGGTAGCAAGCCCTAAGGCAAATCCTCCCACCTTGATCAGCGCATACATTTTCTGACGAGTCATAGACCGCCAGGCAATCTTGAGATAATTTCTGTACATGGTATAATGATTAATGGTATCGAACCTGTCTGCACTCCGGATAATGCCCGGCCTGAAAAGCAACAGTACATCTATAGCGAAGTATATATCTGCCTTTGTTTTGCGAAATGTTCTGCAGCGCCTCTGGTATAATTCGATCAGGTCACCTTCGATGAAAACGCGCAATGCCGGATCGCAAAACCACCGGAAGAACCGGAGGAAAAGTGTCGGAGGGGTATATCGGGTATCTTTCATCAGTTTAGCCCGCGACCTTTACATTCCATGCCACCTTCGGAATAGCGTCCCACATTTCATTGCGTGTGCTGCGGGTATATTCCATCGCTTTCTTTCCCAGTGCTGTTATCTGGTAATATTTTTTTGGTCGGCCTGCCCTGTCTTCTGTGGCCTCTCCTTCCCGTGACTTTAAATATCCTTTATCCTCCAATCGCTTCAAGGCAGTTTGAAGAGCTCCTACACTCACTGAACGGGAAAGGCGTGTTTCAATTTCTATCTTAATAGAAACACCATACGCTTCATTATATAGTATACCTACGGTGAGCATCACAATCTCTTCGAACTCTCCCAACTGGAATTTCTTCATGGCAATAATTTATTCCTAAATGTAGTATTAAAATTCATACCAAAAAATAAATCCTGCCAAACAGCAGGATTTACGATGATTACGCTAATATAAATGTTCACCACCGAACAACTTGGAGCCGAAATCGCACGGGCATTATTGGCTATCCGTTAATCGTAAGTAAAATGTTTTTCGGACTTTTGTCTTCCGCACCATTATACTTCAACATTTGTTATTCAATCTCGTTATTCGTTAATGGTATATCTTAATTGCCGCGGGCAGGCACGGCCAATGTTGCCGCTAAACTATCGGCCATCTGCAGGTGCATGCGAATGTGCGGTAACAGATCAGTTGCATAATCTTTCAGTCGTAATTCTTTACCACTCCTGACTTCTGTCTCAAATAAAGCTTCAGCTTCCTGATGTCCCTTTACCTGGCTGTGTATATAGGCGGTATCAAATGCATAGCCGCTAAGCGACATAAGTCTATCCTTTAAGGCCTGGTGCTCTCCTTTGAGGCCGGAAGGAAAATCCGCTTCAACTTCGGCCGCTATATTTCGCAGATTGTCCCATGCATTCTGATGTTCTTCGCGCATCATATTACCAAACATCTTTACGGCATCCTGATTTCCTTTGGAAACAGCCAATGCACCTAACTCCACCTCTGCACGATTTGCGTAAGAAGCCTGCACAACAAAATCCCGATCTTGTGGATTCAGGTTACTCTTCGTGTCACCATCGTCATCATCACAAGCACTTGCTATCGCCAACATGACGGGCAAGGCTATCGCCATCATCTTTCTCCATTGCATACGTTCCATAATCATAGTCTTTTGACAGATATACCTGTAAAAACTATTCCTTTTGAACGTTGCCTGATTTTGACAGATGGGGTGTGTAAACGCTTTCCCTTCGCCTGCATCACAACCACACTTCCCCAGCGCGTTGCGATTATGCCTGCATCATTGCCTGCAGCTGTTGCGCATTGAAGGCTGCATACCCCGCCTGGTCATTGTCAAAGTATATATATACATCTTTTCCGCCATCCATCCATTGCCGGATCTTGTTTGCCCAGCGTTTCAATATAGCTTTCGTATAACTTCCCTCGTACTTATCTCCGGGACCATGAAGCCGGATATATATGAAATCGGCAGTAACAAGGGCTGGTGTTCTATGGCCTTCCAGCTCATAGATACAGAAAGCACAATTATACCTGCGCAGCAAGGTATATACTTCTTCCGTATACCAGGTGGTGTTGCGAAACTCAAATGTATAGCGATTACCCCTTGGCAGATGTTTGAGAAATTCCTGCAGCCGATCGATGTTGAGTTTCCAACCGGGTGGTAATTGAAAAAGTACAGGGCCGCGTTTTTTACCCAATGCAGAAGAGTTCTCCAGAAAGTTACGCAACGTTTCCTCCGAATCTTTTAGCCTTCTTCATGTGCGTAATATAGCGACTGCCTTTTACGGAAAATACAAAGTCCTTCGGGGAGGCGTCTTTCCATTTCTTAAAAGTTTCAGCTGCCGGTAAATGGTAAAAAGAGTTATTCAGTTCAACGGTGTTAAATATAGTCTGGTAATACGCGAACTGATCTACATTTCTCGTATCATCCGGATAAAACGTTCCGATCCAATGCTTATAGTTCCATCCTGAAGTACCTATATATGAATGTCCTTTCTTCATCCACCATTAACCATGGAATATCAACCCTAAACCAAGAATCTGAACCTTGAACATTGACAACAAACCTGACCCCGGGCATCCCTATTCATACCAATGAAAAACCTCTTCCCCTATAGCATTCGCCAGGCCTTGTGCGGCATCTGTTAATCGCCAACCGTTCTTCATACATTTTAATACTCCGAGATGTTTTTTATTCAGTGTTATATCAAGCTGATGACAGATACCTTTATCACAACTGGATATAACGGGAATACCTACACCTTTATATTCTTTTCCACGGTATTGGAAATTGAGAGGCACAGGCATTGTCTTGGCGGGATCACTTTTCAGTTCTGCAATAAAATCTTCCAGTAAACGAATAAGATTTTTATACTGCGTGGCATCTGATACACTCCACTTGTCCTTATCGGCACGCTTATGTGCGAGTTTGAATTTAAGACCAACCATTGAGGTCGTATAATCATTCGCGTTGAGCTTCTCTACATATTGGTGCGAGAGTATAAACCAGTGATACGCGGTGCCTACCGGCACGCCTGAACCTTCCGGTGCATGACCCGCCCTTCGTTTTATTACATCGTAGGTAAGTTCCCAGCGATCGGGAGTAACTTTTGTTTCCTTCCATATTCCCTTGTCATAATTCCACTTATGACTTCTTCCCACAGCCATGCCGGTATACCGCTGCCCTTTATATTCTTTAAAGGCATTGTACGACTTGCCAGAGAATTTACCATCTGCATGGCCATCCGTTCTTGTGCCGTTGGTTTTGCGGGCTTCTTTCTTCGCAGAATTTTTCAGTGCCATAATATATACCCGTTACAGAATATACTAATTACAATCACAAACAAAGATTAAAAAATCCTGCCTAGTATTATTCGTGAAATGGGTATAACACTACCCGCAACAGAGTTCGTTATAGCTGCGGCTTCAATACAACTTTTACACAATTATCTTCCTTCTTGTTAAATATATCATACATCGCAGAAGCATCAGTCAGCGGCACAGTATGCGAAATGATGTCATCCAGTTTTACTTTTCCTTCAACAACCAATGCTAATAGTTGATCGATATAGCGTTGCACGAGAGCCTGGCCTCCTACGAGTTTTAATCCTTTATCAAACCATTTATACAACGGAAAATTATCGTACGGTGAGCCATATACACCTACTACCGATACAACACCGCCTCTGCGCACAGCATCCAGACAATACTCCAGCACTTTCATCGATCCTTTCTCTGCCTGCAGTACATTTACGACTTTCTCCAATACAGTACGATCGGCCTCCATACCTACAGCATCAATACATACATCGGCACCATAACCATTGGTCATGGCGCGAATGGCAGCAACAGCATCGGTATCTTTTGCATTGATCGTTTCTGAATTTGCTGCGAGTCGTGCGGCTGCCAATCTATACTCTTGTATATCTATACCTATAACTCTCCCTGCCCCCTTCAGCCACGCAGCTTTTTGCGCCATGATGCCCACGGGGCCGCATCCAAAAACAGCAACGGTCTCTCCTCCTTTCAGATTCGCCCAATCAACAGCGCTCCACCCGGTAGGAAATATATCGGTGAGAAATAATACCTGCTCATCGGTGAGACTATCCGGCACTTTACGTGGACTATAATCCGCATACATAACCCGTGCATACTCGGCCTGGCCGCCATTGTATCCGCCATATAGGTCGGTATACCCATACAAGGCACCACCCGCTCCTTTAGCCTTGATGATCTCTCCTTCCGGACCGTATGTTTTATGATTAGAATTTTCGCAATGTACCGGCAACTCCATCTGACAAAAATGACAGTGCCCGCATGCTATAGGAAAAGGAACCACTACACGATCGCCTTTCTTCAGATTACGTACACCGGAACCAACTTCTTCTACTATACCCATAAACTCATGGCCTAATACCATCGGTCGGGGTTGAGGCACCATGCCATTATAGATATGCAAATCTGATCCGCAGATCGCTGTTGACGTAACGCGTATGATCGCATCGCTGGCATCTTCCAGCTGAGGATCTTCTACTGTTTCTACACGAATGTCTTTGGGTTTGTGAAATACTGTTGCTTTCATATATATACATGATTTATGGGTGAAGGATTTTTTAAAACAAACTGATTACTCGCTACTGTAAACTATACTACCAACAGCGAAAGTGTGACGATCTGTTAAGGATGACGTACAAAGGCAGGCATACATTATTGCCATGGCAACGGTTAAAAAAATATACCGGTCAATCTTTACAAGGCATCAACAACGGTTGGTACACATTTACCCCAGCACCACGCCACGATCACTTTGCTTTGCCCGTTATGCTACACATGCATCATCATTCCGTCAAGGAATAATACTTTACAGGCATCTCTTCATTCAACAACTTTATATTGCATGTATACACTTGGAATCAACGCCACCTTTCACGACTCTTCTGCCTGCCTGGTAAAAAACGGAGTGCTGCTCGCAGCAGCCGAAGAAGAGCGCTTTACACATACGAAGCACGGAAAGAGACCTATACCTTTTTCCACGTATGAATTACCTTTCCATGCTATTGACTATTGCCTGAAGACTGCGGACATTCATGTGAACGATGTAGATCATTTTGCCTATGCTTTCAATCCATACCTGCTGATACCGGAGGCACTGCAGGGAAATGCAGCAATCGGAATTCCGTTTGATGGTAAAGAATCGCCCCATAGTAATTTATGGACTTCACCCTGGGATCCTTTATTCCTGTCAAGTATACTGCATGCTCCCGCTCAACTTGTTGATGGTTATCCGCATCATTTACAAAAGCGTTTTATCAACAGCTATATACCCCGGGAGAAATGGCATTGGGTGGATCATCACCTGGCACATGCTGCCAGCGCGTTTCATGCTTCGCCCTATACCCGGGCTGCTGTTATGACACTGGATGGTCGTGGTGAACTTGCTACAACTTCCTATTATACCGGTGCGCAAAATGATCTTACCCTGCTGGGGCAAGTGATGATGCCTCACTCGCTGGGGCTGCTATATGAACACGTAACCACGCACCTGGGATTTCTCCATTCTTCCGATGAGTATAAAGTAATGGCACTGGCCTCGTATGGTAAACCGGAATTTATAAAAGAATTTCGTTCAATCATTCATCTGCAAGGTAATGGAAGTTATACGATCGATCAGGTTGATCTCTCGGAGTTGCTCGGCCCCATGCGCCTGCGGGGTGATGAATTTACCAGGCGCCATTTTGATATAGCCCACTCGTTGCAATATGTACTGCAGGAAACAGTATTGGAATTAAGTCACTGGCTGAACGACCGGACACATGAAGTAAATCTGTGCATGGCCGGTGGCGTTGCACTGAACTGTGTGCTGAATGCTTACCTGCGCGACAAAGGATGTTTTGAAAATATCTGGGTGCAGCCTGCTGCCGGTGATGCCGGCACCGCGCTGGGTGCTGCACTCTGGATTGATAGTAAACAACGGCATGACTATACGCGCCATTTCGAAATGGATCACGCCTACTGGGGGCCGGGATATACAGATGAAGAGATTGAGAAATTCCTGCAGTGGTCTAAGATACCTTACCGGAAGATGCACGCTGTTGCTGAAGAAACAGCAGCACTATTGGCAGAAGACAAGATCATCGGCTGGTACCAGGGAAGAATGGAGTTTGGTCCACGCGCATTGGGTAGTCGTTCCATACTGGCATCTCCTATACATGCTTCAATGCAGGCACGCCTCAATGAAGTAAAAGACCGCGAAGACTTCAGACCGGTGGCACCGGTTGTATTGGAAGAAGATGCGGCCGAATGGTTTGAACAAGGCGGCTTCTCTCCTTTTATGTTATTTGTCTATCCTGTGAAAAATGATAAGGCTTCTGATATACCGGCCGTGCGACATGTAGATGGCACAGCCCGTATTCAAACTATAAATCGAAATCAACATCCGTTGTATTATGAATTGCTAAAAGCATTCAAACAGTTAACCGGTGTTCCGGTACTTATCAATACTTCTTTCAACACGCTGGGCAAACCCATTGTGTGCACACCGCGTGACGCGATCGAATGTTTCTGGACGTCTCCGTTCGATGCTTTGGTGATCGGCTCTTTTCTATTGGAGAAAAAACCGACATCGGGTATAGCCACGATCGAAAAAGAAGAAACACTACTGACCAGCGATGCACAGTAACCTTACGGATTATCCGGAGCCAGCGTGGGTATAAAAGAGGTAGCCTTATGCTGAAGTTGTTCTTTCACCAGCTTCACGACAAAAGGTATATCTTTTACCTGGCCGGGACCTACAACCCGGTGCAGCGATGTATCCAGGGGTGCCCAGCGGCCGGGATCAGAATGTGCAGAAAACAGTATAACACTTGGCACTTGCAACGCAGCGGCTACATGCGAAACACCGGTATCGTTGCTGATGAGAAGTTCGCTGTGAACAATGATCTGCGCCAGTTCACCGATGCCCACATGACCGCATTGTTCCACCAGGTTGATAACGGGATGGTGTATCTGTTGCTCTACCTCGCGAAGTATAACGGCTTCTGCTGAAGAACCTGTCAGCACTACCTGGTATCCCTCCGGTATAATTTCATTGGCAACGGCAGCAAAATTTTCTGCAGGCCATCTGCGAAGTTCGCTGCGGGCTCCCGGATGTATACATATATACTTATGCGAAAGTAAATTCAACTGGTGCTGCATTGTCTCAAAAGCATGTTCTTCTTCCGGTAGAAACGGAAATTCCAGTGCAGTGCCCTGTTGAGGTATAGCCAATACACTGGTAAGTTTGAGAAAGCGTAGAATTTCATGCTCATCATCTCCCGACTCCGGGAAATATACCGGGTTGAGTGTTTTCTCACCCGGCTCCCGCAAGCCAATCGTATAGCGGGCATCGAACAAAATACAAAGCGCATTAGTCTCTGTGCCATTGCCCTGCATTTGTATAAAGAGATCGAAGTGTTCATATTGCATGGACGTAATAAAGTCCGGTAATTTTTCGGGCATCACTTCCTGCTCCGGTAATCCGGGCCAGCCGGGAAATTCCAGGAAGTCGTCAAAGTATAAATGAAACCGCGTTACAAAACTTTTCTCCCAGGGTAATCCTATCAAGGTGATACGTGCTTTCGGATACGCGGCCCGCACAGCTCGTACGGTGGGAATGATGCACAGCATATCGCCCAGGTAAAGTGCACGAAGTATACCAATGCGCTGAATTTCATTTTTATCAATGTGATCCATAGTTGTCTGTTACCGGATATATATTATAAAGTAGTGCCAGGCATTATTTTTTTTCCGAAGCCTGTATGAGTCCCTTTATATCTGTTGTTATACCCACTTATAACCGGCCGGTGCTGTTGCTAAAATGCCTGGAGGCACTCACGCGACAATCTTATCCGGTCAATCGTTTTGAGATTATTGTAGTAAGCGATGGTCCTGACGAAACGACTTCTCAGGCAGTAGCTGCTTTCAGTCAGCAACAGGCAGTGCCGATACATATGCTGGCGTTGCCTGCCAAGCGCGGACCTGCAGCAGCCCGCAACATGGGTTGGAAGCATTCGCAGGCAGAGCTCATTGCTTTTACGGATGATGATTGCCTTCCCGAGCCGCAATGGCTTCGTGCCTTCAGCGATGTATATCGCATTACCGGCAAACGAAATATAGCCATGACCGGGCAAACGCTCGTGCCGCGTACCAATCCGCCAACCGATTATGAGCAAACTATAGCGGATCTCGAAAAGGCAGAATTTATCACTGCCAACTGTGCCACTACACGCAGAGCGCTGGAAATGATCAACGGCCTGGACGAAGCTTTTACGATGGCGTGGCGCGAAGACAGCGACCTGCAGTTTCAATGTATAAAACATGGCATTCGTATATACCCGGTACGCCAGGCATGTGTAACTCACCCGGTGCGCAAAGCCTCCTGGGGACGATGCCTTCACGAAGAAAAGAAGGGAATGTTTGATGCCCTGCTTCTAAAGAAACATCCGGAACTGTGCCGGGAAAAATTACACTTTCGACCTCCCGAATTATACTATGCCATGATCCTGTTCTTTTTAGCAGGCATTGCAGGCACTATTACAAACAATATACCCTTGCTCTATTTTTCGCTCACTACCTGGCTCATGCTGGTGCTATATTTCACCTGGAAGCGGCTTCAACATACAGCGCACACTCCGAAACATATCACCGAAATGTTATTTACTTCGGCATGGATACCGTTCCTTTCAGTATACTGGCATGGGTATGGATCCATTCGCTTCCGCTCATTTTGCATTTAGATATTCGTCTGCGTTGGCATGTATACCGAATTGCTCCAGTATATTCTGTATAGTATGCACCACGTCTTCCGGAGACACTATGGGTATAGATTGATTCATGTAATGCTCATGCACAAAACGAATCACTTCATTGCTGCTGCGCATCTCTTCCGGTATATCAAACGGCAATACTGCTCCCGAAACTTTCCACGGTGTATGTTGTGGATTGGTAAGCGCGTATAGCACTATCACCGGGGTTTGCGTAGCAGCTGCTATATGGGCAGTACCTGTATTAACGGTTACTGTTAACAGGGCATAGCGGACCAGCATGATAAATTCATCCAGCGAAAACATGCCTGCTACAGAAAATACTTTTCCCCCGGAGTGTTGTTCGATCTTTGCTGTCAACGCACTTTCACTGGCTGAACCGGTGAGCAATACCGGTATAGTATATAACGATGTTACACGATCTGCAATTTTCTCCCAGTACTCCAGCGGATACTCACGTTTCTTTTCACTTACACCCGGATGCAGGAGTATAAAAGGTCGTGCAACATCGAGCCCTATATTTCCAAGCTTCTTCTGCACGGAATCCCAGGCATACTCGGGGAGATTCAGCAACAGGCGATCGTCTTTTACCTTTGCCCCTATACTTTTTACCAGGGCCAGGTCGCGAATTACCTGGTGACGAATCAAGGTATAGGGCTCTTCATCGGGTACCCAGTGGGTTAACAAATCATACGGGTTCTCGCGACAATATGCAAGGCGCAGCGGTATAGCTGCCATGGATAACAACAATGCGGCCGGTAATGCACTCTGACTATATACGGTAAAGATAACGGCTGCATCAAACTGCTTCGCCTCCAGTATGTTCAGTATATTCCGACATACACCGGGAGAGGATTGCAGTTTTACCCAGGGTACATCGGCTATAATTACGTCATCAACACCCGGTATCAATCGCGCTGCATCACCCCCCGAAGAAGAGGTCATTACGGTGATGGAACAATGAAATGTTTCCCGGAGTGCACGTATAGCCGGTGACGACATGATCACATCGCCCATGTTATCGAGGCGAACGCAAACTATCTTTTGGCATGTATCCCAGCGTTTCATAATAATACCGATGTATACTCTTGCGCAGCGGCTTTCGCTTCCTGAATGCGGTCGATGATGATGGTGGTGGAATGATCCGGCACCAAGGGTATAAATACAATCTCACCCCCGTGCGCACGCACCGTATCTGCTTCAGGCAATGTATCTTCGGTATAATCTCCGCCTTTCACAAAAACGTGCGGCCTGATAACATTCAGCAGCGATACCGGAGTATCATCATGCTCCGAACCAAACGGCACGATATAGTCTACACAGCTCAGCGCTGCCAGCACCTTCATACGGTCGGCCAGTGTATTTACCGGTCGCGAAGTTCCTTTTAGTCTGCGAATGCTCTCGTCTGTATTTATACCCACCAGCAGTACATCACCGGCACTGCGCGCTTTTTCCAGGTACGAAACATGACCGCTGTGCAGTATATCAAAGCATCCGTTGGTGAATACAATTTTCTTACCGGCCTGTTTAACGGCATCAGCAACTGCTTCGAGAGCGCTTATGTCATAGATAAATTTTTCCTGCGAATCGAATTGCACCAGCAGTTCTTTTATTGAACAAACAGCCGTGCCTTCCTTGCGGATGGCTACGGAAGCTGCTGCTGTTGCCAATGATGCTGCTATAGCGGGGCTGGCTCCGACTATACTCGCCAATGTAAACGCACTGATATAGGTATCACCCGCACCTGAAACATTGGGCGACACAACGGACTGGGTATACGTTCGGTACACGGGCCGGCTGCGCTCAAAGATCAGTGAACCTTCGGCATCCAGCGTAAGCGCTGTAATAATCGCCTGTGTTTTTATAGTAAGGTCTTCTCCATATTCCCGCAGTTGTGCTGCGCGATTATGGGCCACCGGCGGAAGATCTAACAGGCGCATAGCTTCTTCGTAATTCGGTTTTACCAGCGAGGGTTTGAGTGACCGAAAGAATGAAAGCCGCTTGGAATCTACTGCTATAAAAAATGATTGCTTGTTTCGCAGAGCTGTCAATGTTTCCACTATACGGGGAGTGAGTACACCCTTGTTATAGTCTGAAAGTATAACCGCGTCATAAGTGGATATACTATAAAGTATCTTTTCGATCAGGGCTTCTTCACACCACGCAGGTATAGCGGTTTCATCACCATCGTCATAGCGTATCAGCACATGGTTGCCGGCCATTACGCGTGTCTTCACAATGGTTTTTCTATCCTCTACCATCAGTATATTTCCGGTGCCTACACCGGCCCGCTGCAGCAG
Organism: Ohtaekwangia sp.; assembly: GCF_036568665.1. Taxonomy (GTDB): domain Bacteria; phylum Bacteroidota; class Bacteroidia; order Cytophagales; family Cyclobacteriaceae; genus Ohtaekwangia. The sequence continues at coordinate 39,341 of NZ_DATCSD010000428.1, read as the reverse complement.
GTCCATTGCATTTCGTCCGAACGCATCGCCACCAATCACCGAGCAAAACGATACTTGTGCTCCTAATGCTGCTATATTGCACGCGGTGTTGGCCGCGCCTCCCAGCAACAGGGTTTGTTCATCTACATCTACTACCGGCACGGGTGCTTCAGGACATAGTCGTGAGCTGATGCCTTTCAGGTATACATCGAGTATAAAATCTCCGATCACCAGTATACGTTTTGTTACAAACTGTTGAATGATCGGCCCGAACTCCGCCTCTGTTATTCTTGTATCTGCCATTCTTCTTTCAATATGCGTTGAGAGGCTTCGCGCAGGTTTTTTACTATATAAGTCGGCCTGCGTTCTTCCTGTATATTCCATTCCGTTTCATTACCGTTGTTGACCAGGATGGTTCTGCATCCTGCTTTGTTACCGGCTTCTACATCGGTGAGTATATCTCCGATCATCCACGAACGCGAAAGCTCTACCTTAAAATCACGCGCTGCCTGCAGAATCATGCCCGGCTCCGGCTTGCGACAATAACAAGCTATACTATAGGCCTGCACAACACCTGCCGGGTGATGCGGGCAGAAGTAAAAACCATCCAGTTCCTTCAGTAAAAGAAATAGTCGTTCTTTCACCTGCTGAAGATCCTGTAGTTGAAAGTAACCATGCGCTACACCGGCCTGATTCGAAATAACGATCAGCAGGTATCCCTGTTCCTTTAAACGCGCGAGCGATTCCCGGGCCCCTTCGCAGAGTACAATCCGCTCGGGGTTTACATTATAGGGTATATCTTCTATCAGCGTTCCATCTTTATCAATGAAAACGGCCTTGTTCATTTTCGAATGGATATAGCATGTTGTACCTGCATTTCGTTAGCTTCATTGTGATGTCCGTTCTTTTTACCGTTACCGGCTTTGTGTGACGGCTCCAGACTGAAGAGGTTTGTTTCTACCAAACTGCAAATGGTATGCAGCAGGTGCAGATGCATCTCCTGCACACGTTGTGTACTGTTAGACGGCACAACGATATCGACATGCGCATACTGCCACATCTCGCCACCACCTTTGCCACTAAAAGCTATACACTGCATCTGCTTATCAATGGCCATCTTCATGGCGCGTATAATATTGGGCGACATACCACTGGTGCTGAAGCATATCAGCACATCACCTTTCTGACCATACGCTTCTACCTGTCGTGCAAATATATCTTCATAGCCTATGTCGTTTGCCCACGCTGTTATCACAGAGCTATCGGCTGTTAATGCTATAGCGGGTAATCCCTTTCTATAGGGAAGTTCAAAACGTCCTACCAGCTCAGCGACAAGATGCTGACTTTCGGCTGCACTGCCGCCATTGCCACACACCAGTGTTTTCCGGTTGTTCCGAAAACACTCGGTAAGCAGGCTGGCAGCTTCGCGTATGGTATCGGGCAAAACTTTTTTTGAGAGTTCAATTGTTTCAATCGCCTGATCAAAAGCATTGAGTATATATTGTTGCACGCGTGCATCCTCTCCGATCTCTACTGAAGTCAGCAACAGACGTTCATAGATCGATGCCATGGCATCGGCCACGTGCGCCCAGGTAAACATCGCATTAACGCGCTTTATAGCGTTACGCCTCATGCGTGCAGCCAATGCAGGATCGCAAAGAATTTCAGTGATGCGTCTGGCGAGCAGATCCCGATCATTGGGAGGAACAAGGAAACCAGTCTCACCATCCTTCACAGTATATTTTATACCCCCTACATCCGAACCTACAACGGGGGTGCCACACGCCATTGATTCAAGCGGCGTTATACCAAAGGGTTCATACCACGGTGTTGTAATAAATACATCGGCTGCGGCATAATAGTACTTCAGCACATCGCGGTTCTTACGGCCTGCAAATGTTACATACTCCGCTATACCTTCTTCGCGCGCAATAGTAGTGAGTCGTTCTATTTCTTTATCGGTGGCAGGATCGGCAGTATCAGCCTCTCCTCCTACTACGAGCAAGCGGGCCGCTATACCTTTATCTCTGACATCTGCTAACGCACGCACCACATTATCTACGCCTTTGCGCGGCACCATGCGACCAAGCTGCAAAATGATATACTCGCTGGAATCTACTGACAGTACCATTCGTGCCAATAGCTGATCGATTGGATAAAACTCCTGCGGATTAAATCCACACGGCACAATGGAGATCTTCTGAGGTGAAGCCTGGTAATGGTTAACAAGATCCTGCTGATCCTGCGGACACTCGGCTATAATATGATCTGCTTCCTGTACAATGCGTCTTTCTATATCAATGCGTTCTGCAGGAAAGCGATCGTTATCTCCCTGGTATAGCTTGCGCACATAACCCAGCGCATGAAACGTAACCACAAAAGGTATATTCAGTGCTGCCTTGATACCGCTGGCCACTACTGCCGACATAAAGAAATTTGCATGAAGCAAGCTATATATAAGATTCTCCTGCCGGATAAAAGCCAGCATGTTCTCCGTAAAAGCAGTCATATAGGGCAGCAACTGTTCCTTCTCTATTACTTCTACCGGCCCAGCCTGTATATGGATAACGCGCACCCGCGGTATCCAGTTAATTACCGGTGGCAGGCCGGTATTATCCCTCCGGGTATATATATCTATTTCATATCCTTTCGCTGCGAGATGCCTGGCCAACTCTCCTACATATACATTTTGTCCGCCACTATCAACTCCCCCCAGTATAGCCAACGGTGAAGCATGTTCACTGATAAAAGCAATTCTTCTTTTCATTTTCATATAGCAGTTCCTCCTGTAGTTATCAATTGAGCCATGCTGTTTTTCTCCGGGTGTCTGGCGATAACAGCTTCTACGAGTTGCTCCCAATCATGAACAAAACGTTGTATTGAAAAGCGACCTGTAGCAACACGCTTTCCTTCTTCCCCCAGGCGCCTGGCCAGTGCGTTGTCTTTCAACAACAGGCGCATCTTATTGATGAGATACTGTATATCTGTGTGCAGATATCCGGATTCATCATTCCGGATCACGGTAACCATTTCTGTTGTTGCAAGTCCTACTACCGGTATTCCTATCATCATGGCTTCCAGCACAGCAAGGCCGAGACTGGTATAGCGAATAGGATTAAAGAAAAACCGATAGCGACTGACGAATGCCGGTAACTGCGGATGAAGGACTTCTCCCAGACCGCCGATCATCTCTGTATTCATACCAATAAGATCCAGCGGTATATATTTTCGAACTTCCAGAAATATATCATAACCGAGGCGTCTTCCGCGTTCCGATAAATTGTTGATCACCACAATGCCTTTGGGTATCTCCCCGGTATAGCTTGCATCGGGTGCTATAACGCCATGATCAATTACTGTTGTAGGTGTATCGTTGTTATCCCACATCAACGCGTTGAAAGATGTAACATGTACCAGTGTCACTAACGGAGAATTTACAACGTGTGGGGTATTGGTCGGCACACGCTGGGGCGGATCATGCTCCAGGTATATCGCAGGCAAGCTTCGCTGCTCTTGAGATAATACCTCGTATTGATCTTCCAGGTAATTTCTGTTTGTCTGGAAAAGGATGCAATCAAGCTCCAGGTGTCTTACCTCGTTTGCCGGCACTTCTATTACGTTGGCACCGAAAGGAAATGTAGTGCCTCGCCCGATATACCCTTCGTGGCCCGGGCTACCCAGCGGAATGTATATATCAAAGTTACACTGCGACAAGTAGTACAGGTAACTTCCGTGAATATGCCAGGTAAAAATCCGGGTACGTCTGCGATGCTCCATACGCGTCTATGCTTTTCAATGCGGCAGAAGCGTCTAAATAATAACGCCAGCAGATGAAGAGTAGAAATAAGACCCGGTTATAGACACTTCTCATCTAAACGAATCGTAAGTGCGCATTAGTTTGCCCATCAGCCAGACATCTGCCTAAAGTGTTGTACGCACCTATACTTTTGGAAGGCATGGATATTTATGACTGAACACACACGAAAGAGCATTTGAAATAGAAATAGCTCTATATATAGATAGATATACTGACGCATGAATTTTACGCCCAAACAATCGCTATCGGAAGAGGAGATCAAAACGGGACTGAAGCTTATGATTGGCGATGGTCTCGCTGCTGAGGCGATGACTACGCTTACAGGCGGAGCCTTTCTGGTAGCCATGGCATTATTGATGGGCGCTTCCAATTTTCAGATCGGTTTATTAGCATCGTTGCCAACCTTCACCAACCTCTTTCAGCTTGTATCGATCTGGCTGGTACGTAAATTCAACAACCGCAGAGCAGTGGCCGTTCTGTGCGCTGTATGTGCTCGCATACCACTGGTGGCTATTGGTATATTGCCCTTCCTTGTATCGGCCGATCATTTTGTGAATGCACTTATCGTTTTGCTCTTTGTATATTTTCTTTTCGGCTCCATTGCCGGGCCCAGCTGGAACTCATGGATCAAAGACATGGTTCCTGAAAAATCACTCGGCTCCTATTTTTCCCGGCGAAGCAGTTATACGCAAACACTGAATGTAGTGCTGAGTATTATACTGGCTTTACTGGTTGATTATGTGAAACGCCATTATCCCGATGCCGAAGCGGATACGTATGCCTATATGTTTATACTTGGTGGTGTTATCGGGCTTACGGGTGCTTTGATTCTTTCGCGTGTACAGGAGCCACAATCGTATCTGAAAAAAGAAAATATACTCCGGCTTATCAGGCAACCGCTGCAAGACAAGAACTTTAAGCGGCTGCTCATCTTTAACTCGGCCTGGGTATTTGCCCTCAACATCGCCACGCCTTTTTTTACCGTGTTTATGTTAAAGACTTTGCATGTACCCCTCTCCTATATTATTACCTTTGCCATTGTAAGCCAGGTGTTCAGTATACTTACCATTCGTGCATGGGGAATGTATGCGGACCGGTATAGCAACAAAACGATTATCGCCATTGGCGCTCCTCTATATATACTCTGCCTGATCGCCTGGTGCTTTGCCGGTATATTTTCGGAAGACTATGCGAATATCATATTACTGGTTTCCATTCACATTTTTACGGGTATATCTACAGCTGGCATCAATCTCTCGTTAACAAATATAGGGTTGAAGCTCGCTCCCAAGGAAGATGCCATTGTATACCTTACCTGCAAAAATATCATCACTTCTATATTTTCTTCCGTGGCCCCGGTGCTGGGCGGAGTGCTGGCCGATTACTTTACCCATCGCTCGCTCATTGTAGTAGCCACATGGAATAGTCCGCAGACCAACAAGCTCTTTCGACTTGCCTTGTTTCATGAATGGAATTTTCTCTTTCTGATTGCAGCGATTCTCGCGTTTATTGCCGTAGAACTTTTGCTGCAGGTAAATGAAGTAGGCGAAGTACATAAAGACCAGGTAGTGCGCATTATGCGGAGTAACCTGCGCAATAATCTGAAGGATCATTTCCTGATCGGCAACATGATTACATGGCCTAAACATTTCTGGACGCTTATTCGCAAACGTACCACACGGAAACGCATCACTCATCCACACCATGCCAAGCATTCCCTGGAATGAAGATTTATTCTTCTCCCAAGGCAATAAAGTATATATAGTATTCTTAAAATTTATAACAATGAAAAAGCAAAATCCAACCCGGCAACAACCTGCCACCTCCGGAGAGAAAAAAACAACTCCCTCAACGCCTGAGAATAAGAAGGGCGAACAGCAGGAACCGCATGTATCTACAGACTCGCGTAAAAAAGAAAATCATCGCAACAAACAACTTGGCGATGAGAACGAGATCAATGACGACACCACCATCTGAGTTTGTAACAGGCCACCGTATATAACTATATCTATACAGTGGCCGTTACTACCCATGAAAAAACAATTTTATGTTCCGTTTTGGAAAGTATATAGTTTCATAATGAGAGTATATTGTTTGTTACACTAATCATGATCGGGGCCAATGCGATCCAGCTCATCGATGCTGATCACGATGATACGATCATCAGTTTCTGCCGGGTGCCCTCGGCCATCCTGGTTACTGATTGCTATATATAGGTTGCCATCAGGTCCCTGCACCACATTGCGCAGTCGTCCGAAAGTACGATGGAGATACCGGTCAACTTTTACAATCTGTGTCTTATCAGTACTGAAGCTCGCTTTATAGAGTGCCTGTCCCCGTAAACCGGTAAACACAAACGCACCGTTCCAGGAACCTTGCGTTATAAAGAAACCACCTGTCGGTGCCCATGTAGTGGTATCGCCACTATAATATACCGGTGTTTCCATGCCTGCCTGTTGCTGGCTGCCACGAATTACAGGCCATCCGTAATTTCTTCCCGGGAGTATACGGTTGATCTCATCCATGCAACATCCCTGTTCATCGGAAGGTCCATGTTCGGTTGACCATAGTTCCTTCGTCTCCGGGTGAAATGCCAGCCCCTGCGGATTACGATGTCCGTAAGAGTATATATAGGATTCTGTCATCGGATTATCGTCTGGTATACTTCCGTCTGAATTCATCCGCAATATCTTACCGTTGCGCACATCGGTATCCTGTGCCAGTGCAGGAACATAGCGATCGCCCACTGCCCAGTATAATTTACCATCAGGCCCAAATTCTATAGGACCTGAATTATGGATATAGTTCCCCTCTATGCCATCTTGCAATACCCGATCGAACACAGGTTTATCCGAGGCATCTTCACGGTAGCGAACCAGTTTATTCACCAGCTTGAGCGGCCCTTTGCTGGCAGCGTAGGTATATCCTATATATACATATTTATTATGGGCAAAATCCGGATCGAGCGCAAGACCGAGTAATCCGGACTCTCCTACTTCCAACGCTACGGAGTCAAGCTCCAGCCAGGGCTTTACCGTATTATTTTCCACTATAGAAACACGCCCGGGCCGCTCCGTAATAAAGAGTCTTCCATCGGGAGCGAATGCCAGCTCCCAGGGAGTATCAAGTCGTTCAGCATACACACTGGCAGATATACCCGAGCTATCTCCGTTATCATCATCATCCATCGAATCGTCACATGAGAATAATCCGACATACAGAAAAAAAAGGAGAAGCATAAGCCGGGGCTTTGCAAAATACACTATAGATCTTTTCATAGGAGTATGTTTTTATATATACATTCACAACACTTCGCCTTCTGATCGTTCCTTTACCATTATCCGTATGCGATGTGCCGAATAGCAGGAAGGACTTAAAAAGTATTCCCCGTCTATAGCGAGATAACCAATGCTTTTTAAAAGTGTTGCCAATGCTCCTCATGCAAGATGGTGCGCAGGTTGATAAGGAATTAAATAATCATTTTTGATACATTGACGGTTGGCTGCAAAATTTACAACCGGGAAAGACAACCGAAATCTCCAGACCTGTAGCGAAAGCTCGGGCCAATACCTGGGGTAAATATATACCCTATCTATATGAAGTACCCATTTTGATACGAAGGTATATTTCGTGTCACTCACCTTTTTCAGTATTCGTTATTACGAATAGCAGCTGCGGTGCTTCGCTTGCCCAATCCAACAGAAAGAAGTGATTCGCTCTCATATCCTTTATGGGTATCCATGCCTTTAGCAGCCGGCAACAGGCGATCTACCAAAGCCATGACGGTGGCCAGTAATTCGGGAGCGATGCCCTGTATAGCCGTTACCGCTTTGGATGTTAACGGAAATACAAGTTCCGATTGTTTGTGCGATATGGCCTTTATAATAGCCTCGGCTGCTTTCTCCGCCCGCATAGAAACAAGAGGTAATGAACCAGCAATTTTAAACCAGGCATACTCACGGGTATAATCTCCCTTCACATCGATATTACGCGGACTTCCTGTTTGCATTAAGCCGGGTACCACAGTAGTAACAGCAATGTTATACTTTCTGAGTGATGCATGCATACCCTGCGAGAGTCCTACCAAAGCAAACTTACTGGCGGTATAGGGAAGTAAATGCGGCACGGCTACTTTGCCACCTATAGAAGTAATGTTTACAATCTGGCCTTCTCCCTGTTTCCTGAAATGAGGAATTGCAGACAGCATCGTATAGAGTGCTCCCCAGAAATTTGTATCCATAGCAATTTTATAATCCGCCTCGGTAAATGATTCCGCAGGACCCACCTGAATTATACCGGCATTGTTGACCAGTACATCGAGCCTGCCATAGTGCGTTATAATGCGAGCGATCATATCGTTTACCTGCTCAGGCTTTGTAATGTCGCACACAACGGTTAGTATATCCGCACCGGCCTGACGCAATTCTGTTTCTGCTGACTGAAGCTGTGATTCTGTGCGACTGCACAACACAAGTTTGGCACCTTTTGCGGCAAGCTTGCGCGCCAGCACTAACCCGAGTCCTCGTGCACCTCCGGTGATCAACACAACTTTATCATCGAATTTATAGGCTGTGCGTTGCCGATAAATGGCGTGAGCCATCAGCCATGCCGCGCCTGCCATTCCCATGTATAGCCATTTCTTTTCCATCACTCCGGTATATTTATACTCCGTTTGTTTTTATACGACATTTTATACTATAGGCTGTAAAAAAGAAAGCTGAAGATCGTTCAGCTTTCTTTTTCAGAACTGGTTTATTACTATTCCGGAGATTTACCAACGCCAGGGCCGGGAGCTTTTGTAGCTCTTCCGTTTCTGTCGAAGTAATAATTTCTGGTATCACTGCCTGTTCCGATGGTTACCCAATAACCGCTGTTGTTTTTGCTGCGATATACTTTTCCGCTTTCCCATCCTTTATACTGTGTGCGCTGTAATGTGCTGCGCAGCGAGGCGGGTACATCGGCCGATTCGATCTCATCGAAGTCGCCCGACTTATACTGATCGGACTGTGTGGGTTCTGTAGACGGAGAGCTTTGTGACGGCCGTTGCTGATTGCGCGTGGAATCAGTTTGCTGTGCATGAACAAACGCGATGCTTACCATAAACATCGCCACGAGGAATGCTGTAATTTTTCTCATAAATCTTTTTTCTGCCGATAGCGTAAAAGCCATGCCGCAGAAAATGATGTATACTTCCGGTATAGTTGGGGTATTCTATGGATAGGCTGAGGATGGCTGTAGAGTTTTATAGCAACCTGGAGAAAGAATTACCGGTATAGCATGTAAAGTAAAATATACCCTTCACTTCTGTCAGGGGCTCACGCAAGGCAAAGAGAAAACATTCTTTCAGATCATGGCTGGCTCCTTCCAGCGGATAAACTACATCCACCACAAAGTCGTCAGGGAAATAACATTTGAAATTTTGCAGGCAAATAAGCTTCTCATCCGTAAGTTCGAAGTTATAGGTATAGCCACGTTTATGCAAAGCTTCTATTACACGGGTGGCCGAATCCATTTCCTTTACGATACGGCCCAGCAATTTTTCTGTTAGTGTGGTATCCATCATTACGGTCTTAACAGTTTCACAAACCGACACAAAAAAATTGTTCCTCCAAAATCTTATTCATCCGCAGTAACTTCATATAGCACGAGGCTGAGAGCCGGCAGCATAATAGATACTGAGCCGGTTATCTGCTCCGGCACTCCGGAAACTTTCTGTGGCTGTATGTTCCACCGGGCATCACGGGAGTCCAGGCATTTTATCCAGCGCGTGTTCCCTGCGGGTACCCCATACGTTGTATCCTGTTCTGCAAAGTTTATAAATGCCACTAACCGAAGTTGCTCCTGGTATTTTCGCTGTATAATCAGCATACCCGGTTCCTGTACATCTACCGTTATATTGATCTTATTATAGTTCTTCAACACTTTATAGCGATTGCGCAGATCGATCCACATTTTATACCACGCCAGCATAATAGCATGTTTACCTTCCCGGCGTTTTTTCCATTGCAGTTTGCAGCGCAGAAAAGTATCGCGGGCAAACGGATCGGCAGGCTCACCTTCATCGGAAAAACCGGCCAACTCTTTTTTTCTTCCTTCGCGTATAGCCTGTATCAGTTTCGGATCCTGGTGATCGCAGAAAAAAAGAAAGGGCGCTTCCTCTGCATACTCCTCTCCCATAAACAGCAGCGGAATATAGGGTGCCAGAAACAACGCACCGGCTACCAGTTTCAATCTGTCAAAATCGATTAGTTTGCTGAGCCGTTCTCCTCCTACACGATTACCCACCTGGTCGTGGTTCATATTAAACACAACAAAGTGTTTCCCATGTACACCGGCAGAAGATGTACCGAACCTGCGCTTGCGAAATTTTACAAAGTCGCCCGTCAATACAAATCCATCGCGATAAGCCTTCGCTAATTGATACAGCGAACCATAATCCTCATACCTGCGCTTTCCACGTTTATCTACAACAGTATATAATGCATGATGGAAGTCATCAAGCCATTGTGCATCAAACCCCATTCCCCCCATGATCGGCTGCTGTGTTACGCGCGGACTGTTCAGATCGCTCTCGGCTATCAGGTACAACGGTCTGGCCAGGGCATTACTCAACGCTGCCACTTTGTGGTGCATCTCCTCCCAGATAGAAACTGCATTGGCTTCAAAAAGTGTATGGATTGCATCCACGCGCAAGCCATCTATGTGATAATAGCTAAACCAGTAAAGCGGATTGTTGGAAATATAGTCGCGCACCCCATCCGACCAGCGGTCGTCCAGATTCATGGCATCTCCCCACGGAATCGTATAGCGCGAAGTAAAATACGGACCATAGCGCTTCAGTATATTTCCTTCGGGGCCTACGTGATTATATACTACATCTAAATATACTGCTATGCCCTTCTGATGGCAGGCATTTACCAGTTTCTTTAATCCTATAGGGCCGCCATATACGGCATGCGGTGCATACGGAAAAACACCATCATATCCCCAGTTGCGCTCTCCGGAAAATTGTGTTACCGGCATCAGCTCAATAGCATTTATACCCATGGCCGCCAGATCATCCAGTCGCGGTATAATTGCTTCGAAGGTACCTTCTTCCGTAAATGTACCCACGTGCAGCTCGTACAGCACGAGGTCTTCCAGAGGTATACCTGTCCAGCCAATATCATCCCACGGAAAATCTGTATGATCTACTACTTCCGAAGGGCCGTGTACTCCCTGTGGCTGATAATTGGAAGCCGGATCCGGTAACAGTGCGTTCTCTCCTTCGGGTAAAAAAAAGTATTGTATACCGGCAGGAACATCGGTAAGAGTTGCATGAAAATACCCCATGGCATCTTTTACCATATATACTTCCCGTTCAAACGGACTGACTATACGCAGCGTAACTGAATTTTTCTCGGGTGCCCAGCAGGTAAACATGCAGGTGGCGTTTCCTGTATAGTATGGACCGGTATTGTTATACATCATCTATTGTTTTCTGAATCCTGTAACGCAATAACTACAGCTTCGTCACCGCTCAGGGTTATGGTATCACGCACCGTTGTTTGCTCCAGGGCAGGCGTTGTAGATAGAACAATGGTGCCATAGAGCGAGCGATTTTCCAGTTTAAAATAACACGGGCGATGGCTGAGGTTGAGTACAATTAAAAAAACAGGGTGCCCCTCTTCTTTGCGCAGATAAGCAATGATCTGGTGATCGGTATATACCGGTATATAGGAACCTGTTATCAACACCGGGTTTTCTTCACGAAGACGGATCAGCTTCCTATATAGCCAAAGCATGGAAGACGGATCGCTCTGCTGCACGCGAACATTGTTCTGCGCAGCTGTACGATCTACGGGCAACCACGGACGCGCTAATGAGAAGCCGCTATATTCGCTGTTATCCCATTGCATGGGCGTGCGTGCCGGGTCGCGACTGAGATTTTTCTCTGGCATATTTAGTCCCTGCGGGTCCATCATCTTATCAGGTGGTATAGCAACATCGCGCATGCCCAGCTCTTCACCATAATATATAGTGGGTGTGCCGCGCAGGGTGAGCAGCAACACTGCGGCTACACGCGCCTGCTCTATCCCTATACGACTCACTACGCGCGGCTGATCGTGATTACCTAGCACCCAGTTGGGCCAGCCGCCTTTGGGCAATGAGGTCTCATATTCATTTATAGCAGCTGTGATTTTTTTTGTATCCCACGCCAGCGTGAGTAACATGAAGTTGAAGGGAAGATGCGCGCCTTTATTATCGGTTCCGTAATATATCATCAGCTTGTGCACAGGCAGGTATATTTCACCAATCATCATGCGCTCGGGAAATTCATCCAGCAATGAACGCATCTGTCGCACAATGTCATGCACTTCGGGCTGGTCGGTTGAATATATAGGGAGTAACTGATCGTAGGTAGCCATGTGCGACTGATAGTCGGGGTTAACAGGGTTATCACGAAACAAGGCATCCTTTATCATGTGCCACATGACATCGACACGAAAACCATCCACACCTTTTTCGAGCCAGAAGCGCATCATCGAAAGCATAGCAGTTTGAACTTCGGTGTTACGCCAGTTCAGGTCGGGTTGCTCTTTGAGAAAAGCATGATAGTAGTATTGTTGTGTTGCTTCATCCCACTCCCACGCAGAACCACCAAACGCTGCAAGCCAGTTGTTGGGCACCGCGCCATGCTCGCGAGCATCTTTCCATATATACCAGTCGCGCTTCGGATTATCGCGTGATGATCTTGACTCAAGAAACCAGGGATGTTTATCAGATGTATGATTAGGAACGAGGTCCAGTATAAGTTTCATTTTTCTGCGATGAATGCCTTCCAGCAATGCATCGAAGTCTTGCATGGTGCCAAAGAGTGGATGAATATCCCCATAATCCGAGATGTCATAACCGAAGTCGGCCATGGGCGATGGATATATAGGCGAGAGCCACACAGCACGAACACCTAACCACTGCAGGTAATCGAGCCGCGATGCAATACCCATGAGATCGCCAACACCATCACCATTACTATCCTGAAAAGACCGCGGGTATATCTGGTAAATCACACCCGACTGCCACCAAACCATATCTTTACCTGCCATTGCAAATTACTTTCCCGAATGGAAGAAAAATATATGCCTGGCAAGCTCGGAGCTATCTGCTTTTGCTTTACATATTGAGCTTTACGCTTCTGTTCAAGGTTTAAAGTTCAATGTTCCAGGAAATTCAAAGTTCCCTGTTATTCTACCTTCAGTGCTTCTACAGGATTGCTTCGCGAAGCACGTATGGTTTGAGAGCTGATGGTGAACAGACCAAGCAATAGCAGTACGGATACTCCGAGTAATACAGTGCCAACACCAAAGTCGACACGGTTAGGAAATTTCTGAAGCCATGAGTTGTTGATGATATAGCTAAGGGGCGCACCAATACAGATTGAGATAAAAAGTACTTTCAGAAATTCTTTCGATAAGAGTATCGCTATACGTAGATCTTCTGCACCCAATACTTTCCGGATGCCCACTTCTTTCTTTCTTCGTTCGGCAGTATACATAGCCATACCCAATAAGCCGAGGCACGCTATAACAATTGCGAGAAAAGCAATGAAACCTATAATAGAGACCGCGTCCCATATTCCCTGATGCGTGCTGGTTAACTGATCATCAAAATAGTCGTACCGGAATGGATGTACAGGGTCTATCTTCTTCCATTCTTCTTCGAGGCTCGCTATAACCGCTGCCGGGTTGGCAGAAGCTATACGCACGTTGAGGTGTGCGAACTGACCGGGCTGATTGCGCAGGAACATAGGCTCGATCTTATCTTCGTTGATCAGCAATCTATAGCGAAAGTCTTCTACTACGCCCACTACTTCCAGTATACCATCGTCCCAATTGGTTTCGAACGTCTCCCCTATAATTTGTGAAGGAAATTTATAGCCCAGTGTTCGCACCATCTGTTCGTTTACTACCACAAAGCGATCGGATGCAACAGAAGGTATATTTTTTCCTGCCAGGATATGGAGGCCGAGATTGCCAATGAAGTTTTCATCAGCCCGCAATACTCCGCCACGCATATACTCTTGTGTGCTTCCGGCCCGTTTAAACTGAATGCCGTTGCTTTGCCCTGCAGCCGGAATAATATCGCAGGCAGATATGGTTGCCACTCCCGGCACGTTACCAAATGCATGCGAAAGCTTTTCGTGATCTATACCTTGCAAGGGTATATTTACTATACCTTTTGTATCGAAGCCATAATCGAACTTCAGAAAATGATTAAACTGGTTAAAGATCAATATGGCGGTAGTGATAAAGAAAAGCGATATAACAAATTGCGTAACACTTAATACTTTGCGCATGCCTAATTTACCTGTGCCGCTCACATCCAGTTTCTTCAATACGCGCACGGGTTGGAAAGATGATAATCTAAAAGCCGGGTATACTCCGGATATAATACCGATCAGCAATGCAAAGCCTGTAAATACAGCATATACACTAAAGGAAGATGGTAATTCAAATTCGAGATACTTATTGACCCATAAACTTTTAAAGGCTGGTTTAATCGCCACCAGCAACACCAACGCCATGGCCAGAGCAAACATAGCGGTAAGAACCGATTCGCTGAGAAACTGCAGCACAAGCGATCTGCGCGATGCCCCGGTAACTTTGCGCACACCAATTTCGCGAGCCCGTGTTAACGCCCGGGCTATGGAAAGATTGGTATAGTTTAAACATGCTGAGAACATAATTACTATAGCCAGCACGGAGAGGAAGTAATACCCGATGCGTGGCATGCGATTGTTTGTATCGTTACCTTTCAGATCCAGTTGTACATCGGCAAGATTTTGTGCGAGCAACCTGAAGTCTTTTGTCTCTTCGGAAGTGAAGGTGGTATATTTCCGTTTTACCAGGTCGCTCAACGCTGTTGTCAGATCGCTGGTATTTTTACCTTCCCGCAGCAAGGCAAAGGTATAGGTCTGGTAATACGATTGCCAGTTATCTGAACGATCTTCCAGTTTTTTCTCTGCATATAGCGCCAGCCGTGAGGATGCCGACACGAGTACATCAAATTGCAAATGTGATTTATAGCGGTGTGCATCGATCACACCGGTAATGGTAAAACTTCCCCACGGATCGGCTGCACTGCCTGCATCACCAATACGCTGCGGAAAAGGTAATTGCCGGTCAGCAAACTCAATGGTTTTACCAAGTGGTTCTTCATTACCAAAGAGTTTCTCTGCTATATCGGTTGTTATTACCATCGAATTGGGTTCCTTCAACGCAGTAACTTTATCGCCTTTGAGCAATTCAAAACTAAAAACACGAAAGAAAGACGGATCAGTAAAATAGCCGCGCATATCTGCCAGACGCTGTTGATAACTGCCATCACCACCAACACCGGGTGTAAGATTAACAGCGTCTTCCATTACCGGATAGTCGGCCTTTAATGTTGCCGCCAGTGGATAGGGCGATGTAGCATAAGGTTGCCGGGCTGTACTGTAGGTTGAAAGTATACGGTATATACGATCTTTCTTTTCGTGAAAGGCATCGTATCGTTTTTGATCGGCCAGCATCAAAATGATGAGCATACACACCGACATAGCTATAGCCAGTCCAAATACATTTATACCGGAGAACACTTTATACTTCAGTATATTCCGGAATCCAACCTTCAGGTAATTTTTAAACATAGCGTGATTGTTTATCCATTGAACATTGCCGGCCTTGCGAATAATGCCGGGCCTGAACAGTAACAAAACATCTATAGCGATAAGCAAGTCTGCACGTCTCTTCCCTACTCGTTGCAATCGCTCGTGGTATAGTTCCAGCAGATCGCCTTCTATATACCTTACTATATTCGGATTACAGAACCATCGAAAAAACCGAAGTATATATACCGGAGGCGACACGGGTTGTTTTTTCATGAGCAATACGTTCGTAGTATAGGGCTGTAGATGTTTATAATTAATTCCTAATTGTAGGAATAATATTCATGCCAGTGTGTAAAAGCAGCTATAGCGCGCGTTTAAGAAGATTTTATCAGCAGGCGTTGTTCACATCCGTACATTGGTCGAACAATATTGAAGAGCTGCGAGCTAATGTTGCCCCGGGAAATTTATAAATCCCGTTCGAGCCAATGAATGCATTTCTTTACTCGCAATCTCCATTTACCTAACTTTTAGCGTATTCCATAGCCCGCTCCCGGGCCGCGGGGCCTCGCATGTTCCACCTGGTCTGCATCCCATCCACACACACTCTCACCAGGCCAAAGATTGGATGAGGTCCAGTTGAAACATGCTGGAAGAGTTATTATCCCTTCATGAGTATTATATATTGTTCAGTAAATTGGATATATATCATGCATCATTCCCTATACAGGAAGCAGCTGTCTTCAATCTGGCAGCTTGAGGTTCAAAGTCAACAGCTCTTTCATTGCGGTGCTTACCTTAAAAAAAGCTTGCCCTTCAAAAAGAGGATGTTTCCCTCTTTTTTTATGAAGAGCGGTTCACATATTCTTTCGAATTGTTTTGCAGGCACGGGGTAATAACTACCTTAGCGTCTGCGTTGATTAGTTTACAAACGCACAAAATTTAACTACTAAAATCATGTATACAATTCTTTTGTTTTTGAGTGGTGTTGGTTTCCAGGAAATCTTACTGATCGGGCTGTTTATGCTTGTATTTTTTGGCGCGAACAAAATTCCCGAGTTTATGAAAGGACTTGGCAAAGGTGTTCGCGAATTTAAAGGCGCGATGGATGATGTGAAGAAACAAATGGACGATGTTAAATCAGATGTTACAAAAGATCTGAATCCATAGTCATCACCAGAGAAATTTAAAGTGCCGTATGAAGCAAATTCATGCGGCACTTTTTTATTTATACCTATATCGTATTTATATACCTGTTGTCTTAATTCATCTGCCAATTACAATTAAATATATACATATTACAATTAAATATATACATACATTAGTCTACGTGTATATACTGAGCATACAGCCTATATTTCATTCACCGTAAATCCGCAAACTCCGCTTCGCATGTATATTCAATACCTGCAGGAGACTATATATTTTACTTCATCGATTGATACTCCTTGAAAATCCCTTGCTTCGCCTCAAATGTAATAACAACCCGCATAAAGCAATTTACCTTTCGTTCCTTTGACAACATTCACACACAAAATATACCCGCACATTATTTACCCTAATTATATACTTATGGAAAGAAAGCAGTTTTTGAAGAGCCTGGGAATGACTGGTCTGATGGTGCCACTCATTGTTTCGTGCAGTAAAGATGATGAGAGTGTTCTCACACCTACCATTTCCAGTTTCACGCCAACCAGCGGTGCAACGGGAACTACGGTTACTATTACGGGAACAAACTTCAGCACCGTTACTACAAACAACACGGTTACCTTTAACGGAACCACTGCTACTGTTACTGCAGCGAGCGCCACGCAACTTACGGTTACTGTTCCGTCAGGTGCTACTACCGGCAAGATTACTGTTACTGTAAATGGCCTTACGGCTACATCTGCCAGCGACTATACGGTAACAACTTCCGGCACTACCAGCACTACGCTAAGCATTACCAGCTTTACCAGTAGCGGTGCCGTTGGTTCATCGATCGTTATTACCGGAACCAACTTCAGTACAACAGCTTCCGAAAACACAGTAACCATCAATGGCGTAACAGCAACGGTTACATCAGCTACTGCTACACAACTGGTGGTAACTGTGCCGAGCGGTGCTACTTCCGGAACTATTTCCGTAACGGTAAATGGTGTTACGGTAACATCTTCTTCCAGCTTTACCGTTAGTACAGCATCTACCTCCTGTACAGCTACCGACTCCGAAACAGCTGGCCCTTTCCCTACCAAGAGTCCATCGGATCTTGTTAAGACAGATATCCGTGGCGACAGAACCGGTGTTGCCTTCACGATTGTGATCACCATCGAAAATAAAAACAACAGCTGCACAGCACTGGAGGGTGCACTGGTTGATATATGGCACTGCGATAAGGATGGTTATTATTCAGAATATGGTGGCACTTCCATGCAGACGGTAGACTATACATCTGTGCACTTCCTGCGTGGCCGCCAGACTACCAACAGCGATGGTAAAGTATCATTTACCTCTATATTTCCCGGATGGTACCAAAGCCGCGCCACGCACATTCACGTGCACGTGTATAACTCGGCAGGAACTTCTTTGTTAGTAACACAAATTGCCTTCCCGGAAGGTAGCGATAGTGCCGTGGTTCTTGTAAATGCTTCTACTGCCAACGGATATACCAAAGGTATGTCGGGCTATACTTATAACGCGAGCGACAGTGTGTTTACAGACTCCCTCGACAACGAGGTAGCTACTGTAACCGGCAGTGTGGCGGATGGCTATGTGCTCACGCATACTATCGTGGTAAGTGCATAAACACCGTACAGATATACTATAAAACAAAAGTGCCGCCGGAAATTCCGGGGGCACTTTTTGTATTTATTGAAAGTCAATGTTCTTATCCTAACGGTAAATGAATGGCCGGTGCCATGGCTTTGAGTTTGGCTACGGTGAGCGGCTTTACCATGTAGTGCTGTATACCCAGCTGCCGGCTCTGGCGAATATCTTCCGAGTCTTCAGAAGATGATACAACGATGATGGTGATATTTTCTTTTCCGGGGAACGAACGGCTCTGCAGTGCCTCTATAAATTTGAAACCATTCATGACCGGCATGTTGAGATCCAGAAAAATGATCTGCGGAAGGTCGTGCTGATGCTGTTCCAGGAATTGCAACGCTTCTTCTCCATTGCCGGCGGTATGAACCACCGCAGAAGGTGACGCGAGTTTAATGATCTTCCTGTGCAGAAAGATACAGGTATCGCTATCATCTACCAGGAGTATTGTATTCATTTTGAAAACGGGTAAAATTTCTGCCGTATAAAAAACAAAACTAAGCCGCGAAAGTTATGCGGGTATAACCATAATGATCAACAGGGCGCTATCGCCAGGTAAGCGGTAGCCTTGAATGAGAAATAGGTGTCGGGTAAGCAAGACAAATTGCTTTTCGGGCAGAATACCACCCGGTATCCGTTTCTTCAAAAAATAAACTTACCTTGCAGAAAAGTAACCCTCACCCCTTGAGCACCCCTAAAATCCTCGTAAAAATGGTTCAGAATTTTGCCGCGTCCGGTAGAAAGCAACAATAGGCAAGCCTTTAAATTGAGAGATTTGAAGGCTTTTATGTTTGTTAAACTCTCCCCTTTTAACATCAAACGATAAATAACCGTTACCAACGCTTTATCCTGATTGTTATATACTGTGCGGGTAATTATCTTACCTCTTTTCGTTTTGTGACGTGAACAGCTATGCAAGAATTTTTTAAGAATCTAAGAAGTAAAGTACACCAGATCTATATCACGTTGTTGCAACGGGCCGAGCCGGTTATCCGGTATATCAAGCCCCGCTACGAGCAGGTACGCGAATATTACCGGACTCACCCCAAAGCAAAACGCTGGACGATTATCGGCTCTATTGTGCTGGGGCCTCCCCTGTTTTTGCTGCTCGTAGTATGGATCGAGATTCCCAGTTACCGCTCACTGCGCAGTATTCAAAACCAGGTGGCCTCTGAAGTATATAGTGCCGACAGTGTATTGCTGGGACGTTACTATATACAGGATCGCACGGAGATAAAATTCGAGGAGATCTCTCCGGTCGTGATGGATGCACTGATCGCTACTGAAGACGTTCGCTTCTATGAACACAGTGGTGTTGACTTTGAAAGTCTCGGGCGCGTATTGGTAAAATCCATTTTGCTACAGGAAGAATCAGCCGGTGGCGGGAGTACTATTACACAACAACTTGCCAAGAACCTGTATCCGCGAAAGCGTTACTGGATATTGTCTATGCTCATCAACAAATCGCGCGAGCTGATCACAGCACAACGTCTTGAAAGTATATATTCCAAGAAAGACCTCATTACACTATATCTCAATACCATTCCCTTTGCAGACCAGACCTTTGGTATAGAAGCGGCTTCCAAGCGTTTCTTCTCCAGCTCAGCGAAAGATATTACGGTAAGTCAGGCGGCCGTATTGGTGGGCATGCTGAAAGCTACCAACTCGTATAACCCACGTTTATTTCCCGAGCGATCGCTCACACGCAGAAATGTAGTGTTTGCCCAAATGGCCAAGTATAATTACCTGACGAAGGAGAAACTGGACTCGCTCAAAAAATTACCGCTCGGACTGAAATATAGCAGTATATCTTTTCACGAAGGGCTCGCTCCTTATTTCCGCGAGTTTGTGAAAGCGGAGTTGATGACGTGGTGCAGGAACAATACAAAACCGGATGGATCGCCCTATAATATTTACACGGATGGATTAAAGATCTATACCACGATCGACTCTCGCTTACAGCAATATGCCGAGAAAGCGGTAGCACAGCAGATGACGGAAATACAAAAACAATTCTTCGATCACTGGCGAAAAGAAAATCCGTGGCAGAAGAATGAAGAAGTTATACAGGATGCGATACACCGCAGCCAGCGCTATCAACACATGAAAGAACAAGGCATGTCAGAAGAAGAGATACTGGTTGAAATGCAGAAGCCGGTGCCGATGCGTGTGTTCTCGTGGGAAGGCGAAAAAGTGATGAAGATGAGTCCCATCGATTCTATCAAGCACCACATTCAGTTTTTAAATGCAGGTTTCCTGGCGATGGATCCGAAGAACGGCATGATCAAAGCGTGGGTAGGTGGTATCGATCACGACTTCTTTCAATACGATCATGTGAAGACTTCTACCAAGCGACAGGTGGGTTCTACTTTCAAACCGATAGTATATTCCATGGCCATTGAAAAAGGATTTGAGCCTTGCGATTTTATATCTGCTGAACGCAAGACCTATATTGATGAGGAGGGCGACAAGTGGACTCCGCGAAATACACAAAACGATTACCAGGTAAAATATTCTATGCGAGGAGCGCTCGCGTATTCGGTAAATACTGTATCGGTAAAGTTGATCGAGATGGCCGGTGTTGATAGTACTATAGCACTGTCGAGAAAGATGGGTGTTATCAGTGAGATGAAACATGTACCTTCGGTAGCACTGGGCTCTTCTTCGGTATCACTTACTGAAATGACTACGGCCTATTCGTGCATCGCGAACGAAGGTGTTACGGTACTTCCCTATCACATCATCGCTATAAAAGATTTGAACGGAAAAGTATACCAGGATTTCAAACCTGCTAATAAAGGCGTACGGGCTATATCCAAAGAGACTGCATTACTGGTACGACAGATGTTACAGACCGTTGTACACGAAGGTACAGCTTCGCGCCTGCGCTGGAAGTATGGAGTATATAACGACGTTGCCGGTAAAACAGGAACAACCCAAGCCAATGCTGACGGCTGGTTCCTCGCCATGACACCAAACCTTGTGGTGGGTACATGGGCCGGTGCTGATGATCCGCGGATACATTTCAGAAATACAGAACTTGGTCAGGGTTCCAACACAGCGTTACCGATGTATGGCTACTTTATGAAGCAGGTAAACAATGATCCGCATTTTAAGAGTATATCGGATGCTACGTTTTCGCGCCTGCCCTACGATTTACAACAACGTCTGAGCTGCGATCTGTACGAACTGGATGACGAACTCCTGGCTGAACTGAAAGTGATGGTTGCTCAACAAGATTCCATACGACAAGCCGATACACTTTCTACCTTGAAAGAGTCGTTCATGGAGAAACTCTATAAACGCAAAATGAAAATGCTCCGCGCCAGTCAACCGAGCGACAGCACGGCCAATGAAGTAGAAGGACTGGAAAACCTGGGAGGATAATAATATAAAGTATAAAGCAGAAAGTTGAAAGCGGAAAGTAAATGCATGCTGCTCAGCTTTTAGCTTTCTGCTTGCATTTTCATCTGCGGGAAAATAAATATCGAACAAGAAATATCGATCAACGAATGTTGACGTTGTGAACCTTTCTCAGTATTGCGTGCTATACATCTGCCCCTTTTAAGAAGAAAGTCCTATATATACTGAGTTGCCTCAATAGATAATTCCCTATATTTAGGAGCTATGCCCCAATATAGAACTACACGTACGAGTCTGATATCCTTAATTATCTTACTCTCTGCCTGCGGACAGAAAAATGCAACCGATAATGTTTTGCCCGACAAGCAAGCTATAGTATTGGCTGACAGTATAGATTCAAAACCTGCCCAAAATATAATCGAACATATCCACGAACCTTATTACGTTGGCGATATCAACAATGACAAAAGTGTCGACACGGCTTATGTTATTTATGATCGCAGTGTGCGGGCAGACGGTACAATTGAAAAAGAATGTGCAAATACAAATTGCGAGGTGAAAATTAAATTCACTGGCAACATTCCGGACCTTATTATTGACCACTCCCTCAGCGTTTACCTGGAAAAGGCGGATGACATGAACCATGACCAAGCCAACGAGATTATATTATTTTCTGAATGGTTTGAAGGTTATTGGTATAACATTTTTGTGTGGACTTTTAAAAGCGGAAAGTGGGAAGAAGTTGCAAGAACAAAAGCATTTTTGTCTGAAGAAAAAGACTATGAAAACAGGCTTATTAAGATTGACTCTCAATTTTATCTAGTAGGTGACGGTTGGGATGACAGTAAAGGAGGAGTGACTGAAAGAAGTATAAAAGTAAAAATTGCGAAATAACCGAGCAGTACAACTCTGCGAATCCTCAGAACAGATTGCTAACGGATAACGTGTAACCAATAACGAAATTGAATATCGAACAAGGAACACCGATCAACGAATGTCGAAGTATAACTTTCTATTTTAAACTTCTGCGTTTATCTGCTCCCGATAGTTATCGGGCGGGAAATACTTTCAGCTTTTCACTTTAAGCCTCAAGCTCTCCACTGCCGGATAATTGAATATCACCAGTGCTACCACAATGATACAGTAGCCCACCAGTTGTATGCTATTGACGGTTTCTCCAAATACAACAAAAGCCACGCTGAAGTTGATCAGTGGATTGAGATACATCAGTATACCTATAGTAGCGGAGTTGATCCTGTTCAGGGCAAACAGATTCAGGAACAATGGCAATACAGTAAACACCACGGCTATACCGAAAATGATACTATAGAATACAGGTGCTGATGGTATGGCATGTATCAACTGACCATAGAATATATTCAGGATGATGAACGAGAACAACACCTGTATACAAAGCACGATCATACGATCGAAGCCCTGATTCTTTCGCTGTGAGATCAGATATAGCGCGTAGGTAAAGGCTGTAAGAAAGCTATAGCCAAGCTCGAGTGCTGAATTCATTCCCATCACCACGCAACTTACTGTACACAACGCTACGGCTATCCACTGCAGGGTAGACATCTTCTCCTGTATCAACACATATCCTAATACAGCTGTAATTACCGGGCAGATGAGATACGAGAATGAAGCCGTTTTGATGTTGATATGATTAACGATATAAATAAACGTAAGCCAGTTTACCGTAAGCAATGCACCACCTGCCAATGTGAGCAGGATAACATTGCGTTGTTTGGCAGCGGGAAATGATTTGAGAAAAGCAAAGTCTTTACGCAAGGCATCGCGTTTGAATCCCAACACGATGACCAGTAACACCAGCGATGAAAACAAAATACGAAAGTACAGGATCTCTCCTGCCGAATATGCCTTGAGTGCCCGCAATGGAATGGAGAAGAATCCCCAGATCACAAAGGCAGATATCGCGGCCAGATAATGTTTCTTGCTGTCCATGAGCGGGCGAATATAGAGATTAAAGTAAAGCGTTAAAATGCTTTTACGTTGTACATTATTGCAAACGTTTTTACTTTGTGAAATTCTTTACGATCATGAAACATTACCCAATAAACTACTTTTGTATAGTATCACTCATGTTTCTGTTCCTGTCGTGCGGCAAGAAAGAGAGCGTGGTGATCACACCTGAAAATCTGAAAGAAGTACTGACACAGTATGGTAAAGAAAACCCGGAGAATGAAGTGATCATCGAGACGAAGATGGGCACTATTCGCCTGAAGCTATACGAAGATACACCGCTGCACCGCGCTAATTTCGTGAAGCTCATCAAGGAAGGTTATTACGATGAGGCTGATTTTTACCGCATCGCGTATGAGTTTATGATCCAGGGTGGCGACTTGAAAAAGAAACTGAACTACGTCATTCCATCGGAGTTCAATCCGAAACATTTTCATAAGAAGGGCGCACTTTCGATGGCACGTGTTACCGAAAACAATCCGAAAAAAGAATCATCAGCAGCCGAATTCTTCATTGTGCATGGAACACGCTACACCGATGAAGACATCGATATTGAAGCACGCAACCTCGGTATAAATGTAATACCGGAGCAAAGAGAGGCCTATCGTACGGTAGGAGGCTATATGACGCTCGATGGGGAATATACTGTGTTTGGTGAGGTAACGGAAGGACTGGATGTTGTTGACAAGATTGCCAGCGAGAAGGTTTACAACACCGATCACCCGCTGCACAAAGTTCCGTTTACGATTCGTGTGGTAGAATCAAAATAAACACACCATATCCTGAATTGACACCGCTTTTTCTTTCAAGGTTAGAAAAATTACAGCATCTTCGCGACAAATTTTGACTTCATGAGCCAAACAACCGACATCGCTTCCCTTAAGAGACTGAGTTCACAGATTCGCAGAGACATTGTTCGCATGGTACATGGTTGCCAGTCCGGTCACCCGGGCGGATCACTCGGCTGTACTGATTTCTTTGTCGCCCTCTACTTCAAGCAATTGAAGCACGACCCGAAGTTCAACATGGATGGTATTGGTGAAGATCTTTTCTTCCTCTCCAACGGTCACATCTCCCCGGTATGGTATTCAACCCTGGCAAGAGCCGGGTATTTTGATATAAAAGAACTCGCTACATTCCGTAAGCTTGATTCACGCTTGCAAGGTCACCCTGCTACGCACGAACACCTTCCGGGTATACGCATCGCTTCCGGCTCGCTCGGCCAGGGCTTATCGGTATCCATTGGTGCCGCGCAGGCCAAGAAGCTGAACAAAGACGATCGCTTTGTATATGTATTGATGGGCGATGGCGAGCTGCAGGAAGGACAAGTTTGGGAAGCAGCTATGTATGCCGGCCACAACAAAGTTGATAACCTGATTGCTACGATTGACTATAATGGCCAGCAGATTGATGGCCCGGTAGATAAAATACTTTCCTTGTTGAATCTCCGCGCCAAGTGGGAATCTTTCGGTTGGATCGTGCAGGAGTTTAACGGTAATGTGATGGAAGAAGTAGTAGCCGGTTTGGAAAATGCACAGAAGCTCGCCAAGCAAGGCAAACCCGTGATCAACCTGATGAAAACCGAAATGGGCTTTGGTGTTGACTACATGGTTGGCTCACACAAATGGCACGGTGTTGCTCCCAATGATGAAGAACTGAAAAAAGCACTCGCACAACTCGAAGAGACACTGGGCGATTACTAATTTTTAAGAATATATATTATAAGGATGCCAGATGTATGTCTGGCATTTTTTATTATCGTTAGTCGTTACGTATATCCGTTAATAGTTATTTGTTATTCGTGAGTGGAAAATGGTTCGGACCTCCCGTCTTCCAGATCTTTTATACTTCGACATTCGTTGATCAGTGTTCCTTGTTCGATGTTCAATTCCGTTATTCGTTAATAGAGATTCAAAGAAGAGTATGATTTCCTTTTCCCTATATATAGTAAAAATGCCAGGTGAACAGCCCTGGCATTTCCTTTTACAACCTAAACAAGATATACCATATATCTAGTTTCCTTTAACCCAGGCAAAAGCCTCGTTGATATCTTTTGTATACATCGCCTCCATGGTTGATGAGCTGGAAGCCGTGTTCTTCAGATCTTCCATGATCTCCTGCATCGACATCTCACCGAGTATATCGTTCGGTAAAACAACGGTAATCTTTTTAAGACCTGCTTTTATTACCATAGGAGTAAATACTTCCTGTACCCATTTGTTATGTTCATCGCTGGTAGCGCCCAGGTTCGAAGTATCTCCGATCCAGTTAGTCGCTTTGTTTTTGGCAACTTCCTGAGCACCGCGCGTCAGAATTTCGATCCACTCTTCCAGCAGCACATCGCCTTTCCATTCCAGAAGTATACAGTTCAGTTCAGGCAGAAAGTATATATGTGCGCCATTCTTTGCTACACCGTACTCAAAACTTACAATTAATTCTTTTTTCATGATACAGGTTTAATTTATAGTTGATTTAAGTCGTTTCAATTCTTCTTCCGAAGCCTTGAGCCGCAGACTCAGTTTATTCATGGCCTGCTTCTGCATCTCCGCTATCTTTTGTGCACGCACAGCTTCATCCTGCTTCACCCGTTCCATCTCCTGCTTCATCTGTTCCAGCTCATTCACTTTACTCTTCAATTTCAGAGTCGCGTTGAGCATCGACTTCTTCTGCATCTCACCTACCTTTACCGAGCGCTCTGCTTCTTCCTGTTTAATGCGCTCATTCTCCTCGCGCGCACGATCTATCTCGGCCTGCTTCGCGATCATGGCTTCCTGTGTGGCCTGCAGTTCTTCCATGTTCTGCCGAAGCTCTTCTTCCTGTGCACTTAGTTCCTCGTTCTTTTGCTGAGATTCCGTGAGCACCACTTCCAGTTGCTTCTGCGCTTTTATTATAGCAGTAACATCCTTGGCAAAAACCGCAGCTTCATATATATTGCCATGGTCGTCAATAAGCGGTGCATATATAGAGAGGTGATGATACTCAACACCATTCAGTATACTCTTCAACGTATATTCGAATGTCTCTCCTGCAAACACACGCTTATACAGATGCAACTGATTTTCTCGTTCAGCAAGCTGATGCCAATCCAATGTATTTAAGCCTTTCTCTACCCGCATACCTAACTGCTCGCGCGATCGCGCAAATGCTTTATTCCAGCTTACGAGTTTATACTCTTTATCTACCGTGAAGATCATATCAGGCGATACATTGAGAAGCTGATTTACATACGCTTCCTTCACCTCGATCTCTTTTAACACGCGCTGCATTTGCTCTTGCGTGGATTGAAGCTCTTCTACATTCTGGCGCATCTCTTCTTCCTGCGCACGCATCTGTTCGCCCTGCACCTGACTTTCGTGCAAAAGTTTGCGCGTATGCTGATTAACCCTGGCTGCAGATATAGTGGCTGCTATACTCTCTGCCAACCGTTCAATAAATTCACGGTGATGATTTTGAAATACGGTGAACGAAGCGAGCTCCACTACTCCATATACTATATCATTCAGAATCAACGGTACGATGAGCAGATTTCTGGGAAGTGCCTCTCCCAGTCCGGACGTTATCTTCACAAAATCCGGAGGAAGATTTGTCATATATATAGTATTTTTCTCCAGCACAGCCTGGCCGGCAAGCCCTTCGCCCAATGCGAATCGCTGCGCTATATGTTTCTTGCGATTATAGGCATAGCACGCTACCAGTTCGAGATGTACATCAGACGTGTCTTCGCTCATCACATACAACGCGCCCTGGTTGGCACCTATATATTTAACTACATGACTGATAACTGTTTCTGCCAGCTCTTTCAGGTTGTCGTTCTTGGTTCGGAGTATATCTACAAACCGGGCAAGCCCTTCGGTTATCCAGTTACGTTGCTTTTCATCTTCGGCAATCTTCTTCATCTGATCGCGCATGCTCGTTAAAGACAACGCCAGTGAATTGCCCTCCCCGGCAACATCGTGTTCCAGGTTTATTTCCAGATTACCTTTCTCAATTTCTCTGACAAAATTCCTGGCTACTTCAATTTGCGATTCCAATAACGCCACTTTCTCTTCAAGGATGGCAAGTCTTTGACGTTCAATAAGTGTATATTTCATTATTCAGTATTGTTATGAGGAAAGACATCAAAAAAACCGGATGCAGCAGTTGAGGGAGCGCAAAACTATACGCGCAACGAACAGGCAGACCAGCGAATGTATAACTGGAGGTAATGATGAATTAACCGGGAAGGGATGGCTTTTAGCCGGAGAGAATTATACTACTTTCGTAAATGCGTCTGACGCTCTGTATCCGAGCCGTTCAAGAAACGCACTCTTCTTTCGCCTTGAAACATCAAGGGCTGTGTTATCAACCATTACAACGTATCCACCCTCACCTCGTGTATAGGTCTTTATATAGTCGAGTTGTATAATACAGGAATGATGTATTCTGAAGAAGTTATAGTTCTGCAGCAATAGCTCATAATCTTTTAACTGGCGGCTGGAAAGATGTCGTGCACCATCGGTAGTAAAAATCTCAGTATAATTTCCGGATGCTTTACAGTATAGTATTTCCTGTATAGCAACAAAGTCGAAACCCTCTACAGTAGGAATGGCAAGCTTTGAAAGATTGTTGCTCCTGTGTAATTCTATTTCACGCAGCAGCATTTCTTCCTGAGCGGCACGCTGTTCCTTGCTTCCTGTATGCTGTTTCTTGGACAGGTTGCGCTCCGCGTTCTCTTCCCTGGTTATATCTTTGAAATATATAGATAATCCTGCCGGGCCGGGGTAAATATGATATTCCCATACTGCGCCATCCAGTGCACAATAAATCTCCACTCGCATTGCACGCTGATCTTTCATCGCCTCGATGCAACGCTCGCGAAACTGCTCTCCAACCGAATTAAGATAAGGATAACTGATATTGCCAATCGCGATACGATAAGGATACTTTTCGTTTAGATTGACATAAGAAAAAGTCCAGTCTCTGTCTATTGCAATAAAGTTCATTCTACCACCCTCCCCCTGCAAAATCGCTGCATGAACAAAATCATTCTGCGCAGGCAAAGAACAGAAGAATGTGTTAATCCGAAAACAGCTCGTAATAAATAATGCTTATTTCAAATTAATTAGTGACCGAAAGGTCTATTTTGACGAATAATGCGCTACCGGCTAAATGTATTCTTATCAGGGAAGTAAGATAACACTATAATACAGAGCGAATCAATGCCACCATTCCCTCGGGGCTTACACCGATCCAGAACAAGGACAGGGCCAGCACAGCTAATGTTATACTGCTCACTATATATACCAGTGGATGAAGTTCCTGAGACGGTTTTTCTTCCTGTTGCTGATCGAACATAACAGCCATGAGCTTGATATAGTAATACAGACCGATTACGCTGTTAACAATGAGTGCCACTACCAGCAGCCAACGCTGGGTATGTACTCCCGCAGCAATTACGTAGAACTTTCCAACAAAGCCCGCGGTAAGAGGTATACCTGCGAGTGAGAGCAACATGGCACTGAATACTATAGCCGTGAGAGGTCGTCTCCAGAGGAGACCGCGGTAATCTTCCAATTGTTCTGCATCGCGTTCTTTATCCGATAGCGTGGCGAGTATACCAAAGGCACCGAGTGTTGTAATGAAATAGGCTACCAGGTAAAATACCATGGCCTCCATGCCGAGCTTCTCTCCTGCCAGGAATGCCACCAGTAAATATCCTAAATGTGCAATGGATGAATATGCGAGCAGCCTTTTAACGTTGCTTTGCCGAAGCGCGAGTATATTTCCGATAAACATAGATGAAATAGCAAGTATGGTAAATATCAAGGTAAAGGAAGTATACTGATAACCATTCAGCGCATTGAAGAAACGCACCAGCAGCGCCACCATGCCTCCCTTGGAAACTGTAGCGATAAAAGCTGTTACAGGTGCAGGCGATCCTTCATATACATCGGGCGTCCACATGTGGAACGGCACTACACCTAGTTTGAAACCGATGCCTACGATCATCATACCAAAGCCTGCTACTACCATGAGCGGCATTTCGTGTGCCTGCGCAATCCAGTTTGCTATACCGGTAAATTCCATTGAGCCTGTAGTAGCATATACCAATGCCATACCGAATAGCAGGAATGCAGACGAGAACGCTGCAAGGATAAGATATTTTATACCGGCTTCATCAGAACGTTCGCGTGTTCGCAGGTAAGCGATCAATGCATAGAGTGATACACTGAGTATTTCAAGACCGAGGAACAGCGACACAAAATGTTTACTGATCACCAATATTACCGAACCCAGTGCCGCGAGGATCATCAATATATAGTATTCTTCTTTTCGCTCTTCGCGTTGTTCAAAATACGCATACGAGATCAATACAACCACCAGCGTTGTGAGCAATATGAGTCCTATATTAAATATACCAAAGCCATCGAAGATGAGTAATGGCTCAATGGCTTGCATGTGACGATCGCTATAGAACGTGAGATACAGGAAATCAACAATCAGTGAGAGCACGGTGATCACAAAAATTACTTTGTGATTGCGCTTAATCGAGATCGAAAAGAAGATCAGGATGGCTGCACTCGACAAAATCCATAGCGGAATAAGACTGAGCAAATCACTTTTGTTCATGGCTGCTTCTGGTTAAGGCTTCATATACTTTATTTCTTTCGGCACCACGATGGAGTGCTGCATGATTATCCGTGTGCATGCTGTTGGCAACGGTTGGCCTGGAAGTATCAATTACCGGCTGGGGAAACAGCCCGAGCCAGAGTATAACGATACACATCGGCACCAGTATAAATTTCTCGCGAAGCGAAAGATCATGCAAGGCATAGCCGGTATTGGTTTTTCCGAGAAATACTTTTTGCATTATACGCAGTGAATAAGCAGTGGCGACCACCAGCCCGGCCGTTGCAACAATGGTTAGTGGTTGACTGGCCTGCCACGCACCGATAAGCGTGAGAAACTCTGCTATAAAATTACCAAGTCCCGGAAGGCCCAGTGACGCCATGGCAAACACCATCGCGATCACACCCATAAAAGGAACCTTCTTCCATAAGCCTCCCATCTCTTCGATGTTACGGGTATGTATCCGTTCATAGAGTGCTCCTGCCAGAATAAACAATGCCCCGGTGCTGATACCGTGTGTGATCATCTGCATCACTACACCTTGCATAGCAAGTTCACGAAAGGCAAATACACCAAGTATAACAAACCCCATGTGACTGACACTGGTATAGGCTATCAATCGCTTGAAGTCCGTTTGTCCGTATGCTTGCAACGCGCCATATACTATACCCACAACACCTGCGAGCATAGCCCACGGAGCTATAGCAGCGGAGGCTGCAGGAAACAGCGGAACAACAAACCGGATCAGACCATACGCACCAGTCTTCAATAACAAACCGGCCAGTAATAAACTTCCGGCTGTTGGTGCCTCGGTATGTGCATCGGGCAACCAGGTGTGAAAAGGCACAACCGGAAGCTTTACAATAAACGCTGCTAAAAATCCCAGCATCAGCCATCGTCCTGTTTCGGGCGACAGCGCTGTTCCCAGCAACGTAAAATAATCGAAACTATATACCTGGGTTTGATCGCCATGTATAAAATATAGGCCGAGTATAGCCAGCAACATCAGCAAACCACTGGCCTGGGTAAAGATGAAGAATTTATAGGCAGCATACTGGCGGTTCTCGTGCCCCCATATACCAATGAGAAAATACATGGGTATAAGCATTACTTCCCAGAAGAAGTAGAAGAGAAACAGATCCATGGTGAGGAACACACCGGTAATACCGGCCAGCACCCACAAGAGATTGAAGTGAAAGAAACCTATACGGTATTGAATTTCATTCCACGATACCAGCACGGCCAGTATACCAAGAAAGAATGTAAGCACCAGCATCAGTAAACTCAACCCATCCAGTGCGAGGTGAAAATTTATACCGAAGCTGGGGATCCACGGTATATATACATCGCGCAGCCACGAGTTGGTAAGCGTCATGGAAAGACCTTCCTGTATCCAGATCGTGAGTATAATTCCGAAGTCTGCTGTTACCGCCAGCAATGAAAGCCAGCGACAGGCTGCGGCATTCCAGCGTGCAGCAATTCCGGCAACAATACCTCCGGTCATCAGAATCACGATCAACAATATCAGCATCATAGCACAGGCGTTAAGGTTGAATGAACAAACTGATGGTAATGATCAGGATCGCTCCTGCCACAATACTCATAATATACCAGCGAAGTATACCGTTCTGTGTTCGTACAAAGGTTTCGTTGAAATATTCTGTTAATCGAACAAGCAACGTATAGAAGCGATCGATCACATCGCCCTTGTTCCACTTCGACAGGTATACGAAGGGGCGAACGAATACAAAATCGTATAGCGCATCCAGATCCCAGCCTCTGAACCAGAACTGGTGTACACCACGTGTGGCGCTTTGCAGATCATCGGCAAGCTTGGGCTGCTGAATGTAAAATATATAGGCTATATATATACCTCCCAGCGAAAAGGCAGCGGCAATCAGCTGCAACGTCCATTCGGTGCTCTCTACACCTTCGCGCAACGGTACGGCCGGCAGTAACGGACTGAGTATATTGGAAAAGAGCGTAACATGACCGAGTGTATGCGGCAATTCGATAAACCCTCCTATCAACGACAAAACTGCGAGTATCACCAATGGAATCGTCATTCTTTTTCCGGGCCGATGACTGATATGTGTCTTTGCTTCACCAAAGAATGTAACAAATACCATTCTGAAAGTATACATGGCAGTGATGAAAGCGCCTGTTAATGCGGCTATAAAAAACCACAGATTACCTCTCTCACCTGCCCACGCGAGCCACAATATCTGATCTTTACTATAGAAACCGGCTGTTATAAAAGGGAGTGCTGCCAATGATGCTGCACCTATCAGAAATGTATAATATATCACGGGCAGCTTCTTTCGCAATCCACCCATACGAAACATATCGTGTTCGTGATGCAAGGCCATAATCACGGCACCTGCGGATAAGAATAGCAGTGCCTTGAAAAAAGCGTGTATCATAAAATGAAATATAGCGGCCGACCATGCTCCTACTCCCAACGCCAGAAACATATACCCGATCTGACTGATGGTAGAGTATGCCAGCACGCGCTTCAGGTCATACTGTGTTAACGCACTGCATCCTGCCAGCAACAACGTAACAGCTCCTATAATGCCCACCCATTGCTGCGCCAGCGGGGCAAGCTCATATATACCATGCATGCGCGTAATGAGATATACTCCGGCTGTTACCATGGTAGCAGCATGGATCAGTGCACTGACCGGTGATGGACCGGCCATCGCATCGGGCAACCATGTTTGCAAAGGAAGTTGTGCTGATTTACCTACTGCACCACCGAGTAATAAAAATCCTACCAGCACGGCAGAGGAAGCTCCTATCGTCCAAACTTGTGGAGCCTGCACCAGTATATCCTGGATATTGAGCGTATGAAATACACTGAACAACACAAACAAACCAATGGCCATGGCTGTATCGCCAACGCGCGTTATAATAAATGCCTTGCGCGCGGCATAACCATTTTTCTCTTCGCTATACCAGAAGCCGATCAGTAAATAGCTGCACAGACCGACACCTTCCCAGCCAAGATATAGCAGCACTAAGTTATCGGCCAGCACCAGGATAAGCATGGCACATACAAACAAATTAAGATAGGCGAAGAATCGCGCAAAGCCTTCGTCTGTTTGCATGAACTCGGTTGAGTATATATGGATCAGGAATCCAACGAAGGTAATCACAAATATAAATACCAACGACAATGAGTCGAGATAGAACGTGACACCGGGTGATAAGCCATCCACATGAAACCACGTCCATGCTGTAAATTTATAGGAAGCCTGACCGGTTGCGAGAAAATCATATCCCACCAGTGCTGTGATAGCAGCCGAGAGACCTATGCTTCCACACCCTATACGTGCGGCCACGCGCTGTGGTATACGCGAACCGGTGAGTATAAGAATAAGCGCACCGAGAAAGGGTAAAGTGGGTATGAGCCAAAGCAAACTCAGCATACAGTAAAATTTAAAATGAAATGCTCTGCGAGCAGTATATATATATATAGTTTACACTTCGTAACTATCCGTGCATTTTATCAGCAGCGTCACTGTCGAGTGTTTTGAGCTGATGATAGATCTGAAGTATCAACGCCAGGCCCACGGATACTTCTGCAGCAGCCATGGTCAGTATAAAGATGAACATCACTTGTCCATCGGCTTGTACCCAGCGCGACCCTGCCATAATAAAAGCAAGACCTGCGGCATTGAGCATGATCTCCACCGAGATCAGCATAAAGATGATGTTGCGCCTGATCAATACACTGATCAAACCGAGTGTAAATAAAACACCCGCGAGCAACAATCCGGATTCTATAGGTAATGTTTTCATTCTTCTGCTCTTTCAAGGAAACGATGTACTACTTTTCTTCTTTGCCGGCCCAGGTGATAGGCGCCTACTATACCGGCCATGAGCAACAATCCGCTCAGCTCTACGCCAATAATATAGGGGCCATACAACGATATGCCTACCGCTTTGGCATCTACCATGGTACTACCCAGCGGCATGGTACCAGACGATACCAGTATATATACCAGCTCTCCCAGCAGGATGAAGGATAATATACCCGGACCGATCCATATATTCTTCGAAAACCACTTTCGCTCCTGCTCTACCGATTCTTCTTTCAGGTTCAGCATCATGATCACAAAAATGATCAGCACTACAATGGCGCCTGCATAAATGATCACCTCCAATGCTGCCATAAAAGGTGCTCCCAGCATAAAGAAAATTACCGCCACCGCCAGAAACGACACCACCAGGTATAGCAATGCATGAATCATATTATACCGCGTAATCACCATGATCGTGGCAACTATAGCGATGAGGGATGTGATGTAGAATGACATGGTAATGTTGCGTTTGTTTCTTTAAAAATGTGATCTGAAGAGCTGCTATCTAAGGAAGTATACTCTTCACATCCACGGGCTCCAGTTCATTATCTGCTTGTCCTTTGTCTTTTTCCCCTATAGCAAGGCCGGCTACTCTGTAATAGTTATAGCCGGGATATTTACCCTGACTGTTGATGAGTAAATCCTGCTTTTCATATACCAGGTTCTGACGATTATACTCGCCCATTTCAAAGTCGGGTATAAGTTGTATGGCATAGGTGGGGCATGCTTCTTCGCAGAAGCCGCAGAAGATGCACCGCGAAAAATTTATACGGAAGAACTCGGGGTAACGTCTTCCGTTCTCGTCTTCGGTTGCCTGTAGTGAGATGCAATCTACCGGGCAGGCTGCTGCACAGAGATAGCATCCTACACAACGCTCCTCCATGTCGGGGTCGCGTGTCAGCACGATCCGGCCGCGCCACCGTGCAGGTAACTTCACTTTCTCTTCGGGGTATTGAATGGTGACACGTTTATGAAACATGTGCAGAAACGTAAGCCACATGGTACGGATGATGCTGAACATATATAGTCTGCTAAATGTTTTTATCTATATATACTATTGTTCGATCCAGAGTATAATGCCGGCTGTTATTACCAGGTTCAGTAACGACAGCGGCAACAGTATCTTCCAGCCAAACTCCATGAGCTGATCGTATCGCGGACGAGGCAATGATGCACGCAGTAAAATGAACAGCGCGATAAAAGCAAACATCTTTAACACGAACCATACAATGGGCGGAAGAAATGCCGGCCCGAGCCAGCCACCAAAAAACAAACACGTTACCATACAGGAGATGAGCATAATGCCGATATACTCTCCTACGAAAAACATTCCGAATTTCATTCCTGAGTATTCCGAGTGAAAGCCTGCAATAAGTTCACTCTCTGCCTCCGGTATATCAAAAGGCAATCGATGCGTTTCAGCTATACCGGCTATCAAGAAGATCACAAACCCAAGGAACTGTGGTATAACAAACCACATGTTCTTCTGTGCTTCTACTATATCATGCAGACTGAAAGAGCCTGTCATCAACACAACACCCATGAGCGATAGTCCCATAAATACTTCGTATGAGATCATCTGCGCTGCACCGCGCATCGCGCCCAGCAACGAGTATTTATTGTTAGAGGCCCATCCGCCCAGAATTATACTATAGGCGCCCATGGAAGACATGGCCAGAAAAAACAGCAAGCCTATATTTAAGTCGGCTACAATAATGCCTGGCGAGAAGGGCACGATTACAAAGCTCATCAACACCGTGATCACCACGATAGCAGGTGCCAGTATAAATACTTTTTTATCGGCAAAGGGCGGCACCCAGTCTTCTTTGAAGAACAGCTTCAGGGTATCGGCCAGTACTACGAGCACTCCCAATGGACCTGCACGATTGGGGCCATAACGATCTTGCCACACAGCAAGCAGTCTGCGCTCCAGCCAGATCAACCCGGGGGCTACCAGCAGTAAACCTCCCAATACAGCTATAACGATTAACAGCGGTGACATTCTTTTACATGTTTAGGTGTTTATGTTTTTACGTGTCGCGGTTTTGGAGCAGGTATATAGGTAGCGTTAGACGTTCGTGTGGTGGCCCACTCCGGTAGTTCTGCATATGGTATACCATCAAAGCCATAGGGTACTGCCGCCACTCCGTTGGGAATTTCAGTAGTAATTCGTACGGGTAAAGTATATATATGGGCACCGATATGAAGTGTGAGCAATTCACCATCTTGCAAGTGCAGGTTCAATGCATCATCGTGATGAAGCAATATATAGGGTTCCTCTATGCGTTGAGCAACAGAAGGAGAACGTGCGCTCAATTCTTCTGATCCGAAAATATGATATACCGGCATAATCCACAGGTGATCTTCCATCGGGCGGAACGCTTCCGGTATAGCTTTAAAATATTCGAATGGTTTTTCCATTACGGGGTTGAGCAAGCGTATACCGGGGTCTCCTCCCCTTAACGATGCTCCAATCTCCTGCTGATATTTATTCACGGATTGCACAGAGTTCCATCCCGGTGACCAGAAGAACGGAATCATGGAAGAAGGCGGCATACCTCTGTATCCTTCCATAGTATACGACATCGCTGAGTCCGGATCTTCCGGCGGCTTTGGCTCGCTTACGTTTTTATCTGCATTCATGGACGTGCGACCGCTATATCTGTGAGGTTCGCGTGGTATACGTTGCCCTGCCTCGCGATATTGTGAGGGCGGAGATATAGTCTCCACTCCTTTCAATAGAATCTCTTCTGTTGCTATAGCATTGGTTACGTCTTCAAAATTCTTCCACGCGTTCATGTGCATGTTCCCTGCATGGCAACCTATATTTAGCAACCAGCGCCAGCTCTCCTGTATAACATCAGTCGCTTCGTATACCTGGAAGAAACGCTGTGCCCGGCCTTCATTGTTTACCAGTATACCATCAGACTCTGCAAATGTACCAGCCGGTATAATTACTTCTGCGCGGGCCATGGTGGCGTGCATGGAATGATCGATCACAATTACATGCTTGCAGGCATCGAAGAATTTATCGATGTCGGATTCATGGCCGTGACGGTACAGATCATTCTCCAATACAATAACGGTATCGGCATGTCCGTTTAGTACAGCGTTGAATGCAGCCTGTAACCGATGTCCGCCCATCATGGCGAGGCCTAACGAATTACATTCCAGCATGGTAAATACAAGGCCTGTGTTGGTGTTCTTCTTGTGTAGCGCTGCCGCTATATTGGCAGAAGCTTTCATCAGTACATCGCTCTGGCATCCGGCACCCGATATAATTACCGGTTTCTTCGCAGCAGCCAACGCCCGGGCTATCTGCTCTGCCAGTACTGCTATATCTTCCGGAAGATTGTTCACTGCAGGCGAAGCACTATCCAGTATATGCGCTACAGCCATGCCGAGTCGTGCGGTATCATCGGGTGTTGCACGATACGTTGCAGCGGCAAGCTCATCCAGTTTGGTTGTATGAAGGCTTGCTATATATAGCGGGCCTTTTTTATCCTGCACGATGCCGCGCACGGCTGCATCATTCCACAACGGTATGTGTACCTGTAGCGCTGACTCAGAAGGCTGTTGTCTTACGGCTTGTCGCACGGCCAATGCCAGTATGGGTGCGGTGTTGGTTATATCTTCGCCCAGTATAAATATAGCATCGGCTTCTTCTACCTCGCGGGTGGAGGGTGTTCGCACGGGGCCATCTTTCAAAATACGAATAGCCAGCTCTGCAAGGTCGTGCTCATTATCTGACACACCGTGATAAAAATTCTGTTCACCTACCAGGGCTTTCAGCGTAAAGTTTGCTTGCAGGGAAGCGCGTGGTGAACCTATACCAATTACGTGCGAGCTCTTTACTATAGCAGGCACTTCGCTTAATATAGCTTGCCGGTCAACCGTCTCTCCGCGAAGAATGGGTTTACGAATACGATCTTTAGCATTGACAAATTCATACCCGAATCTTCCGCGGTCGCAGAGAAAATATCCGTTCACTTCTCCGTGATATCGATTGGCAATCATGCGCAGGGAACCATATCGTTCGCCTGCTATCGTATTGCAACCTATACTGCAGTGCTGGCAAATTGATGGCGCCATGGTAAGATCCCACTTGCGGGTATAGTGTTGCTTGAGTGTTTTATCGGTAAATACTCCGGTGGGACAAACCTCTGCGAGATTACCGCTGAACTCACTCTCGAGCACACCATCTTCTGCCCTGCCAAAGTATACGTTGCTACGCGATGCAAATACATCAAGATCTTTACCACCCGCATAGTCTTTATAAAAGCGCACACAACGGTAGCACTGTATGCAGCGATTCATTTCATGATTGATGAACGGGCCGAGGTACTGATTTTTATGCGTACGTTTTTTATAGCGGAACCTGCGATAGTTATGTCCTGTCATAACAGTCATATCCTGTAAATGACAAGAGCCGCCTTCATCGCATACAGCACAATCGTGCGGGTGATTGGTCATGAGCCATTCAATCACCGTCTCACGAAATTCTTTTGCTTCGGGATCGATGATCGATATATGCTGATTGTTTGCAACGGGCTCCATACACGACATTACCAGTCTTCCCTTCTTGTCGTTTTCATCTTTATATAGTTTTATAGCACATTGTCTGCATGCACCAACAGATCCCATGGCGGGGTGCCAGCAGAAATACGGTATATCCAGTCCTAGCGAAAGACAAGTCTCCAGCAGGTTTTTACCGGAGGTGATTTCGTAGGGTTTATTGTCGATGAATATTTGCATAATGTGTTGACGTGTTTACGTTGGCACGTGTGTACGTGTGCAGGTGTGTAGGTCGAGGTGTGAACTATATATACTCTTAAAACCTGGAGATGTCGGTTATGAGATTTCGGTTGGGGTGTGGGGGTTTTGTGAGGTCTAGCTTCTCGAGTTCTTCGGCTATATATTGTTCAAAGTCTTTTCGAAAATATTTGATGGCGCTTTGCAGAGGTTCCATCGCTCCGGGAGCGAGTGCACAGAAGGTATTACCAGGTCCTAAATATTTTGTATGAAATTCCAGCAGGTGTATATCGTGCGCTTCACCGTTTCCTTCCTGTAGTGATTGCAGTATCTTTTCTATCCAGGGTAATCCTTCGCGACAAGGTGTACAGAAGCCGCACGACTCTTGTGCGAAGAAGTGTATCAGATTTTTTACGAAGCCTACTACAGATGTTTTATCATCGAGCACGATCATCGTGCCTGTACCGAGACGGCTACCGGCCGCAGCAACAGAAGCATAGTCCATCTTTACATCCAGGTGTTGCTCTACCAGAAAATCCGT
>NZ_DATCSD010000427.1:0-5636 GCF_036568665.1 Ohtaekwangia sp. | reverse complement strand
AACTGATGGAGCAGGCAATACCACTACGTGTTCTTTCACTGTAACGGTGAGTGACGCTATTGCTCCTGTCTTCAGCAACTGTCCCAACAACATTACTGCTTCTACAAATGCTACAGCCTGTGGTGCGAATGTAAACTGGGTTCCTCCTATAGCCAGCGACAATTGCTCGGGCACCGTGAGTATATCATCCGATCACGCACCGGGTGATCTTTTTACGGAGGGCACCACCACCGTTACGTATACAGCAACCGATGCATCAGGAAACAATGCTACATGTTCGTTTACTATAACTGTGAATGATCTGACACCCCCTATATTTCAAAATTGTCTGGCGAATATATCTGTAGCGGCCGATAATTCTTGTGGAGCCTTTGTTAACTGGACGCCCCCTACTGCTACTGATAATTGCAGTATAGCCAGTGTTACAAGTTCGCACCTGCCCGGAGACAGGTTCGACACAGGCACTACCGAAGTAATATATACCGCCACCGATGTTCATGGCAACACTTCAACCTGCCGTTTCAATGTTAAAGTACGTAACGAAGAAGTACCTTCTGTTGAAGATTGTCCTGCAGATGTGTTAGCGAAGGCTGGCGAATCAGGACAAGTAGCTGTAGAGTGGATCCCTCCTACGGCCTCTACGCGATGTGGCGAATTAACCTTTACCGGTTCACATCAGCCTGGCGATATATTTCCGGTAGGCACTACATTGGTGGAATACACAGCCGCCAACGATGCAGGCAACACAGTAACATGTACATTTAATGTGATTGTATCATATGAAGATCTTGACGTAGAAGTAACCAAAGTGGTAACTCCTGATGGCGATGGACAAAATGATGAATGGATCGTGGTGCGCATCGAGAAATTCAGCCGTAACAAAGTACTCATCCTTGATCGATGGGGAAGTGTGGTCTATCAGGCTACAGGATATAATAATAATACCGTAGTATGGAACGGATTAAATACAAATGGTGTACAGGTACCTACCGGAACATACTACTACGTAATTGAGGTCGACTTCCTGGAAAAGCATTTGAAGAAGAGTGGGTTTATAGAATTGCTGCGATAACACATGGGGAGAGAGAAACCATATCATCCAATATACTATACGTTGCTTGTAACAGTACTGGCATTTACATTTCAGCATAGTATTGCACAGCAAAAAGTACAGTTCAGTCAGTATATGTTTAATACCCTGGTGATCAATCCCGCATATGCAGGCGCAGACGAAGCGTTGAATCTTACCTTCATTCATCGCAGCCAGTGGAGTGGTATAGATGATGCTCCTACTACACAGACTCTGACTGGACATACGTTATTCAAGAAAAAACATTTCGGATTGGGTGCCACGATCGTGAATGATCAATACGGTGTTCATAAAAACCTGAGTGCTTTAACGGATTATGCTTATCATATCCAGACCGGCAGGAAATCATTTCTCTCCTTTGGCTTGCAGGCAGGTATAAATAATACACGTTCCGATTATGCTTCGCTGATTGGTGGCGCAACGAACGATCCGCGATTATATACCAATGTCTCCGAAACATTTTTTGACTTTGGTGCCGGTATATATTTCAGAAGTCCGCGATGGCATTTTGGTTTCTCTGCCCCTCAACTCTTGCCAGAAACTCTTTCTCTAGGCGACACGCTATCGGTGCGCTTGAGTCGTGCTAATTATTTTCTATTCTCAAAATACCGCATCACGCAGAACGAAAGTATAGAGTATGAACCTTCTATCTTACTGAAATATTTCCCAGGATTGCCACTCTCATACGACATTAACATCAACAT
This sequence comes from Ohtaekwangia sp., assembly GCF_036568665.1. Lineage (GTDB taxonomy): Bacteria > Bacteroidota > Bacteroidia > Cytophagales > Cyclobacteriaceae > Ohtaekwangia. The sequence goes on along the minus strand of NZ_DATCSD010000427.1, from coordinate 3,842 downwards.
GATCTATCGCAAGGTGTTAACACTCGGTTTATCGTATCGCAAAGAAGAATCCGTTGATTTTCTTTTGAAGGCACAGATCACACCACAGTTTCAGCTGGGGTATGCTTACGACCATGCCATAGGCAACGTAGCACGGCTCGCCAATGGATCGCACGAGTTAATGGTACAGTATCTCTTCAAGTTTGTAGAAACCAAGGTAGCTTCTCCGCGATAATGATTAAGTCCAGGACTATATTGATAATCATTCTGATACTCGGTATATATACCGGAGTGCGTGGGCAGCAAACAGTCTTCGGGTTGTTCAGAAAAGATGTTAACCTGGGCGATAAGTACTATAGGGAAAGAAATTATCTTGATGCACTAAAGCTATATATAGAAGCAGCCAAGAAAGATCCGGATGTTCAACTTCGCGTAGCCCGCTGTTACTATTCACTGAAAGATTATACCAGGTCCATTCTTTATTACGACCGCTACTTAAAAGCCAAGAGGTCACTTCCCTGGAGCGATACATATTTCTATGCCGAGGTGCAGGCAGCCAATGGTAATTACGAAACCGCTATTGAATATTATCAGAAACACCTGGCCAACAAAAAGGACGATGAACTGGCTATGCGAAAAGTGTGGCGCCTGAGTAATATCCGCTACTTATACGAGGACTCATCGCACTTTAATGTGCACCCGCTTTCGCTGAACACCGAGTATGGAGAACTTTGTGCGGTGCCATACAAGAATAAGATCGTCTTCCTGTCTAACCGGAAGGAGCCCGAGCTTGTCGAAAAAGTAAATGCATCGATGAACGCTCCCTTCTACAAGATATATACTGCTCGTATTTTTCCCAGCGGTCAGTATGACAAGGCCACGCTCTTCAGTAAAGAACTCACATCACACCGTAATGCAGGCCCCGTTGTATTTTATGATAAGGAACAAAAGATGGCATTCGTCTCATCAGCAAATGAAACCGGCAATGGCGGCAGGCGTAACCTTCAACTCTTTTTTGCTGAATGGAAAAATGGTGAGTGGACTATCACTGCACCTTTTCCCTATAACAGTCGATATCATTCTATCAGCGACCCTACTATCAGCGAAGATGGCAAAGTGCTATACTTCTCTTCTGACATGGGTGGCGGTATAGGAGGCAAAGATATATACCGGTCTACTTTTGAAAACGATAAATGGACACAGCCGGAAAATCTTGGTGAAACAGTAAACACACCTTATGATGAAGTGTTTCCCTTTCTGCATCAGAATCGTACACTATATTTCGCTTCGAACGGTCATCCGGGAATGGGTGGACTCGACATCTTCGAAACGGCTATCAAAGCCGATGGCTATAGCGAGCCGCGTAATGCCGGCTATCCGATCAACACCAGCTATGATGACTTTGCTATGGTAGTTGACTCGCTCGATACACATGGCTATTTCTCATCGAACCGAAAGAACGGAGGCTACAACGATGATCTTTATGAAGTAGAAATGGACTTGCAAACTTACCCGGTAACTATAGCGGGTGTAGTAAAGTTAAAGGAGCATGCGTGGAGTGATTCTTCGGCACTAACGGCAATGCCTCACACAAAAGTTTACCTGGTCGATAACCTGCGCAATACGACTGTATCCGAAAACGTTACTGACAGCAAGGGAAATTTTTCCGTGATCGTACCCTATTTTAGTGAGTATATTATACGCGTAGTAGGCGATAACGGAAAAGAGAGCGCTGTTGTATTAGAAATCCCCAAGCACAAGCGACAAGTTAGCGCTCATGAAATTGTATTTGTAAAAGACACTTTTTAAAGTATATATCGAGAGATGATTATGACACGGCTTTCAATATTTATACCCAGCATCATGCACAGCCATTGGAACAAGTTGCGCATGATCGTTTTGTTTGCCACACTGCTCACTGGTTTTTCTGCTACAGCACAGGTGCGACAACTGATACAGGTAAAAACATTCGATGAGCAATTGAAGCCCATGAAGAATGTAGAAGTATCAATCAATGGCAAGCCTTTCATTTCAACAGGCAATAAAGGTGAAGTGTTTACAGAATTACTCGAGGCTGACCTTCCTATAAAGACGATCAAAATAAAAAATGAACAACTGGAGCCAGCCGCCTGGAACCTGAGCAAGAGCATACTGGAAATCGCTGTGCGAAAGAAAAATTACCAGATGGTAAATGTTATGGTGAAAGAACAAAGCAACGCTTCTGTGGGTAATCTTTCTGTAACGTACCACGGAAAAAAGACAACACAAGTTACCACCAATACCGAAGGTAAATTTGAATTACCTATCGCGCTCGATGAGAAGATTGATGCAGCCAGTCAATTTACTATTAAAGGGTATAACATGGTTGACTTCCAGCAAAGCGGTCAGGATGCTATACTTACTATAGCGTTTATCAAGCCAGTAGCAGCTACTACCACAGAGCAAAAATCTCCTACGGCTACTGCGCAAGAAAAATCGGCTGCACAAAACCAGGTTGTCAACAAAGACTACTTTAAAAATTTCGATCTCTCACAACTCGACTCTATTCAATCGCTGACCGTATTCTATGCTATATTCAAGAATGTGTCTATGAAAAGTATGGACGCTGCCACCAGGGCTAAGCTCGATAGCAAGTTCAATGATCTGGTTACGCAACTTCAGGATTCACTGCGCAACAATCAGGATGTTTTCATGGGACGCATCTCTGATTCTTCGTTCGTAACGGAAGACATTAAAAACCTTGTGAAGCAAGCAACAGTAGAAGGTCAGGGCTTGCGCGAACAGCGTACAGAGTTCGATGAAAAAATCCGCATCATCGATGAGAAACTGAAGAAAGGTTTTTCGAACCTCGATGAAAATACACGCGCCATGCTTTTCTCAGATCTCCTTGCACTCGAACAATTGCTATCAGAAAATGAAAGTCGTTTTTACAAAAACCTGAGCGACTATCGACAGATCATCAACAGTCTCAAAGAAAAATACTTTGACTTTCAGCAGCTGGAAACCAAGCTTTCAGAAAGCGAGGCCAAGCGCTTGCAGGAGCAGCAGGCATTCCGGAAACAACTATTTCTGATATCAATTGTAGCATTAGTTTTTGGCGTTCTCATTGTGTTGTTAATTACTTTCAGCAGTCGTCTGCGCAAGCAAAAGAAATCATTGGTAGTAGCCAATGAAGAAGTGAAGCGTGTAAACGAAAACCTGGAAGTGATTGTACAAGACCGCACGAAGCTGCTGGCCGAAGCAAACCGCGAGCTCGATACATTTCTATACCGCGCATCGCACGACCTTCGCTCACCAGTCTGCTCCATCATCGGACTATGTAACATCGCCATTCATCTCTCCAACGGTGAACCGAAGGAATTAGTGGAACGCGTGGTTCACACTACTGAAGGTATGGACAAGCTTTTGAAAAAATTAAGCATCATCAGCGAGATCAACCAACCCACAGGCTATACTTCAATTACTTTGCTAAGCATGGTGGAAAATGTAAAGAACAGATTCCGGAACATCATTGAAGAAAAGCATGTGACCTTCGAAGTGGACTGTCCGGCCGATCTCGTTTTCTATTCTTACCCTAACCTGGTAGAAGTCGTTATCACAAACTTAATAGAGAATGCTCTCATCTATAGTCTCATGCAACACGGTGAAGGTCCGCGCATTGTATTCAAGGCCGCCATCTGGGGCAAGTATATACAGTTCAGCATTCGCGACAATGGCATTGGCGTAGAAGCCGGCATTCAGCATCGCCTGTTCGATATGTTCTTCAAAGGTCACCCCGATTCTAAAGGCAATGGCCTCGGCTTATACATTGTTCAAAAATCCGTGCAGACATTAGAAGGCAACATCACCCTTGAGTCTGTGCC
>NZ_DATCSD010000426.1:0-7137 GCF_036568665.1 Ohtaekwangia sp. | reverse complement strand
CATATCGAAACCGGTAAACTGTTTCGAAGTATCGCCTGTAATCTGGCGCGCCACGATCTCGGCCATGTCATAGCCGGGAGCAACGAGTCCGTATACTATATTACCATGCACGGCCGCTTCGCCAATGGCAAATATATACTCATCAGACGTACGCATATAGTTATCGACAACAATGCCGCCTCGCGGATGAACGTTCAGCAACGTAGCCTTTGCCAGCTCATCGCGCGGACGGATGCCTGCAGAAATAACAAGCATTTCTATATCGAGTTTTGTATCGTCAGCAAAGAGTAAACCTTCAAGCTTTCCGTTACCGTCAATCTTTTTCGTGCTCTTGCCGGTATGTATCGTTATACCCAGCTGAGCAAGTTTGTGTGCGAGTATATCCGAGCCTGCATCATCAATTTGCCTGGGCATGAGGCGCGGTGCAAATTCAACCACGTGTGTTTCCAGTCCGAGACCGAGAAGAGCTTTGGCAGCTTCGAGGCCGAGAAGACCACCTCCCATAACAGCACCGCGTTTTACTTTTTTAGCATACGCAGTGATCTGCACTAAATCTTCTATGGTACGATATACAAATACACCATCGCGTTCAACACCTTCCATAGCCGGAACAAATGCACTTGAACCCGTAGCCAGTACGAGATAATCATAACGATCGGACCGACCTGTATGCGTACGGATTGTTTTATCGATGCGATTGATTTCTGTTACTAGTTCGCCTGTATGCAGCTGAATAGAATTCTCTTCATACCATGAAGCAGGCGCCATCAGCAGATCGTCTGCTGTTGATCCTGAAAAGAAACTGCTCAGATGAACACGGTCATAAGCAGGTCGCGGTTCCTCACCATATACAATGATCTCTGCATCAGCAGAACGGCTCCTGAGTTTCTCGCAAAACTTATAGCCTACCATTCCATTTCCAACTACAATTATCCTCTTCTGCATTGCAATCGTTTTAAGTATTTCAAAGCCAAATTTTAAGTAATTATACGTAAATATTTACGTTAATCAAGTTTATCGAAGAATAATTTACGTATAATTACGTATAAACTTTAAGTAATGAAGAAGGACATACTGCAGCAGGAGAAAGCCACGGTTACGATGGTAGGTGCCGGCCCCGGAGATCCGGAGCTGATCACTATGAAAGGAATGAAAGCCATTCAGAGAGCAGATGTGATCTTATATGATGCGCTGGCATCGAAAGAACTTCTTGAATTTGTAAAGCCATCGTGCAAGCTGGTATATGTAGGTAAGCGAAAAGGAAAAAAAGAATTTTCGCAGGAAGAGATCAATCAACTGATCGTCTTTTATGCTACACGCTATAAACAGGTCGTGCGTTTAAAAGGAGGCGACCCGTATGTATTCGGTCGCGGGCACGAAGAATTGGAGTATGCGATGAGGCGAGGTATATCTGTAGACGTTATACCGGGGCTCTCCAGTGCACTGGCGGCTCCGGCATCGTGTGGTATACCGGTAACGAAGCGCGGTGTGAATGAAAGTTTCTGGGTAATAACAGGAATGCTTTCGTCAGGAGAAATGTCGAAAGATATAGCACTTGCCGCGCAATCATCTGCTACCGTTGTGATACTGATGGGCATGACGCATATCCGCTCAATCATGGAGTTGTTTCAGCAAGGACGTTCATCGCTTGAGCCTGCCGCTGTTATACAGTACGCTACATTGCCGGAACAAAAGACCGTGCGCGGCACCGTGAGCACCATTTGTCAATTAGCAGAAGAGCAACAGGTCAGTTCGCCTGCTGTGATTGTCATCGGAAACGTGGTGAATGAAAGTTACCTGCTGGAAGAACTCAGCAACCAACACGTAGCTATACACCGCAATCGATAAACAAGTATATATTATACATTTATAGATAAGGCTCTTCCATTCAAAATCTTCCGCTTATACCAAATCATTTGATATACCATATCAATATCTTAACTTGCTATACCATTTGCCGCCAGCCCACGGTATAACGATGGTATATTTTCCTTGACGAACAGTTTTGTATCATGCCGATGAATGAACGACTCGAGAAAGCCTTTACAACATTTGATGCTTACAATGCCAACGATCCGCATCAGGAAGAAGTGAACGGACAAGTATATCCGAAAGAATTACTCTATGGCCAACGCATGACGGAGTGGTTGAATAAATTTTCTCCGAATGCCCCCGAATACATGCAGCTTGCTGCGCGATGCCAACACATTGGTCGTTGGGAAATACCCCGGAACTCCTACCCGATGGATAAGAAGGGTTATCTGCAATGGCGTAACTCCGAGAAATTTCACCAGGCAAAAATTGCCGAGCACATTTTATCAAGTTGTCGCTATGACCTTGATACGATTGAGAAAGTAAAATTTCTGTTGATGAAAAAAGAATTGCAGACCAATCATGACACGCAGTTGTTAGAAGATGTGATCTGCCTCGTGTTCATTCAATATTACCTGGATGATTTTGCTGCACAACACGAAGACGCCAAAGTGGTTGACATCCTGAAGAAAACATTAAAGAAAATGTCTGCCCGTGCTATAGATGAAGCCGGAAAAATTCCCGTCTCTGCTAAAGCAGGTGCGTTAATAGCACAGGCAGTACAATAATATACGATCGCGTTTATTGAACATCGCGTGATGTTTTCTCTTTGATCAATTTACCATTCCGGTCAAATTTATATAGTCGGGTTTTTAGCGGATCCTGAAACTCCAGCATATATACACTGCCGGCCTTGTCTTTATACAGGTTTGCATTCTCCCAACCTCTATAGGTATCGGCTGATAAAGTTTTTCGCAATGCTACCGGTATATCCTGATGTTTTATTCGAACCATGTCTTTGGTATACGATGTCTGCGATGGAACATTATCCGGTGCCGGATCTCCTTGCTTGATCGGATCACGGGTGGAATCGGGCTCCGCCACAGGCGACTGTGCCATAGTTGCCGTACCACCAAGCATCAGCATAGCACTGAAGAATATCACGAACTTGTTCATAGGGTTATATATTTGTTTAAGAGAGATGGATAAAACTATGCCACTACTTTTTACCAACGATATTCAGCTAAGGAATATAGCTGTGGATTTATGTACTCAGAATGGCTGATTTTGCCAGAAGCTAAATTTGTTCAAGACACATATAAAGGCGATATTGTAAAAAAAAGAATTATCATGTCTGCTATTGAATTGCGAGCTCAGATCATCAACCAAATCAGTTCCATCGAAGATGAAATGATTTTGAAAGAGATCTATGATTTGATTAAAATCGAATCAGAGATAGATTCTTTTTATAAAGTTACCAATGCGGAAAAAGCAGCTATTGAAGCCGGTTTGAAAGATATCGAGTCGGGAAAAATAGTTTCATCTGAAGAGGCCAATGATTTAATTAAGAAATGGCTAAAGAAATAGTGTGGACTGAGTCTTCAATTAAAGACAGATTTAGAATTTACAAGTTTTGGCTACAGCATAACAAATCAGATACATTTAGCGAAAAACTAGAGAAACTGTTCAATGAGTCCGCCAGACTCCTGGCACTCTTCCCTGAAATGGGAACCCCCACAGATATAGCAGATGTAAGAGTTAAAGTTATCAGAAGTTACAAGATTTTCTATCAAGTTCGCATCGATTCTATCGAAATTATAAGAGTGTGGGACAGCCGACAAAATCCTGAAGATTTGTCCTTGTAAAAGGGCTTACAATACACTCAAATAAAAGTCATATAGATACATTTCATACATGACCCAATCATATTTATCATATTTCAATCCCTACATATTAGACACAACAAAAAAAAATGGTCATTTAGGTATATACCTAAATGACTTTCCTATATATACAATTACTATATGCTATAGCAATCTGCTGATCTAATGTCTTCCTCGCAGATATCCTCATTACTGTTCCATTGTAACAACAGCATCATTTATCTCACCAGTCTCATTGACATCGCCAACACCAAGTTATATATCTGCGGATTGTTTTCAAAGCTCGTAAACACAACCTGCTTCCTTATCCTCCCTTTTGGACCTTCACTATAAAATTCAGAAAACGAAGGCAGAGCCTCTATAGTATATTTATCGTATTTCACTCCCTAAATATTAACCACAACGACAACAAAAAAGGCCATCTAGATATATCTCTAAATGGCCTTCCAATATATATAATTACTATATGCTACAACATCACCTGAATCGCGTCATGGTTTTCCAGACTATATTTACGCTATATCGCAGATCAATACACCTTGTTTCAGGGAAGCGATCTTGTCTTCGCGCTTCGGTATAAATTCCTGCGCCACAAATCCTTTGAAGCCTGTTTCAACGATCGCTTTCATGATAGCCGGGTAATTCAGCTCTTGTGTGTCATCGATCTCGTTGCGGCCTGGAACACCTCCGGTATGATAGTGTGATATATACTTGTTGTATTTGCGAATCGTTGCAATTACATCGCCTTCCATAATCTGCATGTGGTATATATCATACAACAGCTTGAAATTTTCTGAACCAACTTTCTCACAAAGCGCAGCACCCCACGATGTGTGGTCGCATTGGTAGTCGTGGTGATCTACTTTGCTGTTCAGCAATTCCATCGACATGGTAACTTTATACTTCTCTGCGATCGGCATCAAACGCTTCAAGCCTATAGCGCAGTTCTCGATTCCTTTCTCATCATCAAGACCGTTGCGATTACCCGAGAAACAGATGATCTGGTTCAAGCCTGCAGCAGCAACTTTCGGAATGATATCCGTATAGCTCTTCACCAATTCATCGTGCAACGCAGGGTTGTTGAATCCTTCGGTAATTCCTTTACCAGCACCCCACGGCATTGCCGATGTCAATCCATATTTTTTCAGGATCGGCCACTCTTCAGGTCCTGTGAGTTCGATAGAAGCAAGTCCTATATTTTTCGCGGCCTTGCAAAGATCTTCAAGCGGTATACTGCTATAGCACCAGCGGCAAGCAGAGTGATTGATCTTTCCTTTCAGGTTTGCTTCCAGCACAGCTTCTGCTGCTGAAAGACGATGTGATAGCGACACACCTGCCGCTGCCACTGCTGCTGATCCGGCTATTTTCATAATGGCACTTCTGCGTGATGTTTTTTGACTCATATCCATCTTGGTTAAAGTTCGGTAAAAGTTTTTATCGGTTATCGGTTAAATTCAATCCAATCAACAGAAAATATGTGTTGATTAGGCGGTGTCTCTTTCCTGAATACAAAGTAAAGATCGTTCTTTCCTCCGGGATCCTGTACTGGTACGCTTATTTCTTTATAGTTTTCCCAATCGCCTGTTGCGGTATAATTCAGCGTACTGATTATCGGTCCCTTCGCGGAGTTAACGTGTACTTCAAGAGTCGCGCCAAGATTTAAAGATGAGTAACGATATGTCAATTGTTTTATTCCTTTGAGGTCAATCTGTTTCAACACAAAATAAGAACGATGATGAATGCTTCCCAGTGCACCGCCTTCATACTTTACATTGCGAACTACTTCTGCATCTTCGGCCTGCACACGTGCCGGGCGAAGTATAAATGCCGTGCTTCCGGTTAGCGGCACTGCGCTTCCTCCTTTATCGGTATAGGATGCTGTAAGAACATAACGACCGTTGGCCGTTTTATCTTTATGCTCGGTAAAGTTTACCACGCCCGTTTCCGGCAGACTCACCAGATCTTTTTTAGTGGCGAGTGATAAAACATACTTCACAATTTCCGTGGCGTCTTCTTTAGATAATTGCGGATGCGCGTTCATAGCATGATCGCCCCATACTCCTCCTCCACCGGTAATTACTTTATTAGCCAATCGCGCCAATGCCGTTTTATCGGTTTGATATTTTTTAGATACCTCTATAAATGCAGGGCCAACCGATTTACCATTAATCTGGTGACAAGCCTTACAGTCGCTGCCTTCCATCAAAGATTTACCGGCATTGAAGGATAACAACTGGTGCCCTACCTGCTGACCAGCCTTGGGTATATATTTCAATGAAATCATCTCGTTGGCAGGATCAATAACTTTATCTTCTTTATCCTGTATAGTAACGGTATAGTGAAACGGGGTCTTCTCAAAGAAGAATGTGCTGTTATCGGTCGTTGTAATCGCTAATACCGGTATCGTGTTACCCACGCGTACGGTCAATGTATCAGCATCGCTTTCACCGGAAGGATCAGTAACTTTCAGCGTAACTTTACGTACACCATTGTTGGCAAAGGTATATTCCGGGTTAATGCCTTCTACTTTCTTTCCATCAACAGACCATTCGAAGGTTAATACATCATCATCAAAATCTATACTCTTGCTGTTGAGCTTTACTTTCAAAGGAGCAAGACCGATGGTATCGCTGCTCGTAATATAGGCTTTGGGTTTACGGTTGCCTCCGTTATAGTCGATGCGAACCAGGCGCGCATCAACGTTATCTATGCCATATACCGAGCCATACTCCAGCATATAGAAAGAACCTTCCGGTCCTACTTCCAGATCAATCGGTCTTCTGAAGTCACCATTGCCAGGCATGAAAGGCTCCATGCGTTTGAAATTATACTCGGCATCGAGGCGAACCACAAATACCCAGTTACGCATCCAGTCAAAAATAAAAAGACCTTTATCGTAGTACTCCGGGAATTGCGTAGAAGATTTTATTGATGCATCATAATGATATACCGGCCCGGCCATCGCACTGCGTCCACCTGTACCAATTTCCGGAAACTCTATGGCTTTATCGTACGGATACCAGATCATAGCCTTTTGTGCAGGCGGAAGTTCTTTCGCCCCGGTGTTATTCGGAGAAGTATTTACAGGCGCTTCCGGGTTGAACAGTTCGCCTACCGACTTCGTTGCAAAATCAAATTCATGGTAGGGTTTGCTATCGCCTACAAAATAGGGCCAGCCAAAATTTCCAGGTCTCTTTGCCTGGTTGATCTCATCGTAACCGCGCGGGCCTTGTGCGCCATCATTACCGGAGTCCGGGCCGATCTCTCCCCAATATACTATAGATGTAGCGGGGTCAACGGAGATACGATAGGGATTACGACATCCCATGGTATATATCTCCGGACGTGTTTTCGGAGTGCCTTTCGGAAAGAGGTTGCCTTCCGGTATAGTATACGTTCCGTTCTCTTCCGGATGTATCCTTAATATTTTACCTCGAAGATC
>NZ_DATCSD010000425.1:0-4291 GCF_036568665.1 Ohtaekwangia sp. | reverse complement strand
ACCGGATGCGGATCGTATACGGTTTTATTTATTTCAAAACCATTTGCCTCCACATCATCAAACGATGCTATGAGTGGCGCAACAAATCGGTTATAATACGTTTCTTCTACATTCTTCGGTATCACCACAAATTTCTTAGTGAAGAATGGAATCAGTTTCTTTCCATCTACATATTTTTCAAAACCATATAGATTTCCATTCAATACCATCCATGCAGGGTTCTTGCAGATGAGGTATGCCGATGCGTTAGGCAGATCAAGTTTCTTTCCCTGATAATATACTGTTGGATAGTAATTCGTTTGATCGTTGGTACGCATGAAGTGAAACTGAATGGCGCCCTTCTTATCCAGCACTTCAATTTTTTTCCAGGTTGGCTCACCATCATTACCCATTTCGAAAAGCTGTTTGCCTTTCATCTTTTCGAGAATCTTCGCCCTTCGTTTCTCCAGGTAATCTTCGATCTGTTCTTGCACCAGTTCGTTACCTTTCGTCTTATCATATATTTTGGCAAAGAATTCTTCGGGCTTCATAAACTTGGCCGAGAATTTTTTTACGATTGCCTCCTGTTGCATGGAGTCCATCATTTCGATCAATTCAAAGTCGCGATCATCTAATCCTTTTGAGAACTCACGTGCATTTTTAGCAGAAATATTCTGATGTTGATACGTTAGCTTCCCTTTATCGTCCAAGTGAACGATATACGATTCGAAAATAAATCCCAGGTATTCGTGCTGATACAACGAATAGATGATCTGGAATGGTTGTGAAGAAGACACTTTCATGCAAAAAACGGTTTTTTGATGAAAAAAGAATCCGAATATTACGCATAAAGACTATAAGAAACGGTGCTTTTTTATTTAATATGGTACACGAATCTTACAGATGTTTTCATGTTGAAACATTCGAGTTATTCCTTGAGATACAGGGCCATCTCTATAATTGTTGGGGGGAAACAAAACGCGCAGCATGTACAGCCGGGCGAGAGGAAATTAAAAAAGTAATAACCGTTACTACTCCCAGTGTAGCAGCAAAATCGATCCACGAAACTTTAATCGGGTATCCCTGTGTAATGGACGTCTCCATACCCATGGAGATAATGCCAAAGTTCAGTTGAATCCAGCAAAAGGCTCCTCCTAATATTAAACCTACTAGCGCTCCGGTAAATGCGATGAGGGCTCCTTCCGCAAGAAAAATATTTCTGATCAGTTTTTGATCTGCACCCATGGAGGCGAGAATGGAAATATCTTTTTTCTTATCAATCGCCAGCATCATGAGACTGAAGAATATATTGATCGACCCTATAGCGAGCAGCAATGTAAGGGCAAGAAACGTAAAGAGCTTTTCTATTTTCAACAGACGATAGAGGTCTTTGTGTTGCTCTTCCTGATTCAGAACATTGAATTTATCTCCCAGCACTTGCTGTAACTCACGCTTTACTTCATTAATTGAAAATCCTTCGGCAATTTTTATTTCAAAAGATGTCCGCTTGTTTCCATAATTGAAAAGTTCGCGTGCAAAGTCAAGCGGCACCAACACATAGTTTTCATCGATATACTGAATAATGGAGAATACACCCCCGGGTACAATATTCATTCGCGAATACATTTTAGAAGGATCAGTCATGCCTCCTTTCACATCGCGGATATAGTATATCTGCATAGCAAACATCGGATCATCTACAGCCAGTGTAAGCGTGTTGCTTATACCCTGGCCCACTAATGCATAATTGATTTTGCCTTTCTTTAGCTGCAGCTTGCCTTGTGTTATATTTTCCTGTGGAATTCTGTTCTGCTCAATAAAATTATCGCTCACTCCCTTCAACGTCACGATCTGATTAGCATCACGATAATGAACGTAAGCGTAATCTTCAATCACATCTGTAACAAGCTTCACGCCCTTCACACTTTTAATTTTGTTAACAAGCTCAGCAGAGGTATGGAAAGATTTTCCGGCGGCAGCTTCAATCTTTATTTCCGGATCGAATGAGTCATTCAACGAACGCAACAGATCTTCCAGTCCATTAAAAACAGAAAGCACGATGATCAACGCTGCTGTACTAAAGGCAACGCTGACAATGGAGAGAATTGAAATGATATTAATGAAATTCTTCTTTCGCTTGGAAAGCAGGTAACGTCTGGCGATGAAGAACGGGAGATTCAATCCAATATCAATTTAACTGTGGTGGTTGTTACTCCTTATCGGCAGGAGGGATGTGTAGATTTTTAATAAGATCATCGATGCGTTGGGCATTTTCTTCTACTTCATCAATATAGAAAATAAGTTCAGGAATGATGCGCACTTGTTTTCCTATCTTCTCGCCCAGTGCTCTTCTTATTTCTTTTTTATGCAGATTGATCTTTTCAAGCGTCTTTTGCTTGTCTTTTGCCAGCATCATGCTGATATACACTTTGGCAACGCTGAGGTCGGGACTCATTTTTACATCAGCCAGCGTAATGAATGCATTGTCCAGAAAACCTTTTTTATCGCGTTGAAAAATCTCGCTCAGTTCTTTCTGGATAAGCTTTGAATATTTTAATTGTCTTGTTGAACTCATAATATGCGGATCAGTACGGGAGGTATTCTTCGTTGATTCCATGACAAAGATGAAAAAACATGCGAATCATTTCAATCTTTAAAACCACTCCTCTATTTTTCGAACTATTTTAAAACCATCGAACATTGCTCCGATACTTTCGAATAAATGATCCATACCGGTTGCTCGGGTTGTTGGTTATCATGATTGCGATCAGTATTCCAGCTTTTCTGGATACTCCCGCCATGACATACCCTGAATTAAAAAGCATTTTGGTGGGCGAAAAAGTTCACGGAGGAAGCTCCCTCTATATTGATATTGTAGATTCCACCGGCCCGTTGGCGGGATGGTTTGATGCTTTGTTTGAATTTGTTTTCGGAAGATCGCTTCTGGCCAGGCACATTATTGCCTTTCTTATCATCTTCTCGCAAGCCACTTATCTGGGTATCATCTTCATTAATAAAAAGGCTTTTGCAGAAAGTACATTTATACCTTCGTTGATCTTCGGAACACTTTTCTTCTTTTCGTTCGATACATTCTCCCTAACAGCCGAGTTACTTGGATCAGGATTTTTACTGCTGGCGCTCAACAATCTTTTTCGACAGATAGAGTTTCGTGAACAGGGTGATCCATCGGTTCTTGGTTTTTACATTGGTCTTGCTTCGCTCTTCTGCTTTTCATTTGTAGTATATGTGATTGGCGCGCTTGTTATCCTGATGATCTTTACACGCAGCTCTGTTCGTGGGTATCTGCTCCTTACATTCGGATTCTTGCTGCCTCATTTACTGCTCATGAGCGTTTACTACCTGAAGAACGGCCTGCCCAACCTATGGGAGTTTTACTATCTGCCCAACATTGGCTTTACTGCAGAAAAATATATAAGCACCAAGAGTCTTTGGGTGTTAGGTGCATTGCCTTTACTCTTCCTCCTCATTTCGCTTGTAATGCTAAACCGCGATGCGCGCTTCACGAAGTATCAATCACAACTGGTGCAAACCATGTTTTTCTGGATGATCTTTTCTTTCCTTCAAATAGTATATTCCAAAGACCTCCGCCCACAAAGTTTTATTACACTCTTTCCTCCACTCAGTTTTTACATTGCTCACTTTCTGTTGCTCATTCGCAGAAAGAAATTTGCCGAGATTAGTATCTGGATATTGCTTGTAGGTACTGTGGCGATGGGATATCTATCACGCTATAACAAAATTGCTTCTGTGAAGTATAGCGATCTTTTGGTAGAAGATAATACCAAGTGGGGCAGCTTGAAAGATAAGAAGTTGCTAATGTTAGGCGACAATCTTAACGTTTATAAAAACAACTCCCTCGGATCAGGCTTCCTGAATTGGCGACTCTCTCGTGAAATACTCGAGCAACCAGACTACTATGAAAATGTAATTGAGGTATATAATTCTTTTCAGAATGATCAGCCCGAAGTAATTATTGATCCGGCCAATCTTATGCCTCACTTGTTCAATCGCCTGCCTGCGCTGAAGGATCAATATATTCTGGCAGGCGAAAATATATATCAGCTGAAGAAATAGGAGAATATAATTTCTCTATGTTATCTAAGAATTACTCTGCTGAAAGTATCTTCCTGGTACTTTATGAAAAGCTATATTAGCTTTCGCGGTCTGATTTTTTAAAGAAATATAAACATGACGGATATACTGATTATAGGTGCAGGAGCGGCCGGCCTTATGGCTGCGCGACATGCGAGTGGAGCCGGTAAATCTGTAACGATACTGGAAGCTCGTAATC
>NZ_DATCSD010000424.1:0-13415 GCF_036568665.1 Ohtaekwangia sp. | reverse complement strand
AGATCAAAATCTTTTACAAGCTTCATTACTTCCGGTGTGGATGCATATTCATACCGGATCGTGATCATCTCTGTCACTTCGCGCTCCACTACGATGGCATGACTCAACGCATCTTCGGAAGCGATCTTATAAGCACTGATCAATCCGCCAACGCCCAGCTTTGTGCCGCCAAAGTAACGCACCACTACAATTAATATATTGGTTAATTCTTTCGAACGAATTTGTCCGAGTATAGGATCGCCCGCAGAGTGATTGGGTTCGCCATCATCATTTGCACGAAAGTGTTTTCGCTCTGGCCCCAGCATCCATGCATAGCAATGATGGCGTGCATCGAAATATTCCTTTCGCAATGCATCCAGTCGTTCGCGGATCGCAGCTTCAGAATCCACCGGGTATGCAAACGCCAGGAACTTGCTCCCCTTCTCTTTATACATACCTTCAGCAGGTTGCTGAATAGTTCGATAGCTCAGTACAGACATGTAACACCCTGTGGAAATTGTGCGTCAAAGAAAAGCATAAAAAATTTACCGGCCCGTACGCAACCTTCTTCTGCGCGTTGGAGTCTATAAAAAGTATAACCCTGAAATTATGAAAAAATATATCTCCGTCTTTCTGCTCATCCTCCTGGCAAGTGCGTCCGTTTTCGCACAAACCCGCGAGACCCGTAACGTATCGGGCTTTACAAAAGTAGCCTTTCGCGCACCTGGTAAATTTTACCTGCGCCAGGGTACAACTACAAAAGTAGAGATCGAAGGTAAAAAAGATTTGTTGGACGAAATTGAAACTGCGGTAGAAGGCACCAAGCTTGTTATTGGTAAAAAAGGAAAATGGTCTAACTGGAAATGGGATGAAGACGATCGCATCAATGTATATATTACCATGCCTACTATTGAAGCATTGAGCGTAGGCGGCTCTGGCGATCTGATTGCAGAGACACGCGTGCATGCACAAGACCTTGATCTGAATGTGAGCGGCTCTGGCTCCATGAAGATCGAAGTAGAAGTTACCGGTTCACTCGAAGCAGATGTATCCGGCTCAGGCGATGTGATCGTAAAAGGAAAATGCAAAAGCTTTAACAGCGATGTAAGCGGCAGCGGCAAAGTATCGCTCGCGCTCACGATCGATGGCCTTGCTGACTTCGGTATATCCGGCTCCGGCAAGATCGAAGCAAGCGGTACAGCAAATGCTGTGAAAACATCCATCAGCGGATCCGGTAAAGTATTGGCTGTAGATCTTGAAACCAACACCTGTGATGTACGCATCTCTGGTTCCGGTGATGTAGAGATCAGTGTTAAAGAAGCACTGGATGCCAGCATTACCGGCAGCGGCAGTGTATCGTACAGAGGCGATCCGAAAAAACTGAACAGCCACTCTGCCGGCAGCGGACGCGTGCGCAAGATAAATTCGATCTAAACAACCCGCTATATATATACTCATAAAGCAACCCGGTTTTGTCCGGGTTGCTTTTTTTACGATCTTTTGGCAAGGCATACTTTTTTCCTCTGCCTCGCCATGAATATAGACCTGCACCTCTCTTCTGATTACGAAACTGCGCTTCAGTTATTATTGTCGTTTGTTATCGGCACCGCTATAGGACTTGAGCGTGAATATCGCAGCAAGGCTGCCGGCCTGCGCACCATGATTATGATCTGTCTTGGTTCTACCATCTTCACCGAGATATCCATGTCGCTCACAACATCCTCACCGGATCGTATCGCTTCGAATATAATTACCGGTGTAGGCTTTCTCGGGGCTGGTGTGATCTTTAAAGATACACTCACCATCAGCGGTATTACAACCGCTACTACTATATGGATCGCAGCGGCATTGGGTATGGCTGTAGGTGCCGGAGAATATTTTATAGCCTTTGTAGGATCGATCGCGGTGTTAATCGTACTTACTGTTTTTGAAAATGTAAAACAGGTCGTTATCCGTTGGCACCAGGCGCGCACCTATCGCATTACGTTACAACCTGAAGATTCTTTTATGGAAGCGCTGGAAACAGAATTAAAAAAACACAACCTTCGCTTTGCCCAGGATCGCTATATGAAAGACGAAGACAATTATATACTTATATACGAAGTATTCGGCAGTGTAAAGAATTTCGATGCACTCAATATATTTCTCAAAAACGATGCGCGTGTAAAGAAGTATGAATACTGATTTCGCTCAGGGTAAAGTAACTACCGGCCAACCATCTGCACTCCATATTATTTCCGTGATCTTGGGCTTGGGTTTACCGCCATCGGCTGCATCATACGCATGGAATAAAATATAGTCTTTACCATCTATAGTATAGGTAGCATTGTGCCCTACACCGGGCCATTGTGCGTTGCCCTGTAATATAGTTGTGCCATCGCCTTCGTCCATACGAACACCGGCTTTATCTATATAGGGACCTTGAATTTTATCAGGGCGTCCTGCCACAATCCTGTAGGTACCGTTTGCACCTCTACACCAAAAATCAAAAGACGCAAAGAGGTAGTAGTAATTATTCATCTTAAAGATAAATGGAGCTTCTATAGCAGCTTCGCCTGCATTGTCATCGCGTGTTTTAAAATCGCGTGCGCGTTTTGCTATCGTATACCATTCTTCCGGCTGCGCTATATTTATAAGATTACTGCTCAGCTTTACCAGTTTTATACCACTCCAGAAAGAGCCAAAGGTAAGCCAGGGTTTGTTGTTGCTCATCAAACGCAAGATTCGGATCGATAGCATTCCACAGATCTCTGCCGGGAACGGATTCAAGTACCTTACCATGATCTGTCCAATGAAATCTTTACTCTGCACATCGAGGGTTGTATTGGTTGCTACGCCTATACAGGAGGTATTCTTTCCAAAGGCAGAAACAGAATAGTACAGATAATATATACCGTTATGATACGCTATATCAGGTGCCCATATATGTCCTTTAAAACCCGGTATAGCATTCACCGCCCAGGCAGGTGGCGCATCGAACACAGGTTTTTGTGGTTGCCAGTTCACTTTGTCGGCAGAAGAGAAAACAGAAATACCCATACCTGTTCAGAACAGGTAATAGGTATTTCCTTGTCTGATCATAACCGGGTCGTGCACGCGAATATCCTGTGCGTGCAGGCATTGCGTTGCAAACCACCATATCAGGCACCCGGTATACTTCTTCATATCATAGCGCTTTTAAGCGGATTACGGATACGGAAGCTGCCGGCAATACTGTTTGCAGTTTTTTACCTTTCAGACTGATGGATTGCTCCACAGGTTTTATATGAAAGGGATCATCCAGTGTGTTGATATCTTCCGCCCCGGCACTTTTCAGTACTGAAAGTATACCGGCAGCAGAAGCTTTCTTCGCGCCTGATACAAGTATATCTACTGCCGTTTCTTTCTCATTGGTGTTTACTACTTTAATGATTACCTCTTTCGTGGTGCCATCCAATACCGCAGACGCGTAGAGACCATTCTTGCCACTCAGTGCTTCGTTGGCAGATGTTACGGAAAGTATATTGGTTCCTTTGTTGGTTGAGAATAATTTCTGAACGTAGTAGTTTGGAGTACCGAACGAGCGCAGGTTATCAAACCAGATCAGGTCGGGTGTCCACTGCCATCCTTCTACGTGCGCGAATAGTGGAGCGTATGATGCCATATATACTATATCTGCATTTCGTTCAAGCCCGGTCATAAACGCTGCTTCGGCCAATGCACTTTCCCAATTGTTTTTGTTCTCCGGTTGCACTTTGCGTTCTGTATGCCCGGCATATTCACCGGCAAAAATCTTCGGGCCGCTGCGATCATACTTATCGTAGCGATTGGCATTCTTCAGAAACCACTCCGGGGCACGGTAATAATGTTCATCAATAAAATCAACATGCATACTGCGCAGTTCAGGATTGAGGTAATCGAACAACTCACCGCCCGAAAAAGGACCAACACTGGTAATGAGTTTTATCTCCGGGTGTTTTTCCTTCAACACTTTAGTAAATACTTTTAACCGGTCTATATATTGTTCGCCCCACTGCTCATTGCCCACTCCCATCATCTTCATATTGAACGGTGCAGGGTGGCCCATTGAAGCGCGAAGTTTTCCCCACTGTGTATCGGTGCTGCCATTGGCAAACTCAATTAAGTCAAGTGCATCTTGCAGATACGGATCGAGTTGATCCAGCGGTACTACTTCCGAAGAGTTGAACTGACAAGCCATGCCACAGTTGATAATCGGCAACGGCTCTGCCCCTATATCTTCTGCTAATTGAAAATACTCAAAGAAGCCAAGACCAAAGCTCTGAAAATAATCGGGAGCCGAACGATGTTTAAATTCTGTATTCCAGCGGTTGATGATCAGCTCACGATCTTCCACGTTACCCACCGTTTTTTTCCATTGATAACGATTTGTGAGATCACGTCCTTCTACTATACATCCACCGGGGAATCGGATAAAGCCCGGCTTAAGATCAGCAAGCCATTGCACGAGATCGGCCCGCAATCCACCC
Source organism: Ohtaekwangia sp. (assembly GCF_036568665.1). Taxonomy (GTDB): domain Bacteria; phylum Bacteroidota; class Bacteroidia; order Cytophagales; family Cyclobacteriaceae; genus Ohtaekwangia. The sequence goes on along the minus strand of NZ_DATCSD010000424.1, from coordinate 8,949 downwards.
GGCCGGTTCTTCCACGTATCATTGGGAAAAAGCGAAATCATATCGGCATCTACTGCACCTTTCCCTTCGAAGGTGATGCGCAGTTTTGCTTTCGCTTCCGTTGCTGTAGCGGTGAAAGAAGCGGTATATTTCTTCCAGTCATTACCGGCAACCGACAGCGTTGTTCCGCCTATAGCCGTACCGTTGGCATTGAGTAACTCGATCTTCAGCTTTACCGCCTCGTTGGGAGTGCGGGCCCACACCGAAAAGTTATAGCGTATATCTTTCCGAATGCCCATGCCTTTGAACCCTTCGTTGATAAGGGTATATAATCCCTGTTCCGCATTCCAGGCTATATGTGCATAGCGCGGATTGGCAGGGCGCGTAGCAGATTCATTCGTGATCAGTACGGCACCTTTCGCTCCTCCCTGGCTGGCATCTTCCCAACCCATCAATGGTTCATCAAATTCGAAAGAGCGGTTCTTTACCAACTCAGCATATATACCACCATCGGCCGCGAAATTTATATCTTCGAAGAAGATGCCCCACATGGTAGATTGTATGGGGGCACCCGGCTTCCCGGCATCAACCGTCAGTGCTATAGATTGTGCTTCACTCTGCTGGTATACCAGTATAGCGGCAACCAGCAGGAAGCTTCTTCTGCAAAACTGAAGTATACGCATGATGCTTTTATTTCAGTTCAAGCACTACTACCGAGCAAGCCGGTAATTTTACCTGCAGATTATTTCCTTTCAGCTGTGCTCCTTTAAAAACCACAGGCTTGATCTTGTCAGGATTCTCGAAGGTATTATGATCAGTCATGGTAGCAGAAGCCAGTATTCTTCCGGTAACGCTGGCAGCTTTACCATCCAGTGTAACAGTAACATCCTGCGCTTTCTTCGGATCTATATTTACCAATGAGATATGTACTACACCATTTTTATCTTTCGATGCAGAGGCAGATATAGCAGGTAATTTTTCCGTACCCACCGTATAGTCTGTACTTTTCAGTTCCAGCGGCAGCAAAGTAGCATCCTGATGTACATTATACATTTCCAGTACGTGATACGTTGGCGTGAGAATCATCTTCTCTTCGTTAGTAAGAATTACTGCCTGCAATACATTGATGGTTTGTGCCAGGTTGGCCATGCGCACGCGCTCACAATGTTTGTGGAATATATTTAGCGTAGTGCCTGCAATCATCGCATCGCGCATCGTGTTTTGCTGATAAAGGAATCCGGGATTTGTGCCAGGCTCTACATCATACCATCCGCCCCACTCATCTACTACCAATGCAATTTTCTTCTGTGGATCATACTTATCCATAATAGCAGAATGTTTAGTGATAAGCTCATCCATAAAGAGTGCAGACTTCATGGTAGCAAAGTATTGATCTTCTGAGAAGTTGGTAGCAGAGCCTTTGTTTTCCCACTTGATCACAGAGTAATGATGCAACGCTACGCCCGACATCATGTGTTGTGGTATATCACGCATCAATACTTCTGTCCAGTTATAGTCTGATGAATTAGCACCCGATGCTATACGGAACAAGCGATCACTGTTAGACCAATCGGCCATGAAGGTAGAATACTGGCGGTATATATTAGCATAGTGTTCAGGCTTCATGTTACCACCACATCCCCAGGCTTCATTGCCTACACCCCAGAATTTTACTCGCCAGGGTTTCTCTCTGCCATTCTCAGTGCGCAGTTTCGACATCGGGCTCACGCCATCAAAGTTTACGTACTGTACCCAGTCCGTTAGTTCTTCTACTGTACCACTTCCTACATTGGCAGCGAGGTAAGGCTCTGTGCCGATGAGTTCGCACATGTTAAGAAAATCGTGTGTACCAAAACTGTTATCTTCTGTAACACCACCCCACCAACGGTTTACTATAGCCGGGCGTTTATCTTTTGGTCCTATACCATCTTTCCAATGATAGGTATCAGCAAAGCAACCACCGGGCCAGCGCAGGTTGGGTATCTTTAGTTTCTTTAGTGCTTCCACTACATCGAGACGCACACCGTTCCTGTTAGGGATTTTGGTATTGCTCTCGCCTACATAAAAACCACCATATACACAGTGACCCAGGTGCTCGGCAAAATTTCCATAAATGTGTTTGCTAATAGTAAGCTGTGGTGTGCCGGGTTGCAGATTGAGTTTTACTTCTGACTGGCTATAGCTTGTGTTGAAGGCGATCAACACCACGAAACATAACAGGGCTACATACTTTTTCATTATCGGTTTAAGTTTAGTTTGACTCTGGTTGACAAGTCGAATTTACACTCATTCCTATAAAAATGTATCAACTACACTTATCTTTTTTACAACGATTGTTTACAAATGAAAAGACAAAATGATTACATCACTGCCTACAGAGGCCGTGTGGTTCTAAACAGAAAACAGATTGAAACAGATCAGATGAATTTTACGCCTTCCTTGTGCAGCTTGCTATACTTGCCCTTATCGAACACATAATAGAAAGCTCCTTTGCGTGACGATTCTTTTTCTTTCTCTTCAAGTTTGTTGAGAATGCCGAGCGAAAGAATCTTGCGGGTAAAATTCCGTTTATCGAGCGGCTCTTCATATATAGCTTCATACAGATTCTGAAGCGATGGAAGTGTAAATTTACCGGGCAACAACTCGAAGCCTATAGGATGGTTGGCTACTTTTTGACGCAGGCGGTCTTTGGCAAGCGCCACCATTTCTTTATGATCGAAAACAAGATCAGGCACTTTACCTAGCGGGAACCAGCGTGCTTCATGGTCCAGTTGCAGTTGCTCGCTATAGTCTGCTATATTGATCAAGGCAAAGTAGGCAACCGAAATAACGCGGCCTGCTACATCGCGATCTACTTCGCTGAAGCAATGGAGCTGTTCCATATATACATTGTGCAGACCGGTAAGCTGGTGAAGAACACGGGCAGCTGCAGCATCAGTACTTTCATCGGGACTAACGAAGCCTCCCATCAACGACCATTTTCCGCGCTCGGGATCGAACCCGCGCTTAATTAAGAGCGCTTTTAGTTGTTGACCATCAAAACCAAAGATGATACAGTCAACAGCAACGAGTATGCGATCGTGACTTTTATACTTGTTAATATCCATGCATGAACACTAAAGAACCCGTAATATCTTAAATATTACCAGAACTTAACATACAAAGCCGTCAAAATCATAACGGTAAGAAGTATCAGCACCAGTGTGGAAGATTTAACTTTAAACATCTCCCGGTCTATAGCGAATGCTTTCGGATTTACCTTTGGCCCTGCAAGGCTCATCGCAATCATTACTACCATGGTAAAGAAGAACGACAAGCCCATGCAAATGAGAAATGGTATTTCATAACCTCCTTTACCATTGGGAAGCGCTGTATAGAAAAGTGTTTCGTTACCAAACACTCTCGGTGCAAACTGGTTGAAGAATACAGATAAAGCGAAACCGGTAATAACACCCGCTATAGCGGCAGCCCCGGTAGTCCGTTTCCAGAACATACCCAGTATAAACATGGCAAACACACCCGGGCTGATATACCCGGTATATTTCTGAATAAAGGTAAAGCCACCTTCGCCACCTATACCCAGTAAATCTTCCCAGGTAAAGATCAGTGCGAGTACCATCGATGCAAAAACTGTTATACGACCTATCCACACCATGTTGCTTTCATCCGCAGCGGTGTTGAAATATTTCTTATACACATCCAGGGTAAATATGGTCGATATACTGTTGAGCTTGCCCGCGAGGGAGGCAACAATAGCAGCCGTTAATGCAGCAATAGAAAGACCTTTTAATCCGCTCGGCAGAAATCCAAGTATAGCAGAATACGCACCATCTTTACTTCCGCCAGCGAGTTGCGGCAGGTGACCATTCTTGTAGAGTACATACGCTGCTATACCCGGCAACATAACAATAACAGGCATCATCAATTTGATAAGACCGGCAAACAATATACCGGTGCGCGCTGTTTGCAAGTCGGCACCCAAAGCACGCTGGGTTATATACTGGTTGCAGCCCCAATAGTTAAGATTTACAATCCACTGGCCGGCAAAGTACATCGCTATACCCGGCAGCACCAAATATTTGTTGATATACTCCTGCGATGCATCCGGCCCCGGTTTGGCGAGTATCATGTGAAAATGATCGGGAGCATGCTGCATCAATACTTTAAACCCTGCTATAGCACTGGAGCCCATGCCAAACTTCTCGCTCACAATAGTAAGCGCCAGGTATATAGTAGCCAATCCGCCAATGATCAGTACCCCTACCTGGATCACATCGGTATACCCAATCACTTTCATACCGCCCAGTGTGATCACGAGTGCAAACACCGCGAGGCCAATCATGAGTATATGCAATGATTCACCACCCACCAATCCGTTGATGGCAACGGCTCCGAGATATAGTATAGACGTGAGGTTTACAAAGATGTAGAGAAACAACCAGAACACCGCCATGATGAGCGCTACCGTTTCGTTGTAGCGTGTCTTCAAAAACTGTGGCATGGTATATATCTTGTTCTTCAGGTATATCGGTATAAACCATACGGCTATAATGATCAACGCTATGGCAGCGATCCATTCATACGCAGCTACCGCTATACCCACAAAATATCCTTCACCACTCATCCCGATAAACTGCTCTGCTGATATATTCGAAGCAATCAGCGAGGCTCCGATCGCCCACCATGTAAGCGAACCCTCCGCCAGAAAGAAATCTTTTGTATCCGTTACAGCTTTTTTCTTTCGCTGATATACCCAATAACCATATCCTGCCACTATAATGAAGTATATTATAAATACCAGGTAATCGGAGAATACGAGTGATTGATTCATGGGGATGGTTCAGGTTTTAGGTTTAATGTTATAATGGCTATAGGCTTCTGGCTACTAGCGGCTGGGTGTGTTGACTATAATTGGCATGCTGAGCCACACTCATCACCCACTCACACACATCTAGCAGCCAGTAACCAGCAGCCAGGAACTATTTATAGTATATTTCATTCCAGCGCAGTTCGTTCTTGAACTGGTATAGATTGGTTTGTTTACCGATGAGTACATATTCTATACCGGCCATTTCTGCAAAGTCCTGGAGATGTTCGGATGTCAGGTTTTGGCTATAGCACGTATGGTGTGCACCGCCCGCGAGTATCCAGGCAGCACAGCCTGTAAGCATATCCGGATAGGGTTTCCAGAGTACACGCGCTACGGGGAGTTTTGGAAGATCGTGCAATGGAGCAACAGCTTCCACTTCATTCACCAATAATCTGAAGCGATTGCCCATATCGATAACAGAAGCATTCAACGCAGCACCGGGTGCGCTGTTAAATACCAGACGTACCGGATCAGCTTTACCGCCTATACCCAACGGATGTATCTCGCACGAAGGTTTACCATCGGCAATCGACTCGCATATCTCCAGCATGTGTGCTCCGAGTACCATCTGGTTTGCCGGATCGAAGTGATAGGTATAGTCTTCCATAAAAGAGTTACCTCCCTTCAAACCACTACCCATAACTTTCATAGCGCGTACCAACGCTGCCGTCTTCCAGTCACCCTCTGCACCAAAGCCATAGCCATCGGCCATCAGTCGCTGCACTGCTATACCTGGCAGTTGCACCAATCCGTGCAGGTCTTCGAATGTATCCGTAAAGCCTTTGAAATTTCCGTTCTGCAAAAAGTTACGCAAGCCTATCTCGATCTTCGCAGCTTCACGTAACGATGCGTGCTTATCGCCACCTTTACGCAACGATGCCTGCAAAGTATATCTTTGTTCATACTCACCCGCGAGCTTACCTATCTCTTCATCGGTAACAGCGTTGATCACTTTTACAAGATCGCCTATACCAAAGCCATTTACAGAATAGCCAAAGCGAATCTCTGCTTCTACTTTATCGCCTTCAGTAACAGCTACCTGGCGCATGTTATCACCGAAGCGTGCAAACTTCGCACCTTGCAAGTCGTGCCACCCGCTGGCTGCACGCAGCCATACATTCAGGCGCTCCTGCACTCCTTTATCCTGCCAATGACCTACGACTACTTTACGTTCCAAACGCATGCGCGACATGATGAAACCAAACTCACGATCGCCATGCGCGCTCTGGTTCAGATTCATAAAATCCATGTCTATATCTTTCCAGGGTATATCTCTGTTGAACTGCGTATGCAAATGCAGCAATGGCTTTTGTAATATCTTCAATCCACCGATCCACATTTTAGCAGGCGAAAAGGTATGCATCCACGCAATGATACCGATACAGTTCTTTGCAGTGTTTACTTCCTGGCAGAGGTGGTATATTTCGTCCGGTGTTTTTAGTACTGGCTTGAAAATTACTTTTACAGGTATAGCAGAAGATGCATCGAGTTCGCGCGCTATCTGCTGCGAATGATCAGCTACTTGCTTCAGTGTTTCCTCACCGTATAAATGCTGGCTGCCGGTAACAAACCATACTTCTAATTTTTTGAGATCGGTCATTGACGTAAATGTTTATACTTTATGTTTTGAATACTACTTTGAAATGATGTCTACATCAGTAATGGTAACCGGAAACCAAACGGCCATCTCTCCTACACCACGGTGCGCCCATGCGTAATAGGGTATAGCGGTGAAAGGTTGCTTTACAGTAGACACACCGTTGTGCTGAGCATCGATCTTTATAGCGGTGGCTTCGCCTTTCAATACAGTTACACCGTTCAGCAGATCAGCTTTATACTCTGTACTGAACGTTGTTCCTGCGGGCAATACCAGGTTGCTGGTTTTACCTTGGTTATCGGGCCACTCAGCACAATACATGATCGGGCCACGCTGCAAAGCTATTTTGCCAATGTCGTCTTGTACTTTCTTGTTGGCTGTTACCTGCTTTACTTCCATCGGTAAGTTTACTTCTACCACATCGCCTTTCTTCCATTTACGGTTTAATACGGCATAGCCATTTTGCATGGTATAATTTTCAGGCTTGCCATTAACGGTGATGGTTGCTTTTGCACCGGTGGTGTTGGTGAATGTATATAGATCAGAAGGTATAGCTTGTCCTTGTGCCCAGCCGGGTATACGCACCAACAGATTAAATACCTGTGGGGATTTAGGTGCTAGGGTAAAACTCAATTTTCCATCCCATGGATAATTATTCTTCTGCTCAATCTGCACAGGCTTGCCATTAACTGATACTGTAGATGTACCACTGATAAACAGGTTTACATATATATCACTTCCTTTTTGTGCATATACATATCCCGGTACAGAAGGTATAAGACGTGTGATGTTGGTAGGGCAACACGAACAGGTAAACCATCCCGACCGCTTTTCTTCAGCTCCCTTTTGATCGGCGCTGTTCTTGATCTCCATCGCGTTGGTATAGAAGAATGATTTCCCATCCATTCCCACACCGGAGATCAATCCGTTATAGAGCGACTTCTCCAGTATGTCAATATATTTCGCGTCACCATGCAACAGAAACATACGATGGTTCCAGTATACATTGGCTATAGCAGCACACGTTTCGTTATAAGCTGTAGCGTTAGGCAATTCATAGTTCTCGCCAAAACGTTCGCCATCGCCAATAGCCCCTATACCACCCTGTATATATAGCTTCTTCGATACTACATTATTCCAGATTGAATCGATCGCAGCAATAAAAGCTTTGTCGTCTGTAAGTGCTGCTACATCGGCCATGCCTGCATATAGATAGCCTGCGCGCACAGCGTGACCGGTTGCTTCCACTTGCTCCACTACAGGTTTATCATCCTGCCAGTACGATCCGTTCTTCCACGGATCTTTACTCTTCGTGTCATAGCCGGTATAGTGGCCGCGCTCTTCAATAAAATATTTAGCCGTTGCCAGGTATTCTTTCTTGCCGGTGATGCGGTATAATTTCACCAAACCCATTTCTACCACTTCGTGTCCAGGCGCTACATGTTTTTTATCAGGACCAAATACGGAGCAAACGAGGTCTGCATTTCGTATCGCTATATCCAGCAGGTTACGTTTGCCAGTTGCGAGATAGTGTGCTGCCGCTGCTTCATAGAGGTGACCGGAATTATATAGCTCATGACTCAGCTCACGTTCTTTTTCCCAGCGCTCTTTGCCCGACCAGTTATGCGGTTCCAGCGGGTTGATGGTACGGGCGGTATATAAATATCCATCCGGCTCCTGGGCAGCTTGTACCTTCATGATGAGTGTATCCATATATAGCTCCAACTTCTTGTCAGGGTAAAGCGACAATGAGAACGAAGCTCCTTCGATGGTCTTATATATATCGGTATCATCAAACGGATATACCGTACAGAACTTACCACTCTTTGCAGCAGCCATTTCAAAGTTCTTTACGCGGCCGGTGTTTTCGCATCGCTCGAACGAAGCTGGTATAGTTACCGTATGATTCGTTTTGATACGTGGTAACCAGAAATTATCCGTCAGCTTTACATTCGTGAAGGGCACCGCCTGTATCGGGTAGTCGCGATGTTGTGCGTATGCGGTTGTTGCCGAGAGAAATAGTATATATAAAAAAATCTTCTTCATGGTTTTCGTGGCATATATAGTCTGCAAATCCTAGTTCTGTCCGTAATATGAATCCGGACCATGCTTACGCTCAAAATGTTTTTTGATGAGGGCGTCTTTCAATCGGGGAGCTTGGGGATTGATCTGTTCGGTGAGCAATGCCATCTGTGCTACAGACTCCAGCACAGCACTATTATATACTGCCTTCTGCGGAGTTTTACCCCACGTGAACGGTGCATGATTACCTACCAGGATCATCTCGATCTCTTCGTAGCTCAGTTTGCGTTCTTTCAAACAGTTTATGATCTGGAAACCAGTTTCATACTCATAATCGCCCTTGATCATCTCATCGCTCATAGGAGGAGCACAAGGTATATCTACGGTGTTATGATCGGCATGCGTGGTGCCAAATATAGGTATATCGCGCTGTGCCTGTGCCCATGCCGTTGCATACGTGGAATGTGTATGAACTATGCCG
>NZ_DATCSD010000423.1:0-9784 GCF_036568665.1 Ohtaekwangia sp. | reverse complement strand
GAGATGATCATTAACCTCGGGCCTCAGCATCCTTCTACACACGGAGTACTTCGACTGGAAGTATTGATGGATGGCGAGATAGTAAAGGAAGTGGTTCCGCATATCGGGTACCTGCACCGTTGTTTTGAGAAGCATGCCGAGAATCTGCCTTACAATCAGGTTATACCCTTTGTTGATCGCCTCGATTACGTAGCGGCCATGAGCAACGAACATATATATGCGATGGGCGTTGAACGCATGCTGGGTATAGAACACCAAATACCCAAACGCGTAGAGTATATCCGCGTGCTGATGGCAGAGTTGAATCGTGTGGCTTCTCACTTTATAGCGATCGGCACGTATGGCATGGATATAGGAGCCTTCACGCCCTTCTTCTGGTTAATGCGCGATCGTGAACATATACTGCGCTTGTTGGAATGGGCATCTGGCGCACGTTTACTCTACAACTATATCTGGATAGGCGGATTGTTCTATGATATACCCGTAGGCTTTGAAGATCGCTGTCGCGAATTTGTAAACTATATAAAGCCCAAGCTGCAGGAACTGGAAACAGTACTTATCGAGAATAAGATATTCGTTGATCGCACTGCCAATGTTGGTGTATTGCCGCTGGACCTCGCTATAAATGCCGGTATAACGGGACCTGTACTGCGCGGTTCAGGTTTGCGTTTTGATCTTCGCAGGGTAGATGGTTACTCGGTATATCCCGAACTGGAATTTGATATACCGATAGGCGAAGGCAAGATGGGCCAGGTAGGTGACTGCTGGGACAGAACCTATGTGCGATATCGGGAGATGCACGAGTCGTTAAGGATCATTGAGCAGTGTCTTGATAAACTTACCGGAGAGCATACACGCTCGCGCGACTTTGATCCGCAGGCTTTGGTGCCGAAGAAAATCAGACCAAAAGCTCAGGACTTTTATATACGTGGCGAAATTCCAAAAGGAGAACTTGGATTCTTCTTCCGTGCCGATGGTCGCAACGATATACCTTTCCGATGCAAGTGTCGCTCCTGCAGCTTCGTGAATCTTTCGGTGTTGCCCGAAATATCGAAAGGTATATTAGTGGCTGACCTGATTGCTATCATCGGGTCTATCGATGTGGTAATGGGAGAGGTGGATCGCTAGATCAACGCTTCGGAAAATATAGCGGCCAGATTTACTGTGAAACCGGGAAGTATATCTTCGCCAGATAATATTTTAGTGAAGGATTGTGTAACTATAGTACCGTTGCTGCGGTATATTTTAACTTCACGCTTTTTAGGATTGATTAACCACGCCAGCTTGCAGCCGTTGCTCATCCACTCTTTCATTTTGCTTTGAAGCTGTTTTGCTGAATCACTTTCTGAAAGCAACTCTATCACAAAATCCGGACATATATGCGCAAACTTCTTTCTGTCATTGGGAGGAATGCTATTCCAACGATCTAGTTGAATGAAGGCTGCATCGGGTGATCGTACGGCTTTATTGGGTAAAGTAAAACCCGCGTTGTTTCCGAGAACCTGGCCCGCCTGGGTTTGCCTGTTCCAAAGTTTCAGCTCGAAAACTATATCCATATTATACCCTTCTGTTTCAACTCCGGAGGGTTCGTTTACAACGAAATTCCCATTGGGATTTCTTTCAAGGTTTAAGGAGTCGTTATCCTGACAGAAGTAGTAAAATTGATCTTCGGATACGCCTCCGAGTGCGCTTGTATTGATTTCATACATCATAGCCTAAAACTTTCCCAATGCTATCAATTTGCTTTCGGTTTTTCTATACCTAATTTTAGGTATATTTTTTTAGTGCTATACGGTGTTATTATGATCAGGATTCTTTCATCTCAACAAATAAAAGCGGTGGATGCTTATACGATCCAGCAGGAACCTGTGGCATCGATCGATCTGATGGAACGGGCGTGTCGCGCATTTGTGAGTTGGTTTACGGAACGGTTTGGTATATCTGAAAATATAGGTATAGTATGTGGCACGGGCAACAATGGTGGCGATGGTCTTGGTATAGCACGCTTGCTGAAGGAATGGGGTTACCCAATAAAAGTATGGATCGTTCGGGGAAGTTCCGAAACGGAAGATTTTAAAGTAAATCTCCAGCGTATTGAGGGAAAAATAGAAGTTGTTGAACTTTCATCTGCTATAGACGATGCTATATTTAATAAGTGTACGGTGTTAATAGATGCTATATTTGGCTCCGGTCTTTCACGACCAGTGCAAGGTATATTTGCAGATGTTATTAAGCAGATAAATAACACCCAGGCTGTTCGTATAGCAGTAGATATACCCTCCGGTTTAATGGCCGATAGCGCTTCGCAGGGCGGAATTGTAAAAGCAGATTTTACAATCACCTTTCAGATACCCAAGCTAGCATTTTTCTTTCCGGATAATTTCTCGTTTGTAGGAGAGTGGTGCATCGTAGATATAGGGCTCAGCAAAGAGTTTATCAAGCAAACACAAACCAGTCATTTTTATTCTACAGCCAAAGCTGTCCGAAAGATCATTCATCCCCGCGGAAAGTTTGATCATAAAGGAACTTACGGACACGCGCTGCTAATAGCCGGTAGCTACGGCAAGGTAGGGGCTGCGTTGCTCGCGGCTGAAGCTGTGTTGCGTGCAGGCGTTGGGTTGCTCACCGTGCATATTCCCAAGTGTGGATATACTATACTGCAAAGCAGTGTGCACGAAGCAATGGCCAGTATAGATGAACACGAACACATCTTTACCACTATACCATTATTGGAACCCTATACGGCAATAGGAGTTGGCCCGGGACTTGGTCAGGATAAACAAACGGTGAAAGCTTTTCGTAAAGTGCTGGAAGATTTTAGAAAACCTGTTGTGATCGATGCTGATGCACTAAATATACTCTCTGCCAACCGCGAGTTACTTTCCCTGATACCTTCCGGAAGTATACTCACACCACACCCAAAAGAATTTGAGCGGATTGCAGGCAAGTGGTCAAATAGTTTTGAACGATTGGAGAAACAAAAAACTCTTGCCAGACAATTACGATCTGTTATTGTTTTAAAAGGTGCCTTTACTTCAATCGCCTCACCCGATGGCAACGTTTACTTTAATCCAACGGGTAATCCGGGTATGGCAACGGGGGGTACAGGCGATGTGCTTACCGGTATACTTACCGGCCTGTTAGCACAAGGGTATTCATCCATCGATGCTGCTATAGCGGGTGTTTACCTGCATGGATTATCAGGAGACCTCGCTGCTCGCGAAAAGGGAATGATCTCGCTCATCGCTTCCGATGTTATTACTTTTCTGCCGCCTGCATTCAAAAAGGCTATCGCTTGAAATAAAGATTCTCCTTTGGGCATTTTATGATTGGACTGTTGCGCGGGAGTTTTACTTTTGATCTTTCAAAATACCTGCATGCTGCTATCCGACAAGATCAAACACGCTATACGGGATGTATATGATTATCCCAAGCCTGGTATCATTTTCAAAGATATAACACCGGTGTTGTCCGATCCATCGCTTATGCACGAGATCATTGGTGTGCTTCGCAGTGATTTTAAAGAACAGAAGATCGATGCTATAGCGGCCGTAGAAGCCCGTGGGTTTATCTTCGGTTCTATTCTCGCACACGAACTGAATTGTCGTTTTATACCTATCCGAAAGGCAGGCAAGCTTCCCTATAAAGTACGAAGAAAGGAATACGATCTTGAATATGGAACAGCCTGCATAGAAATGCATGAAGACGCTGTGCAGCCCGGCTGGCGCGTGTTGGTGCAAGACGATCTGTTGGCAACAGGTGGAACCGCTGCTGCTGCCGGAGAACTGATCGAAAGTCTGGGGGCTAGCGTAGTTGGCTTTTCATTTATTATAAACCTGAGCTTTTTGCCGGGCGCTGAAATTCTGACCAAACGGTTTGGTGTTAAGCCACATTATTTGATAGAATATTAACTTATTGTAAAAACATTTGTTTAACTGGTATGGATGGATCCGTTCATATACCCATGTTTCCGCTGGCGATTCTGCCACTACCAGGAGAACTTGTTCCGCTTCACATCTTCGAGCCACGGTACAAACAGCTTTTACAGGATGCCGAATTGCATGATATAACGTTCGGGATATACTTTAGTCATGAGATGAATCAGGCCAAGATCGGATCATTAATGCGCCTGGAGAGTATCATCAAACGTTATCCCGGAGGTGAATCAGATGTTATCGTGAAGTGTCAGGATATTTTTTCCATGAGTAAGCTCATGCAGACCTATAAATCCAAGATGTATCCGGGAGCCGATGTACAATACCGAAACGTAGATGTAAACAGGATACCCAGCCTGGCGTTATATGAATTGTTTGTGGAGTATCTGAAGAATCGTAACATCAATCAGCATGTAGCAACCTTCTCGGTATACCAGGTAGCCTGCGAGTTAAGTCTCGACCTGGGCGAACGCTATAAATTCCTTCAGTTACCCGATGAGAAGGTCGATAACTTCCTGTTAAATCGTATACGGTATCAGCTTCACCTGCTTAGCAGCGAAGAGAAGAGCAAAGACGTATACCATCTTAATTAGTTGTTCACACAAAGTATATTTAGTGGTAAGGCTCTTTGTATATCAATGAGAGACAGGTAGCGCTTTATACTTTACAGCATTTTGAATCTGCCGGTATAGATTTCCGTTTCAAGCCAGCTTTCATGTAGCAGTAAGTACTTTACAATAACATTCACATTAACAAAAATTAACGTTTGCGCTGCAACATTCAGTCAGTACGAGTCGTCTTTGATCAGTATATAAAATAACCCTTTATGAAAAAGACCCTCCTGATTATGATGGCATTGCTGGCTATAGTTAGCAGTGCAGTGTATGCGCGCAGAGCGGAGAATCCGGCTCCTACCCTCGGTGTAGGTATTATGAAGAAAGGCTCCACCTTTCATGTATATTATAAAGCAGATAAATCATCCGATGTGAAAGTATCGATCTTCAATGCGAAAGGCGATCGTGTGTTTACAGAAGTGATCCGTAAAGTAGATGGCTTTATTCGTCCTTATAATTTCAGTGATCTCGCAGAAGGCGAATATACCTTTGAAGTATATGATGGTGCACAGCGACAAACACAAGTGGTGAACTATCATACAGAGCGCGGAGCAAGCCTGGCCCACCTCACACGCATTGGTGGCGAGAATAAATACCTGCTTACCGTACCGAAAAAGTCTCCGGGCATTGTATCGATCAAGATCTATGGAGAGAAAAGTCAGCTTCTTTACAAAGAACAGCTAAAGCACATCAACGATTTTGCCCGTATGTTCAATCTCAGTCAGGTGAATGAGAAAGTTTTCTTTGAACTCACAGATGAGAAAGGAAATTCTGAAGTACTTCGGTATTAACAAATATCATTCTATCGGATAGGTTTCCCTGAGAAGAAGATAGAAGAGAGCAGCGCTGTAATGGTGCTGCTTTTTTATTATGCAAACGTGATGAAAAAGCAGTAGTGCAAACGTTGTATTAAAATTAAATCTGATGATAGCGTTTGCAGAGTATATATATACCTGTTTTTGATTGTTTTTACTCTCGAAATTCCTGCAAACGTTTTTTATAGTTAAAAAAAATGTTTCCTTACAACAGCCGGTCTTCTTGGTATACGCTGCGTTACATTTGTATCGTAAACAAAAAACAAAAACAAATCGATTATGAAAACTAGATCACTTTTCATTGCAGCACTCGTAGTAGTAAGTGCAACTGTGGCGGCTTTTGGAAAGGAAGAGCCGAGCAACAAGGGTTTGGCTGTGGTACCTGTTAAGGGTGCAGAGGTATTCAAAGTTATATACAAAGCAGAAAATGCTGGTAAAATTAAATTGAATATTTATAACACAAAGTCTGAAATGGTATTCACTGAGACATTCAATGGTACAGATGGTTTCATCTGCCCGCTGAATTTCACAGGCCTTTCAGCTGGTGAATATACTGTAGAGCTGATCGATGCAACTGGTAAGAGAACTGAGAAAATCAACTATAAGCCAGCAGATGCTTCAGCTAAGAATGTTCACATCTCTAAGCTTGCTAATGAGAATGGTAAATTCCTCGTGTCTGTATCTTCTACAGGCAATGAGCAGATCAATGTAAAGATCTATGATGCTGCCAACAATCTCGTGCACAGCGAAAACAAGTCAATCGATGGTAACTTTGCTCAGCTTTATACTGTAAAGAATGTAACAGGTTCACTGACATTCGAAGTAACTGACAAAGCTGGTAACACCAAGACTGTTCGTTTCTAAGAAGATAAATAAGAGAATTCATTAACCGTGCAAAGGCCTTCCCAACAGGAAGGCCTTTGCATTTTATAGCAGTTCGTTAATCAATATATACAGCACTTTATCGCCAGCAGAATACAGAATGATCCGTTGATTGCTATTGTATAGCAGCGCCTGACAAACGTCATTTTGAATTTTGATTGAAATCGCTACTTTTACCTTATTGCAAACGATTAACGTAACTACTATATCCTTATGAAAAAAATTCTTGTCCCGACTGATTTTTCAAAGCCTGCCATTATCGCAGCAGAAGTAGCCG
Source organism: Ohtaekwangia sp. (assembly GCF_036568665.1). GTDB lineage: Bacteria > Bacteroidota > Bacteroidia > Cytophagales > Cyclobacteriaceae > Ohtaekwangia. The sequence goes on along the minus strand of NZ_DATCSD010000423.1, from coordinate 3,261 downwards.
CTGATATTGCCAGACGTTCAGGTGGTGAGATAACACTCCTGCACGTGATTGAAGAGGCTACTGAGGGTTCTATAAACGTTGAAGGTGAAGCTTCTTATAGCGGAAGTTGGGAAGATAAATTGTTCACAGCAAAGCTGATCGAGAAAGCTAAAAAGCAAATGGAGAAGCTGGCTTCCGATCCTAAACTGGCTGATGTTAAAGTACGCCAGAAGCTGAGATTGGGCACACCATTCCATGGCATGAATGCGATCATCACTGAGAATAAAGTGGATCTGGTGGTGATGGGAACTTCAGGACGCACAGCCCTGGAAGAAATGATCATCGGATCTAATACTGAAAAGGTAGTACGTCATTCACACTGCCCGGTGCTTACGGTACACAATAAGCCAGCCAGCAAAGACTTCAAGAACATCGTTTATGCAACATCGATGGATAAAGATGAAGAAGTGTTTTCGCGTATTGTGCGCAGAACACAACAGGTATATGATTCAACCATTCACCTGGTGCGCATCAATACACCTTCTAACTTTCAGCGCGATGCTGTAGTGAAGAAGTATATGGAGAGCTTCGCCAAAAAATTGCAATTGAAGAATTATACCATCAATGTATTCAACGACATCAGTGAAGAAGAAGGTATCATTTACTTTGCCGATAGCATTGATGCCGACCTGATCGCGATGGCTACACATGGCCGTACAGGTTTTGCTCACGTAATTGCCGGAAGCATTGCCGAAGAAGTAGTGAGCCACTCAAGACGCCCGGTACTTACTTTCGTTACGAAACATCGTAAATAACGTATAACTTTCTTTTTAAAGGCCGTTTCGGACACTCCGAAGCGGCCTTTTTCTTTTTATTTATATTTATGTTGATTTCAACGATTGGGAATATTTAGATTGCTTATTAAAGCCCTGCAATAAATTGTATCAAAACCTGTCAACGTCTCGCTACCTATCCCTGTAAGCATGGAATACGTCCTCTTTATCCTCCTGGTAATTACACTCCTTGTTTTGATCTCGGTCAAAAACAACTTCTCATCACAACTATTAATCCTGCAAAGAAAGCTGGACGATCTCTCAGAAGAGTTCCGTAAGCAGCGTCATAGAGAGCAGGTGACCGAGCGCGACACAAGACGTGAACGCGAAGTGGTTGAACGCCCCGTAGCACAAGCCACACCCGCTATAAAACCTGTTGAACCTCCAAAGACAAAAGAGCCTGTGCAGGAAGTACCTGTACAACCAACACCCGTTGTACGCGAAGAAGTGAAGCCTGTAGCGGAAGAGATAAAGGCACCTGTAAAAGAAGAGATCAAAAAAGAAGCAGAACAGAAACCTGTCGAGGTTGTTACATTCCCGGTGGTAGAAGCACGGGAACAGAAACGCACTGTTGTTCCTCCGGCTCCTCCAAAGCCACCCAAGCCCGGCTTCTTTGAACGCAACCCCGATCTTGAAAAATTCATTGGCGAAAATCTCGCGAACAAGATCGGTATAGGTATACTCGTGCTCGGCATAGGTTTCTTTGTAAAGTATGCTATCGACCAGGAGTGGATTGGAGAAATAGGACGTGTATTTATAGGTATAGCTTGTGGAGGTATACTGATAAGCATAGCGCATTACCTGCGAAAAACATTTGTAGCATTTAGTTCAGTACTCGTAGGCGGAGGTATAGCCGTGCTATATTTAACTATTGCCATCGCTTTTCATGAGTATGGTATATTTAGCCAGACAGCTGCGTTTCTTATTATGGTGGTTATTACTGCATTTGCCATTGTGCTGTCGCTGGCGTATAACCGCATCGAGCTTGCTATACTCGCCATTCTTGGCGGATTTGCTTCACCCTTCATGGTTAGCACCGGTGAAGGGAATTATATCGTGCTCTTTACTTACGTGTTGATCCTGGATACTGGTATGCTGGTGCTGGCATACTATAAGAAATGGAATCTTGTTAATATAATCGCTTATGTGTTTACGCTGATACTCTTTGGCTCGTGGTTAACCGCCAAGTATGATGGCGATAATATACCGATGATGCGCGGAGCGATGGTGTTTGCCACGTTGTTCTACCTCACATTCTTCCTGATGAATGTGATCAATAACATTCGTAACCGAACTTCATTCAAATCCATTGAGATAACATTGCTGTTGAGTAATACATTTTGTTATTATGCGGCCGGTATGGTTATACTCAGTGCCGCGGGTAGCGACTTCAGAGGATTGTTTACCGCTGCGCTGGGTATATTTAATTTTGTATTTGCCTATACCTTGTATAAGAACGAACGCGTTGATCGTAACCTGGTATTCCTGCTCATCGGTCTTGTGCTTACCTTTATCAGTCTTGCAGCGCCAGTACAACTCGAAGGAAACTATATTACACTTTTCTGGGCAGCCGAAACCGTGTTGCTATTGTGGCTGTCGCAGAAGTCGGGTATAAAACTGATGAAGCTGGCGTCTGTTATCATTGTCGGCTTGATGGTGATAAGTCTGCTGATGGATTGGCAACAGCTATACTTTGCCAATGCCAATACACTGGCTATTGTTGTTAACAAGGCCTATATCACCGGTATATTTGTATTGATCTCTATGGGACTCACTATTTACTTCCTGCGATTTGAAACAGGAGAGTATGCTGAATACGTGCAGCCCTATAAAATGCTTCTCTCTCTCGGAGGAATTATACTACTCTATGCTTCCCAGTTCCTCGAACTGCAATACCAGCTCTCGCAGTATGTAGACGATCGATCGGCTTTCATGATTATGATTGGTACATATAATCTGTTCTTTATAAGCGGACTGCTCCTTGCAGAGAAGAAACTTATTTTGCCAGAGTCGCTTCGTCCGTTTTTTGCAGGGTGGGGTGCTGTAGCGATTTTATCATACCTCTTGTATTACCATTCTGTAATTATCGATGCCCGCGATATATATCTGCTGGGCGAAGCTTCATCTACGGGTTTTGTATTTCATTATGTATATATAGCCTTGCTGCTCTTTATTGCCATCTTTACTTTGAAACGTGTACAAAAACTCACGGGCTTTCATGAGCAAACCTATAATGCATACTCATGGTTCTATGTATTATTCTTTGTATTTCTCGCCAGTGCGGAGTTAGATCATACCGTATTGTTATTGGCTTATAAAACACCGGATTCGCTCTATACCGTTATAGCGCAGAACCATCGTATAGGCTTCCCGATACTGTGGGGTATAGCTTCATTTCTGCTGATCACCATCGGGTTGAAGACCCGGAAGAAACACCTGCGTATTATCT
>NZ_DATCSD010000422.1:0-20225 GCF_036568665.1 Ohtaekwangia sp. | reverse complement strand
TCCATTTGTTGTGTACGACAGTGATCCAATAACCCCGAACGATTTTTACATCACCTTCAATCTCTCCGAGCGACAGCCTGTGCAATATCAGCTTGTTGATGTTATGGGCCGGCAGGTAACGGCTCAAACCCTCGAAGATGTACTCAATCAGACCTACGAGGTAGATGCACAACACACAAGTGCTGGCGTATACTTACTTCGTTTGCAGATTGGACAATCGTATTATACTACTAAAGTATATATAGGAAGGTAGCATGGACTTATATCGATTGGAGGGGGAAATATGATTTTAGTCCAGCGGGTTTGTATCCTATAAGACTTGCTTCTAAAACAGGTGTCCGTCAGGTACAGGTTGTGCGTGAGTAACAGAGTATAATAGTCGGTAATGATGTATTAAGCGTCACTTAGCTATAGATTAATGGCCATTGTAAATGCACAATGGTAATTTTCAATCCTCTTTTAAGCAGACCAGATACAGTCTTCTAATCCTGTCAGATGATCTGAAAAAAAACATTCTTCTATCATACACAGATACTGCGTAGGATAAAAGAATGCGGATTGATACAGAAGTGATTTATGCGACAGCCAGTACAGGTTGTCTGCTTAATTTTTTAAGTACACGAAAATGTGATGCCAATGCTGTAGCGAATGACGTGTTTTCATGATATGGTAAACCAAACTCTGCAGCAGTTTGCTTTACTATACCAGCAATAGCAGGGTAATGTATATGGCAAACTTTAGGAAAAATGTGATGTTCGATCTGCATGTTCAGTCCGCCACATAGAAATGTAGTAATAGAACTTCCGCTTCCAAAATTGGCCGTGGTGCGCAACTGGTGGGCTACCCATATATCATCAATATTCCCGGTATGATCGGGTTCAGGAAATTCAAGGTCCTCAACAATATGAGCCAGTTGAAACACAAGTCCCAGTACAAGGCCTTTAGCTAATTGCATACAGACAAAGCCTACTACAAATTGCCATACCGATATATCCAGTACCATCAACGGCAGGGCTATTACCAGAAAATAATAAAGAGCTTTAAAGAAGAATAGCTTGAAGAATTCAATCCGCGGGTGCGTAGTAGTATCGCAGCTTTTGCCGATGTTATTCTGAAAGAACTTAACATAGTCTTTACTGAAGATCCATGCGAGGCTGGCCATACCGTATAGCAGAAAAGCATAGTAATGCTGGTAGCGCTGGATGCTGGTAGATTTATCCTGCGGACAAACGCGGATCAATCCCGGTGCTACAATAAGGTCATCGTCATGTTCATGTACGTTGGTATACATATGGTGAACCGTATTGTGCGAAATCTTCCAGTTATAAGTATTGGCACCCAGCAGGTGAAATACAGAGCCGAGCGCATCATTTACCCACTGGTGCGAGGAGTAGGAACCATGCAAGGCATCGTGGCAAACATTAAAACCGACAAAGGCTGCAAACATCCCCAGCATAATGGAAAGTATAAGCATCCCTGGTAGGGAAAATTGTCCGGAGAGAATTAGCAGGTATAAACTGAATGTACCACCCAGAAAGAATACCGATTTGAATATCATCCGGCCATCGGCCTGTTTTGAAATGTTGTTTGAGGTGAAGTAATGATCGACTCTTTCTTTTACCGTAGCATAGAAACCAGAACAATCTTTGTTGAATTTTAATTTTTGCATAATTATCTGCATCAATATAGGGAAAGAAACTGCCATAAGCTATTGTCTGCCCGTTGTGGTAAATAAACTTAGTGTATGATTGGGCGATCATGTGGCAAGAAAGAACTCAGGTGAGTGTCTATTTCCTATAGTCGGATCGTGAAAGAGCGTGAATAAGGTATAATGAGGAGTAAAGAGACGTGTTCTCAACTTTTAAGGAACCTGTTTTAAAAATTTCTATAGAGGCAAGGGTTTTCCATTTTTCGTAACTTTCCTGTGTGAAGTACAGTATAAAACCCCTGCTTCAGGCATCACTGCCGTTGTATGCAATACTACTAGGTTCGGTCTGGTTTCTTTCTCCGGAATTTTTAGCCTGTTCAAAAGATAGCGTTTGGTGTTCTGTATTTTATTGGATAACCGAATCGGCCGGCAGGGCCGGCACACCCCTTATTGTTTTGGCGGCTGGTATATTCTATGCGATCAATGCACCTTCGGCAGGTGCGAAGGCAAAGGCATTCTTCCGCACCTTCCTCGTACTCTTTATCATTCTGTTTGTTTTTGCTTTTGTTAATGAGTATGGTATAAAACCAGCCTTGCAACGTGCACGGCCCAGTCACACCTATATATTAGAGCAAACACATTCTACTGCCCGGCTAGACTCTATATATACCCTGCCGGAATCTGACAGAAGAATTTTCTTTCAGCAACTCATTCAGTCAGATACACTTTCTTTTGGCAAGATTGATAAACGTGTATTGGATCATTGGATATATGAAGCGGGTTCATCATTTCCTTCGGGGCATTCATTCAATGCATTTTTGCTCGCGAGTATATTAGCTTTTAGTATATATTATTCTGGTACTCGCATCAAATGGTTCTATAGTCTGCCACTTATATGGGCTGTGCTGGTTGGATTTTCCCGCGTTGCATTAGGCGTGCATTCAGCATTGGATGTGAGCGCTGGTGCGGCATTAGGCCTCATTGTTTCGCATACATTGCTTAGTTTTTCGGTAACACAAAAGTTGCTAATCCCCAATAAGCGGCCTGATCTCCACACACCGTAAGCGTGAGTTTTCTATTTGCTGCCAATGGTTTGTACACTTTCGGGACAAAAGTGTACATATTCGTTCACTTGCATCACCGCAACCTATATATCGACTGAAAAATATAGTATATATATACCGGTAATTATTAATTTTTTGTTACGGAACATTTTTCTGTTAAAAACGTACCCGGTTGTTTTTTAGTAGAATCTGCATCCAAATCAAAATACTTTCGTTTGACGCGCTTCCGGTTGGCAGAATAAAACTATGCGGCAGTTTCGGTGTAAACCTCTGATGTTAAGAAAAATTAACGTTTGCGCTGCAACAAAACGAATATTCGGTTCGTCTTAGTGTCATATAAAAACAACGAACTTTAATCACAACACAATATGAAAAACATCTTATCAATCGCAGCTGCTATGTTGATTTCTACAAGCGCTATGTTTGCCGGAGCCATTGAAAATCCGAATGCATCTACTGGTATGGCTATCATGAAAAATGGTACTACTATAAAATTGTTCTATAAAGGAACACGCCCAGCAGATGTTAAAGTATCTATACTGGATGCAAAGAACAAACTGGTATATGCTGAAACTATACAGAATGTAGATGGCTTTGTAAGACCCTATAATTTCTCTAACCTGAAAGAAGGAGAATATACTATAGAACTGGTAGGTGAAAATGGTCGCCAGGTAGAACGTGTTAATTATCACTTTGGTAAAGTAGAGAAACTGGCGAATGTATTGCACGTAGCCGGTGAGCCTAGCAAATATATACTTACCGTTGCCAACAAAGGTGCAGATGTACTTACTGTAAAGATCTATGACTCTATCGGTACATTGTTATACAATGCGAAAGAAGAAGCTGATGGCGACTTTGCTCGCATCTACAACCTGGAGAACTACCATGGTGCCGTAACATTCGAAGTAACAGATTCCAATGGTGTTGCTAAAACACTCAGCCTGTAATCTGTCACGATAATTAGATATACTCTTTAAAAAAAGAGACCCCGAAGAAAGTGTTGCTGTGAAAACGGCAGCACTTTTTTATTGTGATTACTGATGCTTTTTGCGCTTGTCTTTACGAATTGTTAACCGCTGATTATAGATCGGGTCTTTCTGCAGCATAACAATCTCGTTCGCGGCCGAATCGATGTAGGCCTTGCCCGTTAAATCCTGGGGAATCCTGTTCTCACAAAAGGTAAAATATAGCGTGTCGCCTTGCTGGCGATATGTGCCTTTGAAGTGTTCGATCTTGGTGAGTCCTACAATGCGCTGGTAATAATCAAAGTAATTTTTTCTGCGGAGGTCCAGGTGATGATCAACCATTTTTCCAATACGGTAGGACACTACTGTGATTTTAGTTTTACGATAGCATGGTGAGCAGGCTATAGCGATGAGCGCTATCAGCATCAGGGGCATCTGTTTCATCGTGATAAGATAGTAAAATCACCAATGCGATGCTTAGGGAAATTTTTCTGTTGGGTGAATTTCTTCAGCAGGGATCTTTTATTCAGTAGCCATAGCGTGATGAACCGGATAACAGACCAGGATGCGCTGCGCAATGAATCACTTTTCAGCAACTCGATGATGGTGTATAGGTTGAAAGAAACAGCGCCAACGAGAATGGCGCTGTTTCCGTAAGAAATTATTCTTTCACTTCAGTCTGGCGGCTATCGCGTGTATTCTTTTGCACTGCGATGGCAGCAAAAAGGCTCAGCACGAACGACATGCCGTAGAATCCTTTTTCGCTTAGGGTAAGCGTTGCGTTCCACAATCCTACTACCAGCAGCACCACGGCCAGTATAGTAGAGAACCAGCTCAGGCCGTAGTAAATATTTGTTACCGGTATACCTTCCAGTTGGTCGCGCACACTTTTCTGGAGCGATATAGCAGAGAACAAACCGTACATTAATACGGTAAAGTAATATCCTTTTTCATTCAGCAGCATGTCTGCATTCCAGAGGCCGATGTTAAAAGCAAGTACACCTGCAAACAAAGCAACCCAGGATGCGCCGATAAATGCATTGGATGGTTTCTGATTCATTGATTTTTTGTTTCGTTTCCCTACTCGTATGGCTTTTCGGTTCCGCCCCGTTTTTATAAAAGTGGTTTCTGGCGTCCACAATTTTGGTTCAAGTATACGGAATTGCTGTGAGTGTGGATATGCGACCAGCCCTGCATGATCCGCGACCATTCTGCGGTTATCTTCCATAAACCCAGTGTTTCTGCCTAGCAGAGCCTTCATTTTCAGGGTATATACTCACGAATTTTTGCTAATATCGATAGTGGTAGGGCATCAATTACCTGTCTTTGAAGCAATACGAAAGGTGGAAAATAAATAGATTTGATTCCTATCTACAACGAATATACGGTGCAGTTGGCTGATCGTGACATTATAAACGCTATACAAAGCGGAAACAAAGATGCCTTCGAGCAGGTGTTTCACGCCTGTTATGAAAATCTTTGCCAATATGCCTGCACGATAGTGAAGGACATGGATGAAGCAGAAGATATAGTGCAGTCTATGTTTCTGAAGATATGGGAGAAGCGTGAAGAGTTGACGATACAGCAATCGATCAGATCATATCTGTTTCGTGCGGTATATCATCAATGCATCAATACACTCGAGCATAAGGTGATAAAGCTGAAGCACCAGGAGTATGGCTTGCAGCAGGGTATACATGCTTCGCAGCAGCCCGAAGTGTTTCCGGAAGAATTATCCGAGAGCATACGTGCTGCTATTGATGAATTGCCCGAGCAGTGCCGAAACATTTTTGTAATGAGTCGCTATGAAGAATTACGCTATGCCGAGATAGCGAAGAAATTAAATATATCGGTAAACACCATCGAGAACCAGATCAGTAAGGCATTACGGATCTTACGATTGAAACTAAAGGATAGTATATTTTAACATAAACCTGTGCCGGAGTGAAACGTGAAAATGACATTGAGATAAAAGACGAACTAATCGTCAGGTATTTGGCGGGTGAGGCTACGCCTGAAGAAGCTATGGCGCTTCAGGACTGGCTGGTGCTTGCCGAGAACCGCTCGTACTATGAAAAGATAGAAACCGCATGGAACAGCGCCTATCCGTCAAGAACTCCGCGTGAGGTAAGTTCTCAACGTGCGTGGAATACGTTGCAGGCTCGGTTAACATCCGTTACACCGATGTGGAAAGAACCTGCACCACGCAGAACAGGCAACATGCTGTTTCGTATAGCCGCATCGTTGCTTATTACAATCATTGCCGGCTTGCTCCTCTATATCCGCATGCACGATGATAAAATAGCGGAGGTAAATGTTACTACAAAAAATGCATCGCAACGCGTAGGGTTGCCCGATAGCTCGGTTGCTATACTGTATCATAACAGCACACTGCTATATCCGCCAAGCTTTGGTGCCATTGAGCGTGCCGTGCGGTTAACGGAAGGTGAAGCATTTTTCAAGGTCACTCCCAATAAAGAAGTGCCGTTCATTATCCATACCGTTGCAGCCGATATACGCGTAATAGGCACAGCGTTTAATGTTGTTACACGAAAAGATGGCGTGGAGGTAAGTGTAAAAGAAGGAAAGGTATTGGTATATACTGCTACCGACAGCAGTTACCTGGAAGCAGGATCAACAGCCGTTATCCGGGCAGCAGAACAGGGTATACAGGTGAGAGATTCAGTTAACGCTAACTCGTGGGGATATGCTACACGACAACTCGTTTTCAAAGACCAGCCAATGGCAGAAGTGATTATGGATATCGAAAAGGCATACCCCTATTCGATCAGACTTTTAAATAAGAATATTAATAATTGCCGTCTGACTGCTACCTTTGACAATGATTCTGCAGAAAATCTATTAAATTTAATCGCGGAGACATTAAATCTATCGGTGGCGAAAAATGGGAATGTGTTTACCCTGGAAGGCGAAGGTTGTCCGTAGACTTATAGTCGCGGTAATGCTGCTATACACCGGCACGGGTGCATTTCCGCAGTATATGAAGGCATCGCTGCCCGTAAAAGGTATTACCATTACCTGCACCAATACTCCCTTTCATGTTCTGGTCGATAAACTTTCAGCTATCACAGGTCTGCACTTTATTTATAGCTCCAACGAAATTGATGTAGATCGCCCGGTATCTATATCGGTAAAGGAAGCACCTCTTGAAAAAGTACTCCTCCTGCTGGGCAACCAGATGAACCTCACATTCAGAAAAAGAGATCGGTACGTAATTATAAAAGTTGTTACCGTTAACCCGGCGATAGCTACTACTTCCAAACCCATCAGCCGACAAAAAACTGAGCTTGATAAAGTAACGGCCTATATGCCGATGGTAGTAGACAACGCATCGTATACTGCCAGTATAAGTCGCAAGCCAGTAACAGAAACACCAGTATCAGCTACCACTGATACATACTTCACCCGCCATCTCGAAGATTTTCATATATACTTTGATTCAACTTCGCTGCGCAAGCTTCCGCCACGCGAGATCCGGAAAATAAACCTGAAGAGCCGCCATCGCAGCTGGTATATAGCTGGTGGTTTTATGATCAACGATTATGCTATAGGTACTGAGTTGCAGGCAGGTTTACGCTCGCTATATGTAGTGGTAAATCCGTCATGGCTGAAGAGAGATGGTAAATATTATGGCGCTTATGGATTAGGTACATCGTTGTTGCTTACACGCAACTTCTCGTTTACACCAGTATATACGTATGGAACTATACGGGAGAAACGGAATTTTGAAGTAAGCACATTTCATAAAACAATTGAGAACGACATCAAACTTTCGTCACGGCATCACCAGGTAAAGCTCATGTTTCAACTTGCCGTTACACCAAACATCAACATACGCTTCGGCCCTTCCATTGGTTATCTCAAGACTAAATTTTCGATGCGCAATACCAATGTGTTTGTGATAGACCGCACCAAAGTAGCAGGTCAGCCTATGGATGGTGGTGCCCCGGGATTTAAAACTTCTTATTCAACAGCTCCGGCCATGCACTCCATTATGGAAGTGGTGCGCACCTCCGAGAATAACTTCACGGCCAGCAAGGTTATGGTCGGCTGGGAAACCAGCATTACTTATAGAATAAATTTTTTCAGGCGCCCATAGTGGCAAGTTGATTTTTGCCTGTCTCTTAGTTGTGGTACTAAACGAAAGATCTTATGCCAGCAACTAAAAGTTTTCTATTGAATCCTTCCTATAATTTAAAAGAAGCTGTTTGGGCATTCTCTGCCTTGCTGATCATTGCGTTGATCAACCTGATGCAGCAGTGGGAAGAGCGTAAAATTTCGGTAGAGCATTCTACTGCAGAGCTGCAGTGTACCTTGAAGCTTGATGCATCTCAAACGGTAAAGATGCAGGAGATCACGTACGAATACTATGATCAGATGGCGAAAGCCTATTCAAAATACTTTTTCAATACAGAGAAATGCGAAGATGAAGTGCGCCAGTTACAAAAGAGGAGAGAGCAAACCGTATTTAAAGTATTGAATGCCAACCAGCGTGCCACGTGGCAGCATCTGTATACAAGCTGTAACAACGTTACTACTCAGTGATCGACGATAATTAATATATACTCACATAATAAGCGTATCGTCAAATCAGTTGATCATTTTTTGATACGATGCCTATATATGGTAACCGCGGCAGAGAAACCGTGCTATACCTGTTGAGAAGATCGATCTTTACCAGGATCATCATGCTGAGCCTTACCGGTATATTTTACACGATCGTCTAATGTTTTCTTCCGAATACGGATGTGAAGTAATTAAACAACGCTCGGTCTTTGCTGAGCTCGTGCAATACCTTTCGGTGCATGCGTACATGATGACTTGATCGGAATACATCATAGAATTTTTCGGACGCAGGCGTAACCGTTTGATCAATACCTTGTGGTAACAGAATAGCGCTATAAGAGGAATCGATTAACTGGGCCTGATCGGCAGTAGAGAAAAGATCGGGTGGCAATACCAGAATAGCATCCGTCTTTTGTGCAGCAAAGGCTGCCAGCTTTGGGGCAAACTCATCTATAGGGCAAAGGCCTTCAGCTTCCAGACAGATGTGTTGCGTATTAATGGAAGATTCCGGAAGTATATTACCGGCTTGCAACGTATAGGCTGCATGTGCCTGTGTGTAGGCATGATGAAAAGCCTTCTTCTCACGCTGGCTATATTTGCGCGAAACGATGGTGACCAATACGAGTGGTACACTGATCTTGCGGGCCAGCTCCATCGCCCAAAAATATCCACTGCTGAAATTAAGATGAGAGAGGAAGGGATATACAATGCAGCTCTTCACCGGATGTAAAAGTTCGTGCTGCACCCGTAAAGATGCAGCACAGTATAGATTGATAAAAAGTGGAAACGCGTATTACATCAACGCCAGCGCTGTAGAAAGGCCCGATGCCAAAGCAACCCAGTATAGCTGGTTTACTTTATCTTTCGAACGTTTCAAGCGCATCTTTACGGCACTCGATGTTAAATGATAATCTGCCTGCAGATCTTCAATGGATTTTCCCTGTTGATATTTCTGCAGCAATAAACTCTTTTCTTCCTGTGGCAAGTGATCAATCAGTGCGAACATGATGCTCTCCTGGTCGTTCTTGTCAGTTTCAGGCATCAGAGCAAAGCTGCTGCTTTCGTTCTCATCATCGCCCGTATTTTCTTCCAGGCTCACCAGGTTGGTTTTATTTTTCTTGCGCAGGTACGCGAGGCAGTCGCGGTGAATGATAATATATAGCCACGTAGAAAATTGAGCGTCACCTTTAAAAGTATCAAGCTTGTCAAAAGCTTTCATGATCGAATCCTGGGCAACATCAAAAGCAATGTCTTCTTCTTTCAGAATAGATAAACACTTTTGGTATACCTTCTTGAAGTATCGGTTATATAACTCGCCAAGAGCCGCATTGTCATTTTGAAGAGTATAGGAGATTAGTTGTTCATCGGAAAAATGACTGAAGTTTTTCATAGCGCTTACTGTTTGGTTTCAACGCAGTAAAGGTGCAATCACGCGCGCTGTGCGGGTAGAGCGAAAAAACGTATTTTATAAAATCACAGAAAACCGGTAGCCCAGTCGGTATAAAGGCTGAGCGGCACTAGGTAAAAAAGCGTAGAGGCGTTCTCCGTATAAAACCGTACGGATCAGGCCAGCCCTTTTTCAATGGCGTATTTCACTAGACCAGCGGTATTTTTTGCCTGTAGTTTTTCCAGCAGGTTTCTGCGGTGGGTATCAACTGTGCGCACGCTGATGAAAAGTTTTTCAGCGATCTCGACATTCGAATATTCTTGTACAATGAGGCGAAGCACCTCGATCTCGCGATCGCTCAATGGATTGTCAGCTTTGGAAGAAGATTTGGGTGCACTTTTTAAATCGGTAATAGCTTTGAGCAGCGTTGCCGAAACACTCTGGCTAAAGTAACTGTCACCATTTACAACGGCATGGATAGCCGCCAGCAGCTCGTCACGGCCGCAGTTCTTTAACAGGTAGCCACTGGCACCGGCCTCCAGCATTTTTAATATATAGTCGCGCTCTTCGTGCTGTGTTATAGCCAGCACTTTTACATCCGGAAAATCGGATTTGATCTTATACGTAGTGTCAATGCCATTGGGAATACCCATATCTATATCCATCAGGATCACATCGACCACTTTCTCTTTCAGTATAGCGGCTACCTCGATGCCGTTCTCTGCTTCAGCAACTACTTCAACATCGTTTTCCAGTTGCAGAATGGCATTCAGGCCAACCCGTATAAGCTTGTGATCGTCTGCAATAACAACACGTATCTTCTCCATACAGCAACTTGTATTTCTTTCAAAAGTATACATTCCGGCCGAACATTCCAGTGACTTTTTAGCAGCCCGGCATCCAAAGACTGTAATGTGAGGTATAGCGCATCATCTGTTTGCTGCTATACATAGCAATTCGGGGAAGGGAAGTGGTATCAGGTAAATTATCAGGTTATGAAAAATTATTTCGTTCCGATAGGGCTGCTGATCATCACAGCAGTGCTATCGTCCTGCCAGCATCGGCAGGAACAAACAACGGCACAAGCTGCAACTCCGCGAGGTGAAAATGAAATCTCGCTGACAGAAGTACAGCCGGATGAACAATTCTGGCTCGCAATAGAATCGTATGCAAAGGGTGAGTATAAACAGAGTGCCGACTATATCCGCGAAAGCGTGAAGGCCATGCATAAGATTGCTTCGAACAATCAGGCGAACAAAAGATCGATCGAAGTTTCTGCCAATGAACTGCAACAACTGGCCGACAGTGTAGCAGTAAATCATGTATCGTCTATTGAACAATTGAACAAAGCATTTGGGCGTGCAGCGCATGCGTTGGCTCATCTGCGCTTGCGGGTAACAGAGACTGAATTTTTTAGTCAGTCGGAAGAAATTGCCGGTTCACATTTTCAGTCAGCGGTGAACCATGCCCATCACTATATAAAGCTTCATCATTATACCCCTACACGCGAAGAGGTAATTATACTGAACGATGTAGCGGCTTTATCGCAGCGCATGCAGAAAGGTGATAAGATATCCGAAGAGGAATTGAAGGAAAGTATAAACGATGTCGATAGCCTGTTAATGAAATGGGAAACGCGCTTCAATCCCTGATATATACTGTATTAAAAATTTTATTTCATGAAAAATATACTGGCCGTTGTTTTGATGCTCGTGGTTTCGCATGCATTCAGTCAGACGCAATTTACCGGTGCTAACGAATGTCGTATTCGTATACTTACCGATAAGAGAGATTACGAGTTTGTATCGATGCGGCTGGAGGCCAAGCTGAATGACGCATTGCAGCGTTTTGAATTTATGATTCCCGAAACATCGATCCGTTCGCTGCGCGATTCTGCCGATATGAATTTTATGCGGAAGATGATGGCCGGAGCAAGTACTATTGTGCTGAACGCTGCACTGCCCGGACAAATTGATTTTGCATTTCTGAAAACAAAATCTTCTACCGACTTGCCGGGAGAATTACGCATAGGTACGTATCGTTTTGAGGATGAAGTAACGTTTGGCGGATCGATGCCGGTAGACAGACTATACTTTAACGTGCAGCTATACCTGCGCGAGGGCAGTAAATATTTAGCCAGTATAAATGACGAGCATGTGTTGGAAATAGAAGTGGCCGCCCGGGGTGACAGAATGGTTGGCCTTACATCTAATTAACAGATAATAAATAGTAGTGAATGCTATTCGTGTAAAACTTAAATGGTGAATGGTATGAAAACAAAACTGTTTTTTACAGCGCTGATGCTAGCAGGCGCTGCAGCAATGGCCCAGGTGCATGTTGACTTTGATAAAAGTATAGATTTTAAAAAGTATAAAACGTTCAGGTTCGAGTCGGGGAAAGTAATTCGTAAGCTGGGTGTAACCGATACGGATAATACGTTTATGGATGCCAATGTGAAGCAAGCGGTAACACGCGACCTGGAAGCAAAAGGTCTTACACCCTCGGATATACATCCGGATATAATCGTTACCTACCTGGCAGGTGCCCGCGAGAAGCAGGAAGTGCAAAACTATATATCCAATCCGGGCTTCTTTTATCCTTACTATCGCTTTTATGGTTTAGGTGGCTGGTGGGGACCGCAATGGAATAATTTCTGGGTATCGCGCTATGAAGAGGGCACGCTCATCATCGATATGCTGGATGCAAAAACCGATCAACTGGTGTGGCGCGCGTATGCCGTAGCGCATATCAACAACTTCAACGAAGCTAAATTTGTCGATAAAGAAGTGTCTAAATCTTTCCGGCACTTTCCTCCGAAAGTATAATTCTGTTTCCACCTGCAGGCCGGTCGTTGTATGACTGGCCTTTTTTATAAAGGATGTCAGTATAAATCGGTATATAATGAAAATGCTCCTGATGTTAAGTATAGTTTGTTGCTCGGTATTGATAGTACATGCCGATACGATTGTTACAGACTCTGTAACGTTCAGCCGGTTTGGTACGGTACATATATACCGTCAGGCTCAAACACCACCAACAGAACTGGTGCTGTTTGTCTCAGGCGATGCAGGCTGGCGCTATGGTGTTATTGATATGGCAAAAAGCCTGGCCGCCAGAGGAGCCGTTGTAGCCGGTATAGATATACTGCACTATTGGAAAAATGCCGAGCATACAACCGATGCCTGTATATATGCTTCGGCTGACTTCGAGAATCTTAGCCAGTTTCTACAACGGAAATATACCTTTCAGCATTATCAGCTGCCGGTGTTGTGCGGCTATTCGTCAGGAGCTACGTTGATCTATGGTGTAATGGCGCAGGCTCCGTTGGAAACCTATAAGGGAGGTATAGCACTAGGTTTTTGTCCGGATATAATAAGCACAAAACCATTGTGCGAAGGAAGCGGCCTGCACTATACCACGATGCCCGATGGAAAAGGATATGACTTGTTGCCACGTAAAAACCTCACAACACCATTTGCTGTATTGATTGGCGAGCTCGACCACATCTGTAACGTAGAACACACTGCTGCATTTATGAAATCTATACCGGGCGAGAAGATATACCGGCTGCAGCGCGTGGGGCATGGATTTTCCAAACCTAAAGATTGGCAGCCACAGTTTATGCAAGCCTATAGTGATATAGTGAACCGGGCAAAGAAAGAGGAGGCTGCTATAGCACGGCCGGGAAATTTACCGGTAACGGAATTGCCTTGCGCTGCGGCTACCGATCAGCCAGTTATGATCGCTATATCCGGTGATGGCGGGTGGAAAGGCTTTATTCAGAATCTCGGTGTCGACTTCTCTGCGCATGGCGTTCCGGTGGCAGGCGTAGATGCATTGCGTTACTTCTGGACGGCCCGCACACCGCAGCAAACAACGCATGATATAGTAAACCTGATTCGCTACTATATGCAACAGTGGCATCGCGATTCATTTATATTGTTGGGATATTCGTTTGGTGCAGATGTGATGCCATTTGTGGCGAACGAACTGCCGGAAGATCTCCGTGCAAAACTCCGTTTGGTTGTATTACTCTCTCCCGATGACTATGCCGATTTTGAATTTCATTTTGCAAGCTGGTTTAACAAAACATCGTCACAGCAATTTCCAGTGATGCCCGAGATCATGAAGATGTCGCCTGAAACACTGGTGATCTATGGTAAAGAAGAAAGTAACAGGCCTGCGGCAGCATTACATCATTCGTCCTTACAAGTCGCACTGGTGGAAGGCGATCATCATTATCATAATGAGCATACACCTATTCGTGAAGTTGTTCTTAAGAAGTTAAACCGGGAAGAAGCAGTCAATTAATAACATCGGTATAATATATAGTATATCTCGTAAATAAACCTCTCTATAACGTTAATCAACCTGTTAATTTATTTTTTATGCGTCTCATATTCATAACTTCCTGTATTCTGCTCTTCGCATCGATAGCGAATGCGCAATTTTTTAATGAACGTACTATAGCGGAAGATACCGCGTATCAAAAACTGAAAGCGGATATAATTACCAAATTCAAAAATGCCTCGCCCGGACAGTTCGGTGCATTTGTAAAAGGCGTAGACGAGGATATAGTAACCGACAAGAAAATATTAGCCTTAACCTTCGATGCGTGTGGAGGTCCGCACGGCAGTGGTTACGATGAAGAACTTATTAGTTTTCTGCGCAAGGAAAAAATACCGGCAACACTTTTTCTGAGTGGCACATGGATCGATGCACATCCTGATAAAGTAAAGGAACTCGCGGCAGATCCGTTGTTTGAAATTGAGAACCATGGTTTGCTCCATCGCCCGTGTACGATCGATGGTGAAACGATGTATGGTATACATGGCACAGCTAATGTTAGTCAAGCCATTGATGAGATAGAACTCAATGCCCGCAAGATTGAAATAATGACTTCGCGCAAGCCGCTATATTTCCGGTCAGCCACCGCCACCACCGATGAAGCCTGCGCTGCTATAGCCAGGCACCTCGATGAAACGATCATCAGTTATGATCTGTTATCGGGCGATGCTGTAGCCGGAACACCAGCATCCGTAATTCGCGAAAATTTATTGCGCGGTGCGCGCCACGGTGCTATCGTAATCATGCACATGAACCACCCCGAGTGGAATGGTTATGAAGCATTGAAGCAGGCATTGCCTGCCTTACAACAACAAGGATTTACGTTTGTAAAACTGGAGCTCCACCCGTTGAAAGGGAAGCATTAAGCGATAGATTAACTATATAGGAATGCGATTTGTCAAGGTATATATACAGCTATATACCTTGCTGCATTTATAGGTGTTTGAGTAATTCGGTTTCTTTATCTATAATATTATAGAGCTTGGTGGTTAGTTTTTTATACGAAGCCACTGCTTTTTTACCAGGCTCGGTAAGTTCGGCACCGCCTCCTTTTTGTCCGCCTTTCTGCAGGATAACATAGGGCTTTGATGCGCGGCTGTTTATATCATCGATCATGGCCCATGCTTTTTTATACGACATGCCCATTTCTTTGGCAGCTTTGGAAATAGAGCCGGTGGTCTCAATATATTCCAGTAATTCAGCGCGACCTGGTCCGAAAAAGCGAACACCATCTATATCTATCCAACAACGTAAGCGTATTTCTTTTTTCTTCATGGCAAGATGTATAGGGGTTTGAAAGATAAAACCGAAAGCGGAAAGTAGAAAGCCGAATGCGGAAAAGGTTGGGGTGGAGAAAATAAAAAAGCCACTGCTGTGGCAGTGGCTGGGTTTGTGCGGCATGCAGTGAATATATAAACCGCGCACTATACTTTATACATCGCGCAGGATCTTGCCGGTAGGGTCTATAAATATACCGCGCGACATGTGGTGTACTCTGCGAATGGTAACGTGATATACTATATTCAATTTTCCGGCAGGATCGGATGTAATCTTTTCCTGGTCGCGAATGATCTTGTAATCAGGATGTGCTTTGCTGATCGCATCCACTACTGCCTGTGGAAGTTCTGCGTGTTTGATAATGCGTTTGGAATGTTGAAGCTTTCCGTTCTTGTCGTATACCGCCTGAAAAGTTTGATTCGCCTGGCGCACGTTTACCTGGTAAAACTGTGCCCCGGATTTAGCAACGCTTCCTTCGGTCTGCACATCCCATTGTTCTCCGTACAGGATCATGGGTAGAAAATTCAGATCGGTAGCAACTGCATTGGGAAAATCGGCACGGATAGCAGCCATAACGGCTTGTGGTTCTTCTCCTTTTTTAACGGGAGTGATCTTAACGGTCTCGTTTTCCTGGGCCCATACCATCGTGGTAAGAAGCAGACCCAACATGAGTGAGAATGACTTTTTCATATAAATAGAAATTAATGAGTGGAATAAAATCCGCCTGTGGCGAGTATTAACAAATCATGCTATATCTATTTATATGGTTTATGTTGATGTGAGAAATATATACTATATATGAATGAAGTTTTAAATGAAAGAAAAGCCGCACCGTCTGCGCGGACTTTTCTTAACCTAAACCCCCTATGAAAAAACTAAACAATTTTCTTTTCCTTCAGATGTCCTCCGTGTGGATCTACCGTAATGATCTTTCTCTCTTTTCCTTTCATGATCAATACCCGATAGCAGGTCACGGTCGACTTCCCTTCTTTTATCATCTCGCCACTGTTGACGATGGAATATCCGGGATTACTTTTTTCGATGGCATCGCGTACCTCCGGCGGAAGGGCAGTATCTTTTACGGTTTCCTTCATGCGCAGCAACCGTCCGTTGGTATCGTATAGTGCTTCGCGATGTACTTCCGATCCTTTGATGCGTACACTATAGAAGCTTGGCTTCTCACCGGTACGTTTATTATAAGCCGGTATCGCGTATTCATCCTGAACAAGTTTTACCGGCAGGATAGACCATTCTTCACCTTCTCCCCCTTTAAAATCCCGCCGGAAAGACTCGATTACATTCACCGGAATCTCGGCTTCAACAGCTCTGATTCTTACAGCACCACTCTGCGCACCGGCACCTGTTACCAGGGTTACTGCCAGCACCATCGTTGAGAGTATTTGTTTCATGCTGTTGGTGTTTGTTTGCCCTTTTGATGCGTCACCGGAGAAAAGTCACACAGTCATAAAAATTTTTTTTCTGTGACGTTCAAGGCCTGCTCTCATCTTAATAGCAGGTGGAAAGCAAGACCGATGGGCTTTTTAACCTGTGCAGTACAACGATGGCAACAACAGATGTATAGCACTCGCAGTTCTGATCGGTGTCATTTTTTAATAGAGAGGAAATATGAAACATCGCATAGTAGTATTCCTGTTACTGGCAACACTGATGCTGGTACGCACAGCCAGAAGCCAGTCATTTATGGATAGTCTGGCCAGAGAAGATCACGAGATCTCATCATCTATAGCGCCTTATCCTGCAGATGTACGAGCGGCTATATTAGATGCATCGCAGTATCCGCAGGTGTTGGTAAAACTGGAACGCCTGCAGGCACGCACCAGTCAATCATTTCAGGATCTTGTATCCGGTTATTCACGCGAAGATCAGCAGGTGCTATACCAGGCGAGTCGCTATCCGGATGTCGTTACCCAACTGGTAAATGCAGGAGCCAATGCATCGCAGGCAGGGTCTATCGTGAAGACCGTTCCTGATGAAGCGCAGAAAGATATACTCGCTGCCTATAACAATCATTATAAAGATTTGTCGCGGATGAACGATCTGTATCAATCGTCCGAAAACTCCATGCAAAAAGTTATAGCCAAGTATCCGGATAATGTGCAGCAGAGTTTTCGCAGGATCGTATCCATGCCCGATGTGATGACACTGCTTACCGATAACATTGATGTAACGGTAGGGCTGGGCGAAGCATACCAGGCCGACCCGAACGGAGTAAAGCAGCAACTCGATTCGTTGCACGATCAGCTCCAGCAGCAAAACGATAAAGATCTTGCAGCCTATAAAAATGAAGTAGACAACGATCCCAAGCTGCAGGCCGAAATGAAAAAAGCAGCCGATGAATTTGCCACACAGTATAATCAGCCCGACAACCCAACGTATGTGGCAAATAATTATTACGACAATACACCTTATCCCTATTGGTTCGGTTATCCATACTGGTATACTTCCGCTATGTGGTATCCGCAGCCGCTATATTTCCAAACCGGTTTTTACTATGGGCCTTCCGGTAATATTATAGTGTGTGGTTTGCCTTCGCATTTATATGCCAACTGGTTTTTTGGCTTTGGCTATACCCGTTATCCCGCTATGTACAGAAGCTATCATACCTATTATGATATGCACCGTATGAATGTGCGTAACATGAATGTAAATGTATACCGCGGATTTAATACCGTGGCGCACCATCACTTCACCAACATCAACCGTAATCCGGACGGATATCGCAGGGCAGATATGAATCCCAATAACAACCACGTAATGGCGGGGCGTAACGATAACGCACCAGCAGTACGCAACCGAGGTCGTGACATAAATACTTCTGCACCGGCTCAGCACGAAGCACCACGTATGCGCGAGACAACTGCGGCACCACAGCAACAGCATTTCTCTGCACCGCAGCGTTTTAACAGTGCAGGCTTCAACCACTTCCAGGCGCAGTCATTTCATTCTATGGGATGGCATGGCGGAGGAGGTATGGGTGGTGGTATGGGCATGGGCGGTGGTGGCGGACGTCACCGTTAATAAACTTTTTTTTCAACCTCCGGCTGCCACCCAGCCGGAGGTTGACATATATAGCGGTATATATATAGTAAGCCCGAACAGCTTCGGTATAAATAACGTTTAATATCTATACTTCACCTGAGCGGATCCACTAAAAGCTGACGATTCGAAAAACTACTTTAAAACATGCACCTCCCTTTCCGACTATCGCGAAGTTATTTTAACCGATCCTTTTTACAGGTTTTGGTTACCGGTATATTCCTGGTGGGCCTGATTTATTTTGTACACAGCGAGCATTTGCAACTCGGCCAGGTGCGCATGGCATTTCATTCTGTTCATATAGGCTGGCTGGCGGCAGGGCTTGCATTATGTGCAGGCTATATTTTGTTGCAGGCCATACTATATGTATATGCCTTTCGAAGTGTAGGTGCTGCGGTTTCGCTGGGAACATCACTGCAATTATTTCTCAAGCGAAATTTCGTGAGCACATTTTTGCCGGCAGGTGCTTTTACCTCGCTCGCTTTTTTTGAAAATGAACTGGACAGGCACAAGCTTACCAAAGCGCAGATACGTTCAGGCTCGTTTCTGTTTGTAGTGGCATCCATGCTGTCGGTATTTATAGTTGCTATACCAGCTTATGGTATTTTGTTGCTGGGCAACCACCTGCGCCACATCGATGTATATGCCATGATCTTTTTGGTGGCGTTACTTTTTTCGATGGCTTATATAACACGCAGCATTGTGCAGCAACGAGGCTTTATATACATCACACTGGTGCATTACTTTCCCGGGCTTGCAGCATCTATTGACGAGCTGCGCTATCAATACTTTAATACCGGTATGTTTCTGCGGGCCGTGGGAGTATCCATCGCGATCGAACTGGTAGGTGTGCTGCATCTATATATAGCCATGGCGGCCTTGGGAGTATATCCTTCATGGGGCGCTTCCTTTGTCGGGTATGTGGTAATGGTGATCATTCTGAGCGTTTCTCCTTTTCTGAGAGGTATGGGCGCGATAGAAGTATCGCTGGTATATATACTCTCGCTATATGGCCAGCCCGTGTTGATGGCCGCTTCGGTAACATTGCTCTTTCGTCTGTTTGAATTTTGGATACCCTTTGGTGCCGGCATGATCTCATTCCTCTTCCGCAGGGGAAATTTACTGCTTCGGTTTTTTCCTGCCGGGTTTATGCTGCTGCTGGGGATAGTAAACATTATCTCTGCACTTACGCCTGCCATACCCGAGCGTTTAAAATTACTGGCAGAGTTTATACCTTTCTCCGTTACGCAGTTATCTACAGCTGCAGTGCTGGTGCTGGGAGTGATACTGTTGATAGCGTCTGCCTTCTTACTTACCGGTGCACGCAATGCGTGGAAGATCGCGCTGCTGGTAAGTATACTTTCGCTGATCGGCCATCTTACCAAAGCCATTGATTATGAGGAAGCATTAATTGCGTTGGTTACAATCATTGTATTGCTCTATACCAGCAAGGCATATTTTGTAAAACACGATATCGCTTTTCAATATCGCGCGGCCGGCAAGATTATTATAGCCGTAGTAATTTTACTGGTATATGCTGTTATCGGCTTTTCACTCATCAAAGGTCACCAGCAGGGAATACGTTTATCGTTACGCGAATCATTTACGGATAGCATTAAAACCATGTTGTTTCTCACAGGCAATGTGCGCTCAGCCGGAGATAACAATCATTTTCTTTTTTCCATACAGGCAGGTTCCGTATTAATTCTCGGGTATGTAGTATATGTACTCATGCACCTTTCAAAGAATGAGGTGCTGGATAAGGATGGTGCCGATAAAGCCCTCCATATAGTAAAAGAGCATGGCAACTCTTCCCTCGATTTTTTTAAAGTATATCCCGATAAACAATTCTTCTTTAATACAGAAGGCAATGGTTTTGTTTCATACGGAGA
>NZ_DATCSD010000421.1:0-4175 GCF_036568665.1 Ohtaekwangia sp. | reverse complement strand
GTAATTCAGCGAGGTCTGTGGGAAATAACTAGGGTTTCTTCTCGAAATATTCTCCGGTAAATTTATATATAATCTGTTTGTTGGTCACTTTGCCTCCTTCCCAGACCACAGGAAGGCTGATTGTTTTTTCATCTGCATTGTATGTAATCAACTTTACCGGTCGCTCCGGTCTGTCTACTACCGAGAAGAAATCAAAATCAAATCCTAATTCGTTTCGTATGCCTGTTTTCGTTTTGATCAGCTTTACATCGCTATTCAATGCACCGTTATCTATACTGAATATCTTTATGGCCTGGTAACAATCTTTGGACGAGTAAATGCCATGCTTCACAGCCAGGTAAAAAGTTTTCCCGGCATTCTTTAAAATATAAATATCCGAATACCAATCGCCCAGTTCTTCTTTGGAAGTTTCATCGCGAATTACTTTTGAGAATACTTTACTTTCACTCTTATACTGGAATACTGTGTTGAAATAACGCATGGTACCACCACTGCGATCGTCCCAGGAATATATTCTGAATAATCCATCTTCGGAGGTAGCAATCGTCAGTCCCTTACTTTTCAGTTCGCTAAGGGCTTCTGTTATCGAGGCCGGTTTTTGAGATGTATAGACAAGAAGCTCTGTCTTAAAAACTTCATTTGCTCGCGACAAGGAATCGTACTTGTTAATTTTCGAGTCCGCATCATCATAGTCAGCCCAATACGATATTCTATCAAATTTCGTGAGCAGATCATGCCGGGTGTGCTGTCCGCAGACATGAGCTGTATACAAAGAGAAAATCAGTGCGATAATCGGTTTCATAAAAAATTAAATTAACAGCTGTTCCGGGTTATATGCGAGAGACAAGTTCAGTCACTGTTACTTCCCGAAAAGACGAAGCACTAACGCTTCCACTTTTTGTATAGTGTTTTCCGGAGGGAGTATATGTAGTATTGAAAACAACAACAGGAACCAGCCCGGCAGTGCCAGTATCTCATTCGGAATTTTGCGTGTTATTTCTTCACCTTCTTCTACTATAGTCGCTGACTCTATGAACATCGGTGTTATAGAAAAAGACAGCAGAAGCAATCCTATTACTATGCCTGCTATAGGAATAATAAAATGATTACCCCACCAGCTGCGCAGTTTACCAAACCGAATCGGCAAGCCAACAATCAAGCAAATAAGAATCGAAATAGCGCACAATATTCCTCCCATAATCGGTTGAAAAATTGCTAATCCTATAAATGCCTGCATACCACCGCTGTAGTCCAGTAACGCAAACATCATATATATAAACAAGCCAGTAAGAAATGCCGCAGCGCACTGCACAATAAAAATGGAAACGTTAATAAATACTCTCACAAAATTATTTTTCGGGAAACGCCAGAGTCCTCTATTTTTATAAAACTGCCAAATATATAAACAATTGCAATTTGCCTTTTGAGGACAGCACAATAATACAGCCCGGCAAGTAATACCGGCTATATCTTTTCGTTGTAGCATGAGGTTGGGCGTGGCGGTTGTTTGCATTATCTTAGAAATTATATACCATGAAACAATACCTATTCTTCCTCCTGTCGGTGCTGCTCTTCGGATGCGGCAGTTCTACTCCACCACCTTCCGGAGATTACCTCGGGCTTCTCTCTTTCCCTAACATAACATATCACATTTACCTGAAGTCGCGACCTGAGAAATTATCGCTGATTAATGCCACGTTTAAGGCTGAAGAATTTCCACTAGACACTATATACTTCGACAAAGATTCCCTGCACTTCACGCTGAAGGAATTTTACTCTGAATACAAAGGGAAGTACGACCCGGCAACAAACACAATCCAGGGTATATGGCTGGATGATGATACGCTGGCACATCCATTGAAGTTTACCATCACCGATCCGAATACCCTGCCCGGATTACACCCACGTGTAGGCCGCTATATATACCGGCCACCGCTCGAAGAAAATGATGCGATACCCGTAAGCACCACAGCACTACAGCATATTGACAGTAACGTGATGGACTCGGTTGTGCATCATATTATAACCGGTAAGTATAAAGATATTCACAGCCTGCTCATCGCCAGGAACGATAGTCTTGTGGTGGAAGAATATTTCTATCGCTTTCATCCCGACTATGTATATAATATTCAATCGGCCACTAAGAGTGTCGTGTCCGCACTCACCGGCATAGCGCTTGCTCGTAAAGAAATTAAAAGTATAGACACACCATTGTGTGGCCTTGTGTCTGTGTACGATTCGCTGGCCTGCCTGCCACGCAATAAAACTATAACACTGAAACAACTGCTCACCATGAGCACCGGTATACCCTGGCAAGAGCAATCCTACGACTATACAGATCCACGCAACAGCGCTTCTATTGCTGCCAATGAAAAAGATCAGATTGTCTATTTACTATCGCTGCCACGTAAAGATACAACACCTGTCTTCGCCTATAATTCACTTAATCATATTTTGATGAACGTTGTGCTGCGCCAGGCAACCGGCCTTGAAAATAAAAAAGAACTGACACAACGAATACTCATGCCTCTGGGCATTAATGATGTTTATATACCGGAGCCTACACCAATGGGCGCCATTGGCGATATAGGCTTGCGTCCGCGCGACATGTTAAAATTCGGATGGTTATATCAACATGAAGGGCGATGGCAGCAGCAACAGATTGTTCCCGCATCGTGGGTAAAAGAATCTACTACGCCCAAAGTATATCCGCGCCCGCATCTTGGCTATGGATACTTCTGGTGGACCCGTAATTTCAAATGGAAGAATACAACCGTATCATCATTTTTCGCATGGGGTTATGGAGGTCAGTATATTATAGTCATACCCAGTCTGCATGTAACCATCGTTATGTCTGGCAGCCACTGGGGTACTGACCCGGAAGATCAAATGGTAGGTATTGTAGAGGAGATATTAACCGGAATTGAATAACGATTTAGAAGTAAAGATCAGCACTGTCGGTTTTATTCTATTTTACATTTAGCCGTGCTTTTAATTTTCGAAAAAAGAAAATTATGAAAGCACAAACTCATGAACCAGCTCGCACAGTAAAGTCACAAGCTCAACAACCTGTTCTTGTTATTGGAGGCAATGGCAAAACCGGTAAGCGCATTGTACAACAGTTATCCGAACTTCACTGGCCGGTTAAGGCGGCATCGCGATCATGCGAGACTAGATTTGATTGGCATGACATCAACACCTGGAAGCCAGCCTTACAAGGAATGCATGCGGTATATATATCTTTTCAACCAGACCTGGCTGTTCCCGGATCTATCGATGCTATTCGCCAGCTTGTCAAAATTGCCAGCGAAACAGACATACAAAAACTTGTCCTGTTATCCGGTCGCGGTGAAGAAGAGGCCGAGAAATGCGAACACATCGTTATAAATTCTGGCATTGACTGGACTATACTTCGTGCCAGTTGGTTTTGTCAGAATTTCAGTGAGGGATTTTTTCTTGAACCTTTGCAAGCTAACCATTTCGCATTGCCCATCGATAATATAGCAGAACCGTTTATTGATACAGATGATATAGCGGATGTAGCAATAGCCGCATTAACAGAAGATGGTCATAGCAAAAAACTGTATGAGCTCACAGGGCCTCGTCTCCTTACCTTTCGGGAAGCGACTGAAGAAATCGGCAAAGCTATAGGGAGAATAATACGGTATGAGCAAATCTCCCTGGATGAATATACTGCTATGTTAAAGAATTATAACGTTCCGCAAGAGTATATCCGGTTAATGACTTACCTGTTTACAGAAGTATTAGATGGTCGCAATCAATCTGTAAAAGATGGTGTTCAACAGGCATTGGGTCGAAAACCAACCGACTTCTCCGAATACGTGCGAAAAACCGCGGCCACGGGTATATGGGGATAACCATCTATGCCAGCCTGGTATTATAATATCGGGGCTGGCCTATTTTTTTATATTTTCATCATATGGCTTTTATACCTGTTTGCAATAACAGCAGCATAATTGTTTCAGCACCACAATGTAGCAGCCGGTATATATACACGATACCGGCAATTCTGCTGTAGTCACATCATCTTCCTATATATCTAACTATACTCTGCTTCGCAAATAGTGCGAATACAGGGCTGTATAGGGCTTCTCTGCAATGGTTTCAATTCTTCCATCGCATATACAGGGTATAGGTATACGCTGGCTGTATGT
>NZ_DATCSD010000420.1:0-7255 GCF_036568665.1 Ohtaekwangia sp. | reverse complement strand
AACATCTTGAAAAAATCCGGTGTAGCACGCGAGCCTTCAAGCTTATATATCTTTTCATCTACCTGAAAAGTTTCCGGGTGGCCCCAGGGCAATTCATAACCGGTAGCATAAAAATTTATATACTTTACTTCGGGCGCGGCTTCTCTTATATCTTCAATCGGTATAAAGGGTCGCATCTTATCGCTTCTTACCGGTGTTCCATAGTTTCCGGTAACATTCTTGCCGGCATAAATTGTCTCGTATACATTATAGAGCGATTCATTTTGTTTATGAAAATGATCCACGCTGCGTTCATCCTGCACCCATAGAAAAATAAACAGGCAGCACGTCATGCCCAGTGCAAGGCCCGCTATATTAATAAATGAGAAGGCCTTGTGTCGTGCTATATTTCGCAAGGCCACCACCAGGTAGTGTTTATACATATTCATAGAGAAAAAAGGATTTGAGGTAGATGATGATTTTCGTTTTATAGCAAAAGGCTTCATGAACTCGAGCACACTGCGTATATAGTCGAGTCTTGCCTGGCGGAGTCCTGCGCGCTGCACCTGGTAATCAAACTCTTCTTCAAGATCGCCCTGCACTTCTTCCAGCAGATGCGGAGCACAGTACCATTGCAGCAGGCGTGTAGCCCACCGTGGTGGAATTGGTTTGGCATTGTGTAGAGTGCTCATATACCAGTGGGTTTCATGGAAGATGGCAACAGGTTCCAAAGATTGATGCGAACTTCCTGTATATCGCGCAGCGTCTGTTGCCCATAGGCAGTAACTGAAAATATTCGCTTGCGTCTGCCGCCACGTTCGGGTGTAGGATCGCCCATACGCGAGCGTATCATACCTTTATCTTCCAGCCGCAGCAGCGCGGCATGTACCTGGTTTAGCCGCACCTGCCGATTGGTTTGTTCAATGATCTCGTGTGTGATATTTACACCGTAGGCCTCTCCATCCAGGAGCACAACCACCAGCAATACGATCTCTTCAAATTCTCCGAGATAGCTTCGTTTCATGTATACAATTTTTATTTACTCCACTTTTGCTGATCAAATAATCTGCCACATCAAAAAATTGATTTCCGATTTGATTTCAACCATTCAGATACTATCGCTGCAAGGGAAACGTCCGGAAACAATACACATACGTCCGCGACCGGAGAGATACATCAGATGCATACCGATGCTCCATTCATGTAACGAAGCGAGGTGCACGTTTATAAATTGCTTAATATTACTATTCTGTAAACACGCCTATGCTGAAGCACTATTGGAACACAGCCGTTCGGAATCTTCTCCGCAATAAATTATTTACCATCATCAATGTGATCGGACTTTCTGTGAGCATTGCTGTTTTTCTTGCGCTGATCGGCTATGTAAAATATCAATTCAGTTACGATACATTTTATGCAGATGGCGACAAGATATACCGCATCGACTACTATGAATATCAGCAAGGACAACCGGTATTGCAAAGTGCTCGCACGCACGATCGCACCGCCCTGTTAGCCGCCAGCTACGTGCCGCAGATTGAAGCAGTGACGAGGGTATATAATGAAAAAGCTTTTGTGTTCACAGAAGATGTTCGGCTGGTAGATCAGAATATGTTGTTTGCCGATAGCTCATTCTTCAAAGTGTTTAACCTGAAGATCATCAGCGGCTCTGCTGATAAATCGCTCACGCCTCCTAATGCCGTTATGATCTCGCAGTCGCAAGCGAAAGTATATTTTGGTGATAAAGATCCTATCGGGAAGATACTATACTTCAACGAGCGTTTACCCTTTACCGTAACCGGTATATTTGAAGACGTACCCAAGAACAGCTCGCTCGATTTTGATTTTTTGCTGTCATGGTCAACCATGCCTTACTATGGCTGGATATCAAAAGACGGTGACTTCAACTCTCCGTGGACCTTCACCTTCGTTAAACTTCGTGAACATGCTACGGATATAGAGGCCATCAACAATGCTTTGTCGGTCATGGCCAAAGAGCACATCACCACACTTGAGAAGCGCGGCCACACCGGTCGTTATGAATTACGTCCGTACGAAGAGCTACACACACTTCCCGGTTTATCGGGAGAAGTGAAGCCAACTGTAAACCGAATGTTGCTCTATGCTTTGATCTCGCTGGCGGTGTTTATACTGGTGGCTGCCTGGATCAACTATATTAATCTTTCATTGGCGCGTTCGCTTGAACGGGCGGATGAGATTGGCGTGCGAAAAGTTTTCGGTGCTTCGCGCTTTGCTATCAGCGGGCAATTTCTACTGGAAGCCTGTATACTTTCGCTCACTACATTCAGTATAGGCTTCATACTGTATACTATATTTACGGGGCCGCTCTCGGGTATACTTTTCACCCGCGTTACCTTCTCGCCTGTTACCCATATAACCTGGCTGCTATACCTGGCTGCGTTTGTAGCAGGCACAACGCTGGTAGCATTCTACCCGGCCCATTTCATGTCGAAGTTCAAGCCTTCCTTAATCCTGAAAAATAAATTAGGCAGTGGTAAAGGAAGAGCCGGTATACTTCACCAGGGACTTATGATGTTTCAGTTGTTTTTAGCCGTTGCTATTGTCGGTATAACCATTATAGCGGGGCGACAGATTGCCTATATGCAGGCGTTTGACTCGGGGTTCAATGCCCGCGGCACGATCACGTTGCGTGCACCGGCCTCTACCAATTCTGACTCACTGCGCTATAGCCGGTATACTTCTTTCCGTGCAGAAGTACTGCAACTGGCTGCCTTTAAATCGGGCACAGCTTCCATGAATATACCGGGAGAAGAAATACGCTTTCACGATGAAGGTGTTCATGCCGTGGGCTCTGCCAATGAAAAGAAGCAATCGTTCTGGATCATGTGGATTGATGAAGGTTACCAGGAAACGTTCAGCATGACGTTAACTGCCGGACGAAATTTTCGCGAGAAAGAGTTTGGCAACACCTGCATGATCAACGAGACGGCTGCACGCGCGCTGGGCTATACTAATCCAACCGATGCCGTAAATACTTCTATACTCACCAGTGAGCATAAGCCTGTTACTATTATTGGTATATGGAAAGATTATCATCATGAATCTTTACGCAAGCCGGTTGATCCGATCGTATTCTACTATCACCATCCACATGAGTATGGCTACTATTCTTTCCAGGTACAATCGCGACAAGGAGATTATCTGCAGGCGCTGGAAAAAATATGGCACAAGCATTACCCTAATGATCAGTTCATATACTATTTCATGGATCACTTCTTCGAAGAACAATATCGTTCGGACGAGCTGTTTGGCAAACTGCTCAATCTCTTCAGTGTTATTTCCATGACTGTAGCCTGTCTGGGTTTGTTTGGTATGGCTTCGCTCGCGATGGTAAAACGCACCAAGGAAATTGGTGTGCGCAAAGTGTTGGGCGCTTCTGTGTGGAATATACTGGTAATGCTTTCATCCAGCTATGTAAGGCTTATTGCGATAAGCTGTGTCTTTGCTTTTCCGCTGGCATATTACCTGATGTATACCTGGCTGCAGGAGTTTGCCTATAAAATTACCATTCAATGGTGGATGATTGTGTTACCCGGTATAATTGTGCTGGCCGCTACATTACTCACTATTGCCGGTCAGTCGATTCGCGCTGCACTTGCCAATCCTGCCAGGAGTTTACGCGACCAGTGATCTATACTATACTATATAGTTTACTGACTACCAGAATTTCGATTGAAAGAATTGCCTGGGTGGCTGACCTGTAAATGACTTGAAGCTCTTGATGAAATGCGCCTGATCAAAATAGCCAAATGAAAAGGCGAGGTCGGTAAGGCTTTCGGCATTGGCATGTTGTGATATGAGCGCCCGCAGCCGTACTATTTCTGCGAACTGTTTGGGCGATGCTCCTATAGCTTTGCGAAATCTTTTCTCAAACGGATCCTGACTAATGTCGAGCGATGCGAGCAGATCGTGTATGCGTATATTGCCCTGGTTATTTACAATCTGTTGCACAGCCGAATATACCAGGCGATCTTTTGTGCGTTCCTTATAAAGTGAATATAAAAAATTCTCCACAATGGTAACGCGTTCGGCATCCGTCTTCGCTTCAATCAATTGTTCATTTACCTGCGAAACTTTAGGTTGTTTCAAAAAAGCATCGAGTGCTATCGTTTCATTAAAAAACTCATGCAAGGGAATATCAAAAAAAGCTGTAGCGCCTGCTTCTGTAAATTTCACTAATAACACTGCCCCCTTCTCCGGATATGTTACCATGCGGTACGATCGCTTCAATCCCGTAATAGCCGATGAAGGTATAATGGTATGAACGTTATCATCTGCATAGCTGATCTTCCCCTGTAAGCTGAACGCCATAATAATGGAAGCATCCGGCAGTATACGATTCTGCATACCTCCTTCACTTTCTATTATCGTGAAGCTCTTCACAAATGGCTGCAACTGCGCAGAAGGGAAAAAATTCTTAACGTTCATAATTATACTCCTATACTTAACGGATCAGCCCCGATACAAGTTGGAGAAGTAGCCCGAAAATAAACGACTGGCCATCTATGCATTTAACCGGCAACTATATATAGCCAATCAATGCAATGATGTAATGGGTGTAAGCACGATCTTTCTAAACTCTACTTCCGAACCCTCAGCCTGCAATGCAATCTGCCCTTTGGTAGTTGTGCACTTGGTGCCATAGTTTACCAGGTCTCCGTTTACCCATACTTTTATAGCATCGCCTACACATTCTATAATCATGGTGTTCCATTCACCTACCGGTTTCTCTGAGCCATCGGTCAGGTTTATAATTCTTCTTTTCTTATCGCCATTTACTCCCCATTGCTCTTTCGGTCCGCGTCTCTTCTCCATATCCGGAACTGTAATATCTTCTTCAATGCACCAGAAATCACCGGCATCATTGTGCTGCATTTGTACTTCGAGTGATTTGGGAAACATACCATATAGCGCCCGCGGTGTGGATGCATGCACCAGCACACCACAGTTACCGGGCGTTCCGGCAAAACGATATTGTACTTCGAGGCGATAGTTTTGATATACTGAGTCGGTAATAAGATGTCCGCCAGGTTTACCCAGACTTACCAGCATACCTTTACGAACAATGAACGGACTTTTCACTGCCGGATTATTATCCATCTCCGGCACATCGGCGTGCCAGCCTGCCAGATCTTTTCCGTTAAATAAACTTTTTGATTGAGCTAGTACCTGCTGCACCGACAGCAGCCCTACCGTTGCAACAACTGATAACAAGATTTTTTTCATGACGTATGGTTTAAGATTGTATACCGACCCGTAACACCATCGAAAAGTTACAAAGGAAAAATGTAAATCAGGATATATATGTAAAAGTTATCGTTCTTAACAGCACGAACTATTATTCACGGTAAACTTCCTGGCAGCAAAAACGTATCTTCGTATGGCTGCCGCAGATTATCTTCACAAATAAAAAATCATTCCTATGGCTGTTAACGAAAAGCTGGCAAACCGAGTACGCGAAGCATTGATCGATGTACGCAAAATTGAAGAGAAGAAAATGTTCAGCGGCATGTGCTTTATGGTCAATGGCAAGATGTGTGTTTGCGTGAACGATGAAGAAATGTTATGCCGCGTAGGGCCGGATGTATATGAAGAAGCGCTGGAACGCACGGGCTGCAGACCGATGATTCACAACGGTCGCAACATGAAAGGTTTTGTTTTTGTAAACCAGGATGCTATAAAAGCAAAGAAAGATTTTGATTACTGGATCGGTCTTGCGCTGGCATTCAACCAAGAAGCAAAGGCATCGAAGAAACCAAAGAAAAAATCACCAGCAAAAAAACGAAGTAAACTATAGATAGCTCTAAACTATACCAGCACTATACCGGCTGCAAAACGACCGGCATCGCCCTTTCTGGCGGAGAAGAAATGATCGTTATTTTTTACGGTACACAAATCAGCTATTTCTATAGCACTCTCTTTCACACCAAACTCACGCAGTAGAATTGCGTTCGCTTTCCAAAGATCAAGCTTGGCTTTGTTGTTGGCTTGCGGAATTAATAGTCCACTATTTTTTCCGAACGCCCTGGTAACCTCCTCCACCACCTCTTCGCCTACCTCATACGAATCCTGCGATACAGAAGGGCCTATACCGGCTACCACGTCTTCACCTTTCGTACCAAAAACATGATGCATCTCGTGAAGTGTTTTCTCGAGTATACGCGCTACCGTTCCGCGCCAGCCGGAGTGAACAGCAGCCACTGCGTTGTGCTTACGATCATATAGTATAATCGGAACACAATCGGCCGACATTACCGCTATACACAGACCTTTTGCATTGGTGATCAACGCGTCTGTTTCCATCAATTCGTCTTTTGTAGTATGACGCGTTACATGAACAACTCTGGTTTTGTGCACCTGCGAAGGAAGGTATAGATGCTCATCGGCTACACCTATCGCCTCTGCCAGCAGATGCCGGTTGTGTTGTACAAAAGCCTTATCGGGAGAACTGGAGTAACTCAACGTAAACTCTTTTCCGTTTACATGCGAGTTTCGCTGGGTTACAAAATGCTTAATCGATTTCTCCTGACTGAACGAATCGAACTGCCACAGATTAAGACCGTTGATAGTTGCGTGCTTCATGAACTTACTCCTCCTGTTCTTCCTATATCAAAGCTCTATATTATAAAAACTTCATACCGATCTCAAACGACAACTGGCTTGTTTGAACGTGCAGTGTTTTTGAAATGTCGTTGAGAACACCATTGTCGTCACGGTCATTCAGGTGACGCAGCATCTGGATCAACCCTTTCGAAAAGCTTACACTGGCAAATACAGCTTTGTTCTTCCCCAGCGATTTCTCCGCACCCACACCCAGGTAATATCCGAGGTTGAACGTTCTGAATACTTTACCATCGTTATTATAGGAAGGTATATTTGCCGTATTATACAGGTAATTGTTTGAGCCATAACTGAGGCCGGTGTCTTTCGCCTTCTCGGCTAACTTGATATCGATCGTTCCGCCTCCCTGAAAATATAGCTTCGCCATTTTCTTGATCATGATGTTGGTATATATCTTACCGGTAACAGGAATCTGCAGGTACGTTACATTATAGCGCGACTTCGAATAATATTTACTGTTAGGATCGTTGGGCCTGTTATACAAGCTGCCCATATATAAATTTACCGAGCGCACCGTATACCAGAGGCCGGATGAGGCTGCTATATTTTTAGTGAAGAAATAATCAACGGTTGGGCCCAGCGACATTCTTACGCCAACACCTTTTTGCTTTAC
>NZ_DATCSD010000419.1:0-7423 GCF_036568665.1 Ohtaekwangia sp. | reverse complement strand
GATACCACGTAGTGCCTTCTTTCGTCCGCTCGTGTAACGAACGAAGTAAAATTTTCTGCCGGTAATATTCCAGGTCTGCCTGCCGCTCCAGTTTAATCAGCTCGAAGGTCTTTTGAAGTTGTTCGCGCGAAGTCATTTGAGTTGCAATATAGTAGCCCAATACCTAATTCCTATCGTCATCAGATATTGGGCTTTGAGGTTATGCCAAAGTATATACTATATACTTTATTAATGGCTTTCCAAGAGTTTTGCCAGGCGTTGCAATTGCGCCTGGTTTTCGGCAGAGTTAATGGTATACTCTATATTATACTTCTCGCGTGTAGTGAGGCGCCAGCTTAGCGATGCACGCGAACTGTTCTGGCGAATGCTGTCCATCTTCTGCAGTATAGGAACATAATTCTCTGTTTCATATTGCAGGTCTACACGATCGATCTTTCCTTTAAACCACGTCTCTGCATGACCAATCAGCATATCGCTGTTAATGTCCTGGAAGTTTTCGAAGTTATTATATACACTGCTGATGGGTTGCGTAAAATCATCTACGATCGTTTGCCCTGTTTTTTGTTTGATGGGATCAAGCTTGGGCGAATCGCGAATGGAAACGAAAATTATACCGGATGTATTCTCAGCGATCCACTCGCGGAAGGAGAAAAGAAAACGCACTGCATCGGATACTCCAAAGTTATCGGATATACCGGCATCCATAATTTTTATAGCAGGCTCTGTTGGCAGTGTTGTGTTGGGCGTAATATAGGGGAACGTAGCACTCATACGCAGCGCAGAAAGAAAGCGCAGATTGGAACCGTTGTGTTCGTGGAACAAGGTTTGAAAATCAACACCACTGATCTTGGGCAATGCATGCGCAGGAAAATTCATAATATCATCGTTCATGAACGACACCGGCCGTGAGGCTATATATAGTTTGCGCCCGTCATTTACAATGGTAGGCGTCAGGATCATCATGGGTATAGCAGCGCTTTGCTCGGCACTGTCGTACGCATCAATCGGTTTATTGAGCAGCTCTTCGGTAATCTGGTTCAACTGTTCTTCAAATGTATACCCGCGATCGCGATAGTATAGATTGCCGCCATACTGAAATTTGGTAAAGCCTACAAACAGATCGTTGGCCATTAAACTAAAGATGAGCGGATTCAAATTATCAGTAGCAATTTTCTGCCGGTGGCTCACCGCATTGGGATGTATATTTTTACCCAGCTTCGCCTGCAACTTCAACTCACGGTAATAGCTCGCACCAATTAATCCTCCGGAGGCACCGGTAATTAATATACTGTTCTCCATCACCTTGCCTTTTGTAAGGCTATCAGCTGCTTGCATAGCCGTAAGCGTCCAGAGTGCAGCGCGTTTACCGCCACCACTTGCACAGAGAAAAACCATCTTCGGTTTTTCATCAGCCGGAAATTTTTTGCGCCAGTTCTCCAGCATCTTCAGCGTAGCATGGCGGTCGCGTTGTATATGCGTGCTGTCGTTCAGATGCTGCAACGTTTTGATCGAGTACTCAGCCGGTGGGCGTTGATACTCCAACCCGAAAGCTTCGTATCGTTTGGAGAAGAACTCCTCTCCCACCAGGTAATTCAATGTTAAAAAAGCCAGTAGGGCTACCGTGGCAGACCATCCGCCAAACCAGTACGAGAAGGCACCGGCCATCATTACAAAAATGGTAAGGAAGATGATAAAGCTGGAAGCAGCCGGAAGCTGAAACGTTTGGTAATCTTTAAAGATACCGAGCACCAGCACGATAATAAAGATCATCAACTCGATGATCACCAGGTTGAAATGATTCTGATCGAACACCTGCAGGATCGTTGACTTATCATAGAAAGTAGTCTCCTCCACTTCCTTGATCTTGAAATCATAGTCGATATAATTATCAACGCGTATCTGTTTTTTACGGGCAATGTCCAATTTCTTCATGGCACTGGCACGTGTAACCTGCACATTCTGTTTGATCTTCTCATCGATGCGGCACACCACGTATTTAAAAATGTCTTTGTTGGTAAGCCAGAAGTAGCCGAAGAAGATAAGCGTCATAACTACATAGCCGGTCATCAGTCCGGTAAGATTCCAGGCGAGGCTTCGCGCAGTACTGTATTCGTTGTGCGTCTGAAATTCGATGATCTCATAAATATAGGTGCACAGGAATATGAATGGTATGAGGCTGTTGTTGATGGTAAATTTGGAGAACGGTCGCGAGAGCGTTCCTACAAAAGAAAAACGGTGGCCATCAGTAATATAGCACGTAATGTGAAAGGCTGTGGTAAACCCGGCCGTAACAAGCCCCATAATAAAGAAGCTTCGGAAATTTACACCGTTCAAGTACTCGGGGTCGAGAAAGAGATAGGGTATACCAAGGTATTTGCCAAAGTTACCGGTAATCATGGCAAAGAGAATTACCCAACATAACATCAGCACATGATTTCGCTTGATGTTGTTGAACAGGAGCTGAACCGGAAACGAGTAGAAGATCTTCGGTCCTATAAAATAAAGCTGGCGCAGCATAGACAGATTTAATTCAAGATAGTGTTTTTTGAGCAGTCTTTTGATTCTAACACGGCTGTAAATTAAAAGTTAAGTTTCAATTTGCCGGTTACTTTTTGAGAGTTGCTTTTAGATTATTTTTTTTCTTCGGCCGATTAAGTTTACTTCGGCCCTGTGACAGAAAAAATTTTTCACATTTACCGTTCGTCTGCCGGCTCAGGCAAAACGCGCACATTAGCCAAAGAGTATCTGAAACTTGCGCTGCGTTACCCGGAATATTTCCGCTACATCCTGGCGATGACATTCACCAACAAGAGTACGCAGGAGATGAAAGACCGCATCATCCGCTATCTCGATGATTTTGTGAAAGGTAAGAGTGAAGATCTGGCCACCGAAATTATAAATGACTTTAACGCGGAAGGCCGCATCTTTACTCCCAAACAATTTGCCGACCGCAGTCGCGAGGTGCTCTCGCTTATTCTGCACCATTACTCGCAGTTCTCCGTCAGCACTATCGATGCTTTCTTTCAGCGTGTGATACGCTCCTTTACCCGCGAGACAAACCTGCTCGGTAACTTTCGCCTCGAAGTAGATAACGACCTGGTGCTGGAAGAAGTGATCGACCAGGTGATGGATAATCTGTCGGACGATGAAGAGCTTCGCGGATGGGTACTGGAGTTTTCGCTCGAGCGACTGGTGGAAGGAAAGGATTGGGATATACGCGCGGCTTTGCTCGACTTCTCCAAAGAAATTTTTAAAGAAGAGTTCAAGGCGATTGAAGACCAGGTACTTCGCATTACAGAGAATAAAGAGTTCTTTAAAAGTATACGCGTAAAATTGCAGCAGGTAGTAAAGGAGTTTGAAAGCCGCGTGCTGCAAACTTCGCGTAACCTGTTGAAAGAATTTCATGCGCATGGACTTTCTATCTCCGATTTCAAGTATGGTAAAACGGGAAGTATATATTCGTATGTAGCAGGGCTGGAAGAAGAGATCAAGCTTCCGGGGGTGCGCGTGATGAACATGTTGCAGGATTCATCCGAATGGCCAGCACCTAAAAACAGCAATGCTTCGCTGATCATTTCCAAAGCGGAGCAACAATGGCGTGGCGAGCTGGCAGCACTGGTAGAGTTTATTGAGCAGCAACAAGTATCCTATAATTCGGCAGAGCAAGCGCTGCGCAACCTGTATGTATTCGGGCTGCTCTCGGATATATCAAAAACGCTGCGTGAATATTTGCGCGAGAACAACCTGATGCTGCTATCAGACGCGCCACAATTTTTGCGCGGTGTCATGCAAGAGCAGGACACATCGTTTATCTATGAAAAAGTAGGATCGTTCTATCGGCACTTTCTCATTGATGAATTTCAGGATACATCCGGGTTTCAGTGGAAAAATCTATTGCCGCTGATAAAGAACGGTATAGCACAGAACTATAAAAGCCTCATCGTTGGCGATATCAAACAATCGATCTATCGCTGGCGCGGTGGCGACTTAAATATACTCCAAGAGAAAGTAAAGGAAGATGTAGGTATACAGATGATCGACATCTTTCCGCTCGATACAAATTATCGCAGTGCCGGTAATGTAGTAACGTTTAACAACGCGTTGTTCGAAGCTGCTGCAAATATTATTGGTAAAGAAACCGGAACCGACTTTCCGCAGGAGTCGTATCGCGATGCATCGCAGAAATTATTCCGACATCCTGAGAAAGGGTATATATCCGTACAATTCATCGATGCAGCCGAAGCAGAACCCCGGAGCGATGATCCGAACAACAAACCTGCAAAATTTGAAGAGCTTGCGTTAGAACAATTACCATTGCAACTGGAAACACTGCAGGCAAAAGGTATAGCCTTGCGCGATATAGCGTTCCTGGTGCGCGATAACAGTGAAGGGCAGTCGATCGCGCAATACTTTATGCAGTATCGCTCATCGGCCGATGCCAAGCCACAGTATAAATACGATGTAGTGTCTAACGAATCGTTGCGTCTCGATCAGGCAGCTTCTGTTGTGGTGTTGATCAACGCGATGCGATTGCTGGAAGACCCGCGCAACCTGATTGCCCGCGCGCAGCTTTCATACGAGTATCAAAAGCTC
Organism: Ohtaekwangia sp.; assembly: GCF_036568665.1. Classification (GTDB taxonomy): domain Bacteria; phylum Bacteroidota; class Bacteroidia; order Cytophagales; family Cyclobacteriaceae; genus Ohtaekwangia. The sequence continues at coordinate 2,830 of NZ_DATCSD010000419.1, read as the reverse complement.
TGGCCCCAACAGGCTTTCCCCAACCTTCACAAATTATTTTCGCAGAGTAAAACAAAAGATTTTGCCAAGCTCGTTCCTTCACCTTTCACTGAGCAGGAAGATATACTCGCGGCATTACCCTTGGTAGAGTTGATCGAAACCCTGATACACTTATTTAATCTCGGTAAACTCTCTACAGAGATTGCGTACCTGCAGGCGTTTCAGGATGTAGTGCTTGAATTTAGCATGCGCGAGAAAAGCGACCTTGCCTCCTTTCTGCAATGGTGGGAAGAGAATAAACATAAACGCTCTATACAGGTAGCCGGTGGTGTAGATGCTGCGCAGATCATTACCATTCATAAATCAAAAGGTTTACAGTTCCGGTATGTGATCATCCCTTTTTTACATTGGGAGCTCAACCATCCACCTATGAAGTCGCCTATACTCTGGTGTCGCTCAGACGAACCGTTGTTTAAAGATATAGGCTATCTTCCTTTGAAATATAGTAGCAAACTGGAGAACACCACTTTTCGCGAATACTATACGGAAGAACGTAAACGTATATACCTCGATAACCTCAACCTGCTATATGTAGCATTCACCCGCGCAGAGCATGGGCTTATAGCACTGGCACCCTATGCAAAATCGGGGTCGGTAAATCATGCCGGTAAACTTACCATGCGCGCTATAGAAAGCAGCGATAGTCTGCAACCGTATTGGAGTGCCGAGCGAAAAAGTCTTACGATCGGTACCATTGACGATGAAGCCCCCAGCCCTGTACGTGGCGAATCGCTGGTGTTAAAAAGTTACCCGATCACTCCCTGGCGCGAGCGGCTGCAGATACGCACACGCGGAAAAGAATTTTTCCAGGAAACCGAAAAACGCAGGAAGATCAACTATGGTATATTTCTGCACGCGCTGATGGCGCGCATCAGAACCCAAGCCGATATAGCAATAACGATGGAGCAGGCGGTGAAGGAAGGATTGATACAGCACGATGAGAGTGTGATTATTGAAGAATCGGTGCGCTGGATTGTGATGCATCCTTCACTGCGAAAAGCTTTTTCAGAAGAAGCATCTCTGAAGCGCGAAGCTTCGCTCATTATGCCCGATGGCAGCGAACGAAGAATAGATCGCATGGCTATACTGGATAACCAGGCGTGGTTGATCGACTATAAAACCGGTGCTCCCAAACTGGAAGACGAACGACAGATCAAAGAGTATATATCCATCCTGCAAACAATGGGTTTGCACGAAGTAAAAGCTTTCCTGGTATATGTAAACGAACGGGAGTGTAAAACAGTATGAAAACTTTTATCCAGGATATAGCCGAAACCATTCGCCAGCAATATACTGACTGGGAGAATTTAACCGTAATCTTTCCCAACCGGAGAGCAGCACTATATTTCCGAAAAGCACTGGCCGAAAATCTGGATACACCAAGATGGTCGCCCGCTATACTGAGTGTTGAGGAATTTATAGGATCATACTCCGATCTGAAAGAAGCGGACAAGCTTTCGCTGATTGTGGTGCTCTATCGCGTATTCAAACGCGTTACACATTCGGAAGAGAACCTGGATCATTTTTACTTCTGGGGCGAGATGCTGCTCCGCGATTTCGATGAGCTGGATAAATACCTGGTAAACGCCAATGGTTTATTCAAAGACCTCAGCAACCAGAAAGAGCTCGATCAATATTTCGATTACCTCACCGAAGAGCAAAAAGAATTTCTCGTAGCATTCTGGCAAACGATCGACTTCAGTTCTTCGGCCAGTAAACAGAAATTTCTGGAGTTGTGGCAAAGTTTGTACCCGGTATATATAGCCTTTCGCCAGCAGCTAATGGAAGAGAAGATCGGTTACTCGGGTATGATACACCGCCACGTAGCCGAGCATATAGACAAGCTTATACCTGCCGGTAAAAATGCCGGCATGAAGTATATATTTGCTGGCTTCAACGCGCTTACAGCTGCCGAGGAAAAGATTATGACGTGGTTTGTAGAACACCACGATGCGCGCATCTTCTGGGACGAAGACGCTTTCTATGTAAATGAACCGCATCGCGAAGCGGGCACATTTCTGCGGCAGTATCGAAAGCATACCGTGTTAGGTCGCACGTTTACACCGGATCCTGCTATATATCTCGGGCAGGAAAAAAAGATTACGATACTGGGCGTTCCGCAAAAAGCCGGGCAACCAAAATTACTGGCACAACAACTGGAAGCAACGCTACGGGTACTGGCCGACAAAGGTATAGCGGAGCGTACGGTAATTGTATTGCCGGATGAGAACATGCTGTTGCCGGTTTTGTATGCATTGCCGCCTTCGCTGCAGTCCATCAACGTTACCATGGGTTTTCCATTGGTAAGCACACCGTTCTATTCGCTTATTGATTTTCTGTTTGATCTTCACCTGCATATACGCAAGGGAGAATTTTACTATCGCCATGTGCTCGCGCTGCTGAATCACCCCTATATAAAAGCACGGGTGGGTGAAGATGCAGCACAGTGGCGCGCCTTTATTCAGAAGAACAACCAGGTACATATATCGCCTTCTTTCTTTGAGAAGAAGCACGACCTGCTCGATGTTATCTTCCGCATTGTGCCCGTTGAAAATTTTCTCGCTTACCTCCTCGAAGTTGTGGAGCAGATCGCTACCGACTCCAGTACAAATGGTTTGATGGAAAAAGAATTTGCATTCAACTTCCATCGTATACTTGCGCGCGTGCAGGAGCTTACCACCAGCGAGCCCATGGAGCTGCGCATGCAGCAGCGCATGTTTCGCCAGGTGGTACGTGCCGAAAAAGTACCATTTACCGGTGAGCCGCTCAAAGGCATTCAGATCATGGGGGT
>NZ_DATCSD010000418.1:0-20028 GCF_036568665.1 Ohtaekwangia sp. | reverse complement strand
GAAAGTTTCAATCGCAACAACAGAATTTTTTCTGAACCTGCTGTGATTTGTTCGATCGTTGAAGTTGGGAATTTCTTTAGGTTCTTCATGCAATGATTTGCCGATGCCATGTCCTACAAGATTTCTGATTGTAGTGAAGCCTGCACGTTTAGCTTCTGTCTCTATCAATAAACCGATGTCTGAAATCTTTACACCACCTTTAATATTCCTGATGGCTTTCATTAAAATGGAACGTGAAGTGTCAACAAGATTTTGATGCTGGTGTATATCTTTACCGAGCACGAATGATCCTCCATTATCACCAAAGTATCCGTTCAGTTCGGCTGATACATCAATGTTGATTAAGTCTCCTTCGGCCAGAATCTTTTTTGAAGAAGGGATTCCATGTGCTGCCTCACGATTTACACTGATGCAGGTATATCCTGGAAATCCATACGTGATATGCGGAGCCGAGCGAGCTCCGTAGCTTTCAAGAATGGCCCCGCCAAAATCGTCCAGCTCTTTTGTCGACATGCCCGGTGCAGCATACTCTCTCATTCTGCGAAGTGTTGTTCCCACAACTTCTCCTACTCGTTGCATTCCCGAAAGCTCGGCCCGCGATGTGATGGACATAGATTATTTTTTCTACAAGATAGTGGTTCGATGCTGATCAACAATGTAAATCGCCAGAACGCGCAGGGCTATATCTGCAGTCATCCCAGGTTAAGATTTACTCATTTGGTTTGTTGCTTTACTTTTCTTCGTATATATCTGAAGCTTTTTCAATGCTTGATCTCTCTGGGCTACAAACAAACCAGCGAGCGGCAGCCTTTTGGAGGTCGTTGTAATCCGTGTCGTTGTCAGAAGCCCAGGCGATAATCCCATCGGGGCGAATCAATACCGCGCTTATACCTAATCGGTCTTTAGCATTGCCTGCTATATATTTGATGCAGTCACTATATTCACTTGCCCAGTTTTTTAGTGAAGCATTCATCTCGAAGTCAAGCAGGATTTCTTTACCATCGTGCATGAACTTGCTGATGGTTGTGCCATCTTCAAATTCAAAATCAGGTACACTGTGTCCTACCAGAGGATGACCATCATTGAGATTGTAATGTGTATATATACCCCACACGCGTCCTGCAATATAGGTGGCACCATCGCGGGTATTTATAAGGTCGCGGACGATTGTATATAGCGCGCGGGCATGTGGCTCTGGTTTCATAATGGCAACCTGGGCGCGTGACCAATCCAGTACCTGTGCACCGATTGGGTATCGTTCGGTATAATAACTATCCAACAAACCTTCCGGAGCTTTCCCTTGAATGGTCGCAGCGAGTTTCCAGCCCAGGTTCATAGCATCACCAAGCCCGAGGTTAAGCCCTTGTCCTCCCAGCGGAGCGTGAATATGAGCGGCATCACCAGCGAGAAGTACTCGTCTGTTGCGATACGTTGTGGCCTGTCGTGCCCGATCAGTCCAAGTGGTTCCGGTATGCAAAGCGTTAATAGTAACATCTGTGTTCGAGATTCTGCGGAGCACCTCTTGCACATGTTCAAGCGTGATGGGCTTCTCTGAATGATGAAATGCTCCGCCATCAAAATCCTGTATTATTACATAGCCTGGCTGCGATTGTAAGTACATACCTGTTGGTGTAACATTACGGCCCGGACTGAGTTTCTCCGGATCGGCAATGTCAACCAGAGCAGAGTAGCCAGTAAATTCCGGTTCTGTACCAGCAAATTCAAAACCGCCTGTCTTGCGAACTATACTACGACTTCCATCGCACCCCACAAGCCATTTACTTTGAAAAGATTGATCGCCAGATCGAACGATGACACCGTCTTCAGTTTGATGGAAATCCGTGATAGCAAAACCACGCTTGATTTCTACACCCAAAGCTTCTGCATGGCGAGTCAGTATAATTTCAAGCTCCTGTATTTCTGAAATTAAATTGGTGTCAGTAGAACTTGGCAAGCGATACCTCCACTGCGAAGAGTCAATGTTACAGTCATGCAACGGGATGCCAGCAAAGTGTCCTACTTGTCGTTGAGTTCCTTGCTTTGCATTTTGATGAGGATTTTTCATGCGCTTATGTAGCGCAAGTTCTTTTAGCAGATCTCTGCGGTGAAGAGCTTCGATAGAAAGTGCTGAGAGTCCTCTTATCCCGAAGGGAATTTGTTTCAATGGCGAGTGTGGATTCTCCGCTTTCTCGAGTATCAGCACGGAGCATTTGGCCAGGGCTAATTCACAGGCGAGGAACAGACCTACAGGTCCTGCGCCTGCAATGATTACATCGTGAAGAGTATAATTTTGTGTTGTCTTGTTGTTGAGTGTTGATTTCATATAGAATGATTACAACACAAAATTCAGGAATGCTCCTGCCTCAGGCTTGTATAAACGCGACAAAGTCGTTGCTTACAGCCAGCTTCCTTTTCTTCGCTTTTCGTGCGAACGCCGCTGGTGTTGTGCCGCTATAGCGTTTAAATTCTTTGCTTAAGTGAGACTGATCCGTATAGCCCATCTCATGTGCCAGGCCGGCAAGGTTGGAGTCGGGATGTAGCCATAAGTGATTTCGTACTTGCTCAAAGCGCATCAGAGCAGACACGTCTTTAACAGTATAGCCGGAAGATTGCTTGAACCTCCTTTCTAATGTACGCACAGTAGCATGTGCCGCTGCCGCTACTTCGCTTACGGGTATCATACCGTTTGCTTTCTGCATAGCAACGCCTGCTTTGAATAGCAGACTATCTATAGCAATCTGCGATCGTATATGAAGGAAATATACTCTTACCTGCGCTAACGCTTCATCTATTTTGCCAGCATGAATCAACTTATTCAATGTGGGTTGTAACTGAACGATAGGATGTTCAAATATGTGTACTCCTTCCTTGCCCGAGGGCAGCCCCAGCAAATCAAATACAGTCCAGGGAAAGCATCGGATACCAATGATTTCTAAACGACCTCCTGTGTGAAAAAGAACAGGCTGATTGAGCAATCCCATCATAAAGGGTGAGGGCAACAACTGCAGGCTTCCATTGTGAGAAATGCTGCAAGGACTTCCGAAATGAAAAATAATTTCTGCGTAGCCATCCGGCACTACTTCAAAACTTGATTGTATTTCTCCCAAGTCTCTTCGGTTATACCAAAAACACTTGATGGCATCCCGTAACTCTTCAGGAGGTTCAAATTCTTGATGCTGCATCTAAGAGTATACTTTAGTCAGTCTTCAATCAAAGTCACTTTGTTGCATTGAGAACACCACCAGTATTTTTTCTTCGGGTCTTCTAATCTCGACTCGGTTTTCATTCCACAATCTTTACATATCCGTTCAAGAGATTCGTCTTCATTAGCAGAATAGCCACAGTGCCAACATCCCCAGTATGTATGCGGAATCAATTCTTCATCGAAGCTCCAATTGAACGCTTCGTGCTTGCAAGCGGGACAAATTTGTTCTGCCATGTCAATTTATATACCTGCCCCAAAGCCAATTATAAACTATTGGATAGAGCTCCTCTTATCAAATCTCTAAAAAAATAATGTGAAATATTATGTAGTTAAATGGCTACATGTATATTTGTAGTCAAATGGCTTCATAATAATTCAGGTTAAAAATGAAACTCAGAAGAGATCCTTTTCAGGCAATAGCGGACCCAACGCGAAGAGCAATACTCGTTTTGCTGGCAGCGCAGACCATGACTGCCGGAGCGATTGCCGACAAGTTTGATACTGCAAGACCTACTATATCCAAACATATTCAAATACTTAATGAGTGTGCACTTATAGAGTCTAGCCAGCAGGGGCGTGAAATTTTCTATCAACTAAAAATTGATAAAATGAAAGAGATCGATAAATGGCTTGAGCAATTCAGGAAGATTTGGGAAAGCCGGTTTAATCAGTTGGATGACTTATTAGCAACTATTCAAAATACTAAAAAATGAAGAATGATTTACGATTCGATTTTCTTGTAGACAAATCGAAGAACACCATTACAATCAAACGTGAATTTATAGCCAAGCGCCAATTGGTTTGGGATGCCTATACCAAGCGTGAATTGCTGGATAAGTGGTTTGCTCCGAAACCGCTTACTACAAAAACAAAATCAATGGACTTTAGAGAAGGAGGACATTGGCACTATGCTATGGTTGAACCGGAGGGAGCAGAGTATTGGGGACGATTGGACTATATCAAGATACAACCTATCGACTACTATACTGCACTCGATGCATTTAGTGATGAGAGTGGTGCGCTTAATTCCGAACTTCCCCGTGCCCACTGGCATGTAACTTTTGAAGACTATGCTGAAAATTCTCTTGTGCAAACTATAGTAACGTATCAGTCGCTTGCTGATTTGGAAACCGTGATACAAATGGGAATGCAGCAAGGAATGACATCAACACTGGAGAGACTGGATGATTTACTTGTAACACTGAATAAATAATTACCATGAAACAGAAAATCATTTTTGTACTAAGCCTGCTGTTTGGACTGATGTTCATCAACGCAGGACTGAATAAATTTTTTAACTATATGCCTGTGCCTGACAACTTGCCGGAGAAGATGGTTAAAGTAGGGCAGGCTTTTATGGAAATTGGTTGGCTTATGCCGTTGGTTGGTTTCATTGAAGTTCTTGGAGGTTTACTTTTTATCATTCCTAAAACTCGTGCTTTAGGAGCTATAGTAATTTTCCCTATAGTAGTCGGGATACTCTTAACTCATATTCTGATAGAGCCTTCCGGTTTACCTATAGCATTAGTATTACTGGCTATAAACCTATGGGTAATTTTTGAAAACAGGGCGAAGTATCTCCCGATGATTAAATGATCTCCGTAACTATAAATCTTTAGCGAAATGAATACAGTAAAAATATCCGTGCAGGCAACGATAGCGGCCGACACAAAAAAAGTTTGGGACTACTATACTAATCCTGCCCATATCACCCGGTGGAATTTTGCATCAGACGATTGGCAATGCCCCCGTGCCGAAAATGATTTACGGGTAGGAGGTAAATATAGTGCAAGAATGGAGGCGAAAGATGGTAGTTGGGGATTTGACTTCGAAGCTATTTATAGCGAAGTAATCGATCAGAAAAAATTTACGTATGCCATGGCAGACGGTCGCCAGGCTACAGTTTATTTTGAAGCTGTTGGCAATCAGACACAGGTAACGGTAACCTTTGATGCAGAAGGTGAAAATTCAGAAGAGATGCAACGGGCTGGCTGGCAGGCTATTTTGAACAACTTTAAGAAATATGCGGAGGCTCATTGATATTGGGAAGCTATAGTATATTGTTCTATGTATATATATCGGTAGAGTATATTCTTCAAAACAATAAAGTGCCTGAGAGCTATCTCAGGCACTTTTGATTTTTAGTGAACGGTCAAAATCAGATATAGCACTGAATGTTATCCATATATTTTTCTGAAGGATAAATACGTTACGGTTACCATTACAAAAGCAACGATGGCATCAGCAGTAGCGGCAGGGCCAAGCACAGCAAACTTGGAAGCAAAGGCAAAGATGATGTCGAAGAATAGTCCGGCAAACACCCACTCTTTTAATCGGAGAAATTTATCTGGAATCAACAGAACAATCACTCCTGATACTTTTGCCACACCCAGTATATAGATAAAGTGCGGAGGATATCCTAATTGTTGTGTTATACCCCACACAATAGGATTGGTAGTAAGTTCAAAAAATCCGCTGGCACCAAACCATAGAGAAGTTAATATTGCTCCGATCCAGTAAATTGTTTTTGTTGTCTTTGGGTTCATAATGTTTTTGCTTTGATGTTGAATAATGACCCAAAGCTGTATCTATATTCGATGAGATGTGCTGTGATTTAAGCTGAAGTGGACAAATTGAATGGCCGATCCGGCAGTTGCCGTTGCCACCTAATTCTTCTTACCATAATCCTTTATTCCATATATACCATGCAGTGCAGTAAAGTGTACTTATGAAGAGCGTATAGAAAGAAAAAGGGTATAAATAGTAAGGCGTCTTCCTGCTGAAGACGCCTTTGATTTTATCTTAATCGATCTATAATGAAGTAAATATATAGATCATCATCGAGCTTTTAATTTAATCCCCATCCATACCGTAATCGGAATACTCCGGAAGAGTTTACCGTAGATATAGTAATGTTGGTGCCACTGCCCCCACGTTTCAGAAGACTATACGAATCATTGTCGCGCAACCCCGGCCAATACACACTGGCGATCTGGTCATTGCGAAATACATTGCTGGAGGCTACGATGTAGGCAATCTCATTGTCGGATTGAGAGCCGTTCTGATAATCTTTGCCAGAGTTCATGGTAGCACCAAATTCTGTAACAACGGTGCGGCTACCATAACTTCCTATGCGACTTCTCCAATCACTTTCCCAGCCTGCAGTAGAATGAGATCCCCAATAGGCATAATTATGCAGTGCTAATAAACAACTGCTAAAGCGGCTGTCGGCTCCCACACCGGTAACATTTTCAGAATATCCTGTACCTGAAAGTATAATTCTGCCTTTTGGTACATTCGGAAACCTGGAAAGAAACTCCGCATATATAGCAGTCAGTTGCGATAGAGTATATCCGTGGGGTTCATTGAATACTTCAAAGTATACATTGCTATTGCCTCCATATTTATTAACTACAGTTGTCCACATAGTCCAGAAGGCGGTTGTGTTATCGATCTTTCCATCTTTCGAGGAGGCGGATTCCCAACAGCCAAGTATAACTTTCATGCCCTTGTTGAGCGTCATATCAATGGCACCGGTATAACTTCCCCACCAGCTCTCTGCAACAGAAGGAGGATTAATCGGCAGACGCACCGTATTTATACCGGATATTCTATTTTGAAAGCCTGTAATAATAGCGCTGGCTTTAGCGGAAGCACTGCTATAGGTTTCGCTGCTGGTTAAACCAGACGGAATAACCCAGCCATCTACAAAGTTATCGCGGCCATCGGCCCAATTTATACCTGAAATTCCGGCAGCTCCCACCTTCGCATTACTTTGATCGGTGGTAGAAATAGTCGCGGTACTTTTTTCCGGAGCCATGCTTTCTTCATTTACACAGGCATTTGGCAAAGTGAATAGCAGGAGTGCTACAACAAGTAATTTTGGTTTTCTCATACGTTCTGGTTTTAGTTTATGATGCAGCAAAATAGGCCTCCCATAGCCGTGCAAGAGGGGGCGATTTGATACTTCATAGGGGGTGGTTGGTGATTATTCAATCGATTGAAACCAAGTTTAAACGATGTTTTCACTTTTGTCGATCCAACGTTGCCAGAAACTGTATAAGCGCTCTATTCGTCTCAACAGCTGTCGGTCCCAACAGATATAGAATGAGTATATATACCCTGTTACTTTTGATAACCTGATTCGCGGTATATATTTATTCTGGGATATTGCTTTTCAGATCGTTCATTTCTTCAGAAAGTATACAGAATTAATAAGTTGCTTTAACCTAACCATGAGTCAGTCTGTGTTGGAAAATGTTGAGGATTACGTGCTCCAGTTGTTGGGAAAGCGACTCAGTAAACATTTCTATTATCATACTATATCTCACACAGAAGAAGTAGTACGAAATGTAAAACACCTCTGCGAACATGAGCAGCTTACTTCTGATGAAACAGAGATAGCCGTTATGGCCGCCTGGTTTCACGACACCGGCTATATTGTTACCCACGAAAATCATGAGGATGAAAGTATACGGATAGCATCCGCATTTCTGAGATCATTGGATTGCCCGCCCGAAAAAATTCAAAAGGTGGCAGCCTGTATAAACACAACGAAAATAGACTCTCTTCCGGCAGGTAAGATCGAAAATATACTGCATGATGCGGATTATTATCTTTTGTTTGAAGCCGACTACTTTGCCAGGATAAGCATGCTGAGACGCGAGCTGGAAACATTTACTGAGCATATATACGCCGATAAGGAGTGGTGGACTTTAAATCTGTTTTTTCTAAAGCAGCAACAATTTTTTACTTCATATTTTCAGGAGTTGTGGAAAAACAGGAAACCGGTTCTTGTTGCGGAGAACGAACGCATTCTTCTGAACCTGCAATAACTTCTGTGGATAAATAGAATGTCTTGAGTTTGTAAAGAATAAGGCAGGGAAGAATAATGATCAAAAAATCTGCGTCTTTTTTAGTCACCGTACGTCATAGCTTACGTAAAAGTATACTGAAAAACGTATGGAAGCATTATCAACAACAACGTGGCGCTTTTTCGAGAACGACTTGAAAGGATTCGTTTATAAACGCGTAAAAGATAAAGCACTGACTGAAGACATTGTTCACGATGTTTTTATCAAAGTGCAGAACAAGATCGGTCAGTTGCAGGAGAGTAAAAAAATAACCGGCTGGATATACCAGATCACCCGCAATACGATTGTTGATCATTTCAGAAAACAATCAAAAGTTATTAACACGTCTGATCTGAACTGGAGTGATGACGTTGCCAACTTTAACGAATGTGTAGAGAACGCCTTGAAAAAATTACTGTCAACGCTCCCTCCAAAATATAGGGAAGCACTTCAAATGGCAGAGCTCGAAAATCTTTCGCAGGTGGAAATGGCCGCGCGCCTGGGCATCTCGTATTCCGGTGTGAAATCGCGCGTTCAGCGTGCAAGACAAGTACTTAAGCAAAAACTGAACGAGGCCCTGATCATAAAAACCGATGCTTACGGAAATGTAATTGTTTGCACGAATCGCGAGCCACATTGCTGTTAATTGGTTCAGGGGATATATAGTATATTTACTGACCAAACTTTATAGAAAAGAAGAGGCTACTTACAAAGTAGCCTCTTTTTGTTTAGCAGCATCCTGAGCCGCAGCATCCACCACCATCGATGGATATGATCATGTCTTCCATAGTAATAATGTTTAAGATGAAAAATTGATTCATTGAACATTGTTCGCGCTAAAGACGGGCGATACGAAGAAAAGACGCACTATACCCGCAGGATTTTAGTCGCGTCTATTCTATGGTAAATGCGTCTACAGGAAAATTTATATGCATGAAAATTACCTATATCATTTTATTCGTATTTCTGGCAGACGCCAGTCTTATCTATGCACAGCCAAAATTTACTTTAGCTCCGGTAAGTGATCATTACCGGCTTTTACAATCCACGGGCGCAGTACCTGATGTGCAACGTGCCTGGATGGACACCATACAATATCCTCCGGCAGAATATGGTAACTCTATAGTATATCTGCTGGTTAAACCACACTATCTGTCAGAAGAGCAGGTGAGAATATTGAGTGAGAGTGTAAAGTTTCCGGCAAACAGTTCTGACCAGGTTAGAAAAGAACTGGATTATCTTCTGGAGTTGCAACAGAAAAGAACTCCTGAGCAGATCAGGCGCGTTGAATATTTAGGTAATATAGGTTATTGGCCTTCTGTAAACATGATTCCATCGCATCCTTCTTATGAACAGAATTTGAAAGATCTGTTTTTTGAAGGAAGAGAATTGATGGGAGAGAATATTCAGGCTGGTAACTTTCCAAAACTTTCCAGGTTGTTGCAAGGTATTATGCAGGATATGCGCATCATGGAGTTTACCATCAAGTATAGATTGCTGAGGCCACGTCCATATCATTTGGAGTCCCGGTTGATGCCATTGACTCGCATCAATTCTCCATCGTTTGCCAGTGGGCATACACTTTGGGCTTTCCTTCAGGCATTTACCTGGAGCGAAGTTGTGCCCGAGAAACAAAAGGAATTTATAGCACTTGCCGAAGAGATCAGGCGGTCGCGTGAAATAATGGGTATACATTTTCCAAGTGATAATGAAACATCACGACAGATTGCCTATAAAATGATTCAATACTATTGGCAGAATCCAATATTTAAAAAAGATATGCAAGACGCCATTGCCGAGTGGCGCAGCAAAGCCGCGAAGTAAATATAGGAGTGATCCGGATTACCGGACGCACCAATGTATACTATATTTCAATGAAAAAACAGATGCTGCTGCTCGCGGGTAGCAGCATTTATTTTAGACAACCATAATTGGAGTTTTCTATATATACTTCTTTTTGCCAATCCATACCATCTGTCAGGGCTTGTACTGCAGGGTTTAAAAAAATGTCTATTTACTTAGCAAATGTGAAAATAATTATTATTTTTACTTTTGTTAAGTAAATAGACGTATGAAAGATCATTCACTTGGCGAGTTCGAAGAACTGGTGTTGCTCATGGTAGCAGCACTTCATGACGAAGCTTACGGTGTAGCCATTCTGGAAAATCTCGAAGAGAAACTTGAGAAGAAACTAAACATTAGCGCGGTGCATGTAGCCCTGAAGCGAATGGAAGATAAAGGATTTGTCAAGTCGCGATTCGGGGGTATAACAGAAGATCGCGGTGGGCGAAGAAAAAAATTTTATGTGATCACCGCATTGGGTAAACGTGTACTCGATCAGCAATACTCTTTGCGCATCTCTATCTATAAACAAATACCTAAAATCTCTTTTACCTGATGAGGCCGGAAGCACCACCGAAACGTGCGCTGCAATTTCTGCGATGGTTTTGCCGCGAAGATTATCTCGAAGAGATCGAAGGTGATCTGACAGAGATATATGAGAAACACTATAAAGTATCACAGCATAAAGCGAAACGAAAATTCATCTGGGGTGTGCTGAAGCATTTCCGGCCGGAGTTTATACGATCGTTCGCGCTATACCCTAAATATTCTTTTACCATGCTCATCCATAATTTACTCATCACGTACCGGAATTTTCTCCGCTATAAGAGTTCATTCTTTATAAACCTTGCAGGGCTTTCCGCAGGGCTCGCCTGCACCATGCTTATATACCTGTGGGTATCAGACGAGCTGCAGGTAAATACCTATAATGAAAAAGACAGCAGGCTATACCAGGTTATGCAAAATTACCATGAAGACAATGGTATACATACCGGTGCAGGCACAGCCGGTATATTAGCGGATGCGCTGGCTGCCGAGATCCCTGAAGTAGAACGCGCAACTTCTGTTGTTCCGGCTTCCTGGTATGTGAATGACGGACTCATATCCTATAACGAAACATACCTGAAAGCAAAAGGGCAGTTTATCAGTAAAGATTACTTCAACATCTTTAGCGGTAACTTTATTCATGGCGATAAGAATACATCGTTGCGCGACAAAAACGCTATCGCTATATCGGAGAAACTTGCCGTAAAAATGTTTAAGAGTACACAAGATGCTATGGGTAAAATTATTTCGTGGAAGCAGGAGGGAACGCAGGGTAATTTTCAGATTGCAGGTATATTTCAGGATGTACCGGTAAATGCCACTGATCAATTTGATATACTGTTGAACTACGAGATATTTTTAGATGGCAAACCCTGGCTGCGCGAGTGGGGCAGCAGCGATCCGTGTACTTATGTATTGCTGCGCGAGGGAGCTGATGTAATGAAAGTAAATGAGAAGATCCGGGACTTTATAAAATCTAAATACAAGACCTCGCGCAATACATTATTTCTGCAACGCTTTTCCGATCGTTATCTCTACGGTCGGTATGAGAATGGCGCCCCGGTGGGTGGACGTATAGAGTATGTAAAGATGTTTGGTACCATTGCTATTTTTATTCTCATTATAGCCTGTGTCAATTTTATGAATCTCTCTACAGCACGTGCTTCCAGGAGATTCAAAGAGATTGGTGTCAAGAAAACAAGCGGAGCTACGCGATCATTGCTCATGCTGCAATACTTTGAAGAATCATTTCTGGTAACATTGGCCAGTATGATGGTTGCACTTTTACTGGTGTTGCTCTGCCTGCCATTCTTTAATGATGTTACCGGTAAACATCTTGCACTCACCTTTACCTATGAACGTATATTGGCACTGAGCGGTATAGTGCTGTTTACTACTATACTGGCCGGTAGTTATCCTGCACTATATCTGTCGGCAGTAAAACCGGTGGAAGTGCTGAAAGGGAAATTGAAAACATCATTGTCAGACCTGTTTGTGCGCAAAGGACTTGTTGTATTTCAATTCATGACCTCTATGGTGCTGATCGTATCCGTGCTGGTGGTATATAAACAAATACAGTATGTTCAGTCGAAGAATCTTGGCTATGAGCGCGATCACCTGTTACACTTTGAGCTCGATATAAAAGCAGACGATAACGATAAAATTTTTTTTGAAGAAGGCGGTACCTTTCAAAAACAGGCTGAGTCATTTTTGAATGAAGTAAAAAATACACCCGGTATACTGAGTGCTTCCAATTACTATCACAATCTCACAGGCGATCATGGCGGCTTGGGCGGTGTTGACTGGAAAGATGGCGATGAAGACGACCATGTATCCTTCAGCAACCTGGAGGTTGGCTATGATTTTATAGAGACCATGGGTATAAAGCTGGCAGCCGGAAGAAACTTCTCGCGTGATTTTGCGAATGATAAATCAAGAATCATTTTCAACGAGACGGCTATAAAGCGTATGGGACTTAAAGATCCTGTAGGCAAAGTAATTCGTTTATGGGGGAAGGAACGGGAGATTATAGGTGTAGTAAAAGATTTCCATTTTGAATCGCTATATCAGCAACTCGGTCCCTGCCTGATGCAGCTTGAGCCGCGAGGCTATCGCATCATGGCGCGGGTAGATGGTAAATCGCAAAGTGAAACAATTGCACGGCTCGAAAAACTTTTTCATGCGCATAGCCCTGGTGTTCCGTTCGACTATCAGTTCGTTGATGATGATTACGCATCACTCTATGCAGCCGAACAAAAAGTATCGGCATTATCGGTGGCTTTTGCTGGCATGGCTATATTTATCTCGTGCCTCGGTTTGTTCGGACTTGCTTCCTTTACAGCCGAGCGCAGACTAAAAGAAATCGGTATACGAAAAATACTGGGCGCAAATCAGTTTGGTATAGTAACGATGCTTTCCAGCGACTATACAAAAATGGTTGTTGTCGCGATTGTGATTGCGTGCCCTCTGAGTTACTATCTTACAACGCAGTGGCTACACAATTTTGCGTATCGAATCAGTTTGCAATGGTGGTTCTTTATGGTTGCTGCGTTTTTGGCGCTATGCATAGCCTGGCTTACTGTAGCTGCACAGGTACTGCGAGCCGCGCGCGTAAACCCCGTGGAATGCCTCGGCAGAGATTAAAGATTTAAAGTATATATAGCAGGCATTGGAATCTTTCCGATGAAACTATACGCAAGTGTTAGTATAGATCATTTACAATACTTGGCGATATAGGGTTTTATTTGCGTGATACCCAATGCCTCACTTTTTTTCCAATCGCGGCAGCAGCCTTCCATGTCTTTCAGTTCCAGTTTGGCAGAGCCGCGGTTCTGGTAAGCAATGCCATAAGAGGGATTCAGTTCGATTGCTTTATTAAAGGCTTCGATCGCTTTTTTATATTCCTTCTTCAGGTAATATACTTTTCCTATTTCGTAAAAGCCTTTGTCAGAACGACTGTTGAGGCTTACCATTTTCTGAAATTGCTTCAATGCCATGGTATAATTCTTCTCTTCCACGTAGCTATAGCCTATATTATCGTATAGCCGTATATTTTCGGGCTGCATCTTTAAGGCTTTGTCAAAATAGGAGCGTGCCTTTTCAAATTGCCGCATACTGTTATAGGTTACGCCCAGGTTCCAGATAGCCGTAAAGTCATCATCGGTTATAATGGTGTTATTAATCTGAAGAATCTTCTCGCAATCCTGTATTACCAGATCGTATTTCTTTAATGCATAATTAGCCTGGCTGCGTAACAGCAAAGCCTGCTCATTATCAGCATTTGATTCCAGTAATTTATCGAGGTAGCCAATGGCTTCAGTATATCTTCCGTTGGCTAATGCTTCATTACTTTTTTGGAGATAATCGTCTGACTGGGCATTGCAGAAATGAGAGATCAATACCAGCAATAGTGTAATTCGTTCTCTATAATAATTCGGGTTATTCATCACCGCTAAATTTACTGCATTGTTCGTAATGGCGAAAATACAATGCGATGGGGTGAGAAAGATCAGTTACTGGTGTTGTTGTATAATAACCGTATGCGCTGCAAATATTGAAATGGCTTGAGTTTATCAAAGTACAACTGATGAGATTTTCTTCCGACCGGAAATATAAATATACTTTCTTCGCGAACCAGATTTTGTATCATCCCCGCCAGTAACTCCCGTTCGCGGGCGTGTTCCCGGATATGGCTGGCTATTGTGTCGAGATCTATTTTCATAAGCGTAGGTGGCTCTGCAAATTCCATGCTCTTTGAACGATATGCGTTTTTCCGACAGAATCGAATGTTCACGTAGAATTAATTCCAAAAAGTGGAATCTACTGTATAGAAAAATGTACATCTGTCTAGTACGTTGTCTTTGAAGAAATATTTCCTGGAAAAGGATTGCCGTCTGTGTATGCTGGTATAATTTTGTAACCAATTGACATTTGCCGTATGAAGCACACCAGTACAAAGGAAATTCGGAATATACTTTCTAACCCGCGAAATCAGTCAGAAGAAGTTCGGGCCTTGCAGGATACGATCTATGTAATTGGAGGCAAGTGGAAACTTCCCATTATTAACGCGATCTGCAATGGTAACAAACGCTTCCGCGAAATCGAACGCAGCATTCCGGGAATAACAACGCGCATGCTGTCGCGGGAGTTAAAAGAGATGGAGATGAACAAGCTGATCAAACGTACGGTATACGATACATCTCCGGTGCTGGTAGAGTACGAATCTACCGAGTACTGTCGTTCCTTTGGGGCTATTATTCTCGAAATGATTCGCTGGGGGAAAGAACACAAGAAGATGATCAAAGGAAAATAGACTATAATATAACACTGCTATAAAAAACAAAACCAGGTTGTGGCCCGGCTTTGAGATATATAGTTATATAGATTGCGTTATTTTTTTCTTTCATGAGAAAGTTGTTTCAAAATTTCCTGGGCAACAGGTTCTGCAGAGGCGGGGTTTTGTCCGGTGATCAACAGACCATCCGTTATTGCCAGTGGTTGCCAGTCATTTGCTTTACTATACAGGCCGCCTTTTTCTTTCAGCATATCCTCCAACATAAAGGGTACGGCATCGGTACTTTGTCCGGCTACCTCTTCGCTGT
Organism: Ohtaekwangia sp.; assembly: GCF_036568665.1. Classification (GTDB taxonomy): domain Bacteria; phylum Bacteroidota; class Bacteroidia; order Cytophagales; family Cyclobacteriaceae; genus Ohtaekwangia. The sequence goes on along the minus strand of NZ_DATCSD010000418.1, from coordinate 4,981 downwards.
TAGAGTAGCCTGTTACTTTTTTTCCTTTAACGAGAGGTTCGCCATTTTTATCAACAACATTTTTTAACGCTGCGGGTGCATGACATACTAATGCTACAGGTTTACCTTGTGCATAGAATGTTTGAATAAGCTGAATGGATAATTTGTTATCCGGCAGATCCCACATCGGTCCATGGCCCCCGGGATAAAATATAGCATCATAGTCAGTAGCATTGACAGCGTCTAAGGTAAGTGCATGATCTAATTTTTGTTGTGCCGCTGCATCCGTGAAAAATCGCTTTACAGAAGGCGTACTATATTCCGGTTGTGTACTTTTAGGATCAATCGGAGTTTTTCCCCCGGCTGGAGAGGCGATGGTTATTTCTACTCCTTTATCGGAAAGGAAATAATAAGGTGAAGTAAATTCTTCGATCCATAAACCGGTTTTCGTTCCGGATGCCGGTATAGCAGCGGTGGACGTAACAACAAAAAGAACTTTTTTGGTTTTCATGGCATGTTTGGTTGAATGTGTTTTGGTTTGCGCTGTTCCCTGTATAGCCAACAGAGTTAATAATGCGAGCACAATGTATCGACTGATCTTCATATAGATTTTTCTGTAAAATTGGCGATCGGGTGGTTCTGCGAATAAGGATGTGGATCACTATTTTTGTGTGATATAGATCACATTACCGGCATGTATACAATTTTACGGCAGCACATTGAGAAGATCGTTCCGCTTACGAATGAAGAATATGAGCAGATACAGACCTATTTTACTTTCAAAAAATTCCGGAAGCACCAGTTTGTTGTTCAAGAGGGAAATGCTGTTGAGCAGGAGTACTTTGTACTAAAAGGATTACTGAAAGCGTTTTATATAAATGCCGAAGGCAAAGATCATATTATACAGTTTGCGATGGAAGATTGGTGGATTACCGATTACCAGGCACAGATTAACCGAAACCCGGCAACACTAAATATAGATTGCATTGAAGATACAGAACTACTGTGTATAACATTTGAGCGGAAGAATGAACTGTGTCAGGCGTTTCATAAGATGGAACATTTCTTCCGGATAAAATCTGCGTATGGTTATATAGCATTACAGCAACGCATCCTGTCGTTCCTCAATAATGATGCACAGTCGCGGTATACCCAGCTTCTCAGGCAGTATCCCGCCCTGTTTCAGCGTGTACCCAAGGCGTTGATCGCTTCTTACCTGGGTGTTTCGCGCGAAACGCTGAGCAGATTCTGATCTATACTATATTTCTCTGCTATACCTGAAATGCATTTGCGGCCAGCGGAATTTTACGAATACGTTTGCGGGTAGCCGCATAAATAGCATTCAATACGGATGGTACTCCCAGGGGAGTGGATATTTCACCAACGCCCCACGGCTTTTCATCATCGCTATCTACAAAGTGTACATCTATCTTCGGACATTCATTCATACGTAATAATTTATTCTGGTGGAAGTTGGTATAGATAGCCCGGCCGTTGCGTATCGGCAATCCACCATAGAGCAATGCCGTGAGGCTCCACACAACACCACCGGCCAGTTGATTGGCAGCACCCGAAGGGTTTATTACGTTACCACAGTCGGCAGCAAGCGTTATACGATCGATGGTAAGTTTCTGATCGCGCACAGTAACCTCAGCGATCGCTGCACAATAACTATTACCGTACGGACATATTGCTATACCTCTGCCGCGCCCTGCTTCCAATGGTTTACCCCAGCCGGCTTTTTCAGCAGCAAGTGTAAGTACACCCAGCAACCGTTTTGCCGATACAGGGTATTGATCTCCGGTATATATATCGCGACCATGCCTGAGTAAAGATACTCTGAACTCGTACGGATCTTTTTTCAACTCAGCAGCAATCTCATCGAGGAAGCATTCGCTATAGCAGCGTCCGTGCGATACTACACCGCGCCATGCGGAAGAATGCACCAACTCGTCTGCGATCATGTCTTCAAAATCAAAACGTATATTCGGTATATCGTATGCCATGGAAGGAAGCTGCGGGTCTGCATATTTAGCAGCCCAGGTATAGGTGCGAATTTCTTTTTCATACCAGGCGTACAGGTTGCTGTCTTTATCCAACGCCACCTGGTATTCCATATACTGAAACAGGTGAGCCAGATTTGCCTGGTGATCATCTTCGCGTGTCCAGATCATTTTTACCGGAACGTTACCGGCTTCTTTCGAAATGAACGCTGCTTCCACCGCCATATCCGGATAGTATCTTCTGCCAAAGCCACCGCCTGAAGGAAACAGGTGTACTTTGATTTTCTCTTCGGGAAAATGATAGATGCGTTTCAGTTCACTCACAATCAGGTTGGGTGCCTGCGAGCCCATCCATACTTCACAACCATCGGGCTGCATATGCACGGTGCAGTTGAGTGGTTCCATACACGCATGTAACTGGTGCGGGTATATATAGGAGGCACGCAACGTTTTGCGCACATGAGTGAGATTGGATACTGCGTTTTCATCCCCTATATATCCGGTGGGATCGGTGCGATGCATGGCACGTCTCTCTGCCAGATGTTCAAAGTCTTCGGTGCTATACTTTGCGTTGGGGCCTTCGTCCCATTCTATTTCCAATGCTTCTTTTCCTTTGCGTGCAGCCCAAAAGGTATCGGCTACTACGACCACACCTTCGCGTATATCGTGCGGCATATAGGGAGCGTCAGTCTGCAGCCCTGCTATAGGTTGTGTAGTAAAAACTTTTTTTACACCAGGCACCTTCAATGCTTGGGTCGCATCATAGCTTTTTAATTTACCTTTAAATACAGGGCATCGCGCAATCAATGCGATCAACATACCGGGTAACTGTACATCAAGACCATACTGTATAGTACCGGTAACTATATCCGGAACGAGCTTGGCATTTTTAGGCTTGCCAATAATCTGGTAGCTGCAGCTCTCTTTCAACGGTATGTCTATGGGCACAGGTATATTGGCGGCAGCAGTAGCTAGTTCTCCATACGAGAGCTTACGCGAAGTACCTTTCCATGTAACGAAATTATTTTCAGCAATACAATTCGCTTCGGTTGTTTTCCATTGGCGCGCAGCTGCTGTTACTAACATTTGCCTGGCAGTAGCTCCGGCTTTACGCAGCAGATCCCATTGGTAAATAATGGTGCAGCTTCCGCCAGTATCGTGGCCGCCATTGCGATCGTTCTGATAGCGCGCCATATTCGCTAACGGAAAATCAATCTTTACCCGTTGCCAGTCAGCACCTAGTTCTTCGGCTATAATTTGTGCCATGGCAGTAGATACACCTTGTCCCATTTCATGTTTTACAAACTGGAAGAGTATATCTCCGTTGGGAGTAATACGGATAAAGTCTCCGAGCATTTCTTCAGATGCTGCTGTATTATCCAACTGTGCTGTTGCCTGAAAGGCGAGCATAAGACCACCGCCCGCGAGTGCCGATGCTCGTATAAAATCTCGTCTGTTCATTAGCGTGGAGGTTGCGTAGTGGTAGTAGTAGCTGCACGTTTGATTGCCTGGTGAATTCGCTGATAAGTGCCGCAGCGACAAAGGTTGCCTGTCATAGCCTTTGTAATTTCTTCATCCGATGGATGAGCATTCTGTTTCAGAAAAGCAGCTGCCTGCATGATCTGCCCTGCCTGACAATAGCCGCACTGTGGCACATCTTCTTCGACCCATGCGAGTTGCAAAGGATGATCGCCCTTGCGCGACAGACCTTCAATGGTGGTGATTTTACGCTCTCCTATAGTTGATACAGGTATAGAACAAGAGCGAACAGCTTTACCATCGAGGTGCACGGTGCATGCTCCACATTGTGCTATACCGCATCCATACTTGGTGCCTGTAAGACCAACGATATCGCGCAGCACCCATAGCAGCGGCATATCCGGGTCTACTTCAGGAGTGTAGCGCTTTTCATTTATCAGCAATTGTATTTTGGCCATCGGAGTATATTTTGATTGTTGTTACCGAATAAGCCAAGAAAAATAATAGCATACCTGGTTTTTAGACTAACGCAGAGGTGTTGCTACCATACACGTTGCTGTGCCAGACGAATGAAATATAGGATGAGTATAAAAGATGAAGTATATACCGGTAAGCTTGTTCTAACAAGGATAGAAGACTGACTATTGTCTGTGCTTTTAGATCAATTCAGCTATGGCCTTTCTGAACCTCGAGAAATAGTACCCTTGAATCAGTAAATAACAGATACTGATGATCAGATACATTTTGAAATCCTCCTGATGTTGCGGCCAGTTTTCACGAAACTCTTTTAACCAATTGAATGTAACCAGCATGGGGATAAAAAAATAACAGATGAACGACAATAGTATATTTTCTTTAATGGATCCAATCAGGTTTAAGAATAAACTCACAAAACACAACGATAGCATGGCGGTCAAAATAAAAAAGTAAGGAAGGTTGCGGATAAAAGCCATTCGCTGGGATACAGATTCCCTTTGGAAGTTTCTGATTCAACGATTCATGAATCGTCCTTCTATCGCATTGGATTTCATTCTTATCCGCTTGACTACAGCACGCTTGAATTGGCAACATAAATGCACTTAGTAACTTTTCGAACTTCATGATTAATATGCGCCTCAACTATGTATCTGTTCGTTTATTAATAAACCCAATCTTCGGGTAAATCCATTCCTTGGCAAGATTGAAAAATAGCATCATCAATAGACTTCCATTTGCTCTTATCTAAAGGATCAACGTGCCATTCAGCTAGATGACTTCGCTCGTCTTCACGATATTTAAACGCCTCTTTTAAATCGAACTCAGAAATACTTACACGCTTTAGTGGCTTACGCGATTCGATAACTTTTAACTTATCATTTAATGGATAGAAAAAATCATCTTCCTTCCACCAATACATTGGCAACTCGCCAAGAAAATATTCTACATTTTCTAAATACCAAGTATTTTGCCTATAAATAAAGACAAAGCTTTTTCCATAAGTGTCATCAAATTTGTAAGAAAGCTTAATTGTATCCATGTTA
>NZ_DATCSD010000417.1:0-16107 GCF_036568665.1 Ohtaekwangia sp. | reverse complement strand
AGTTGTTCCTGAAACTGCATTCGGATTAGTGATCGTGATGTTTGTAATTTGTCCGCTGCAGATAGAGGCATCAGGCGCATAAGCATCCGGATTGGGATTAACGGTCAGCGCAGCCGCTGCACTTGTTATCGGAGGTGTACAAGTTCCACTCACTATTACATCATAACTTCCCGCATCGCCTGCAACCGTGCTCGCTATAGTATAGCTGCTGCTGGTCGCCCCTACTATATTTACTCCGCCCTTGCGCCATTGATACGATACACCTGTTGTTACACCAGCGTTCACACTAAACGTTACACTTTGACCGGCACATACTGTTTGGCTAACCGGCCCAGTTATGATTTCCGGCTGTTCCTGAATCGTTAAGACTGAGGCTGTGCTCGTTACCGATGGAGAGCAGGTTCCGCTCACCACAACGGTATAGGTACCCGCATCCGCTGTTACCGTTGTCGCTATAGTATATGTACTTGCGTTCGCACCACTAATATCAACTCCGTTCTTCTTCCACTGATAAGTTAAACCTGTACCGGTTGCTGTTACACTAAAGGAAGCTGAACTCCCTTCGCATATAGCTTGGCTAGCAGTTGGCTGAGCCGTAATCGCTGGTAAATCATTGATCGTTAAGGTTGCTGCCGTGCTGGTAACCGATGGCGTACACGTTCCGCTTACTACTACATCATAACTTCCCGCATCGCCGGCAACCGTGCTCGCTATAGTATAGCTGCTGCTGGTTGCGCCTCCTATATTTACTCCGCCTTTACGCCATTGATACGATACGCCCGTTGTTACACCGGCATTTACACTAAACGTTACACTTTGACCAGCACACACTGTTTGACTAACCGGACCAGTGATGATTTCTGGTTGTTCCTGAATCGTTAAGACTGAGGCTGTGCTCGTTACCGATGGAGAGCAGGTTCCGCTCACCACAACGGTATAAGTACCTGCATCGGCTGTTGCCGTTGTCGCTATAGTATAGGTGCTCGCATTTGCGCCTGCAATATCAACTCCGTTCTTCTTCCACTGATAAGTTAAACCTGTACCAGTTGCTGTTACACTAAAGGAAGCTGAACTCCCTTCGCATATAGCCTGACTTGCCGTTGGCTGAACAGTGATAGCTGGTAGAGCATTGATTATTAAAGTAGCGGCCGAACTTGTAATGGGAGGTGTACATGTTCCACTCACCACTACATCATAACTTCCCGCATCACCTGCAACCGTGCTCGCTATAGTATAGCTGCTGCTGGTTGCGCCTCCTATATTTACTCCGCCCTTGCGCCACTGGTAGGTCAGGTTTGTTCCGGCAGCCACCACAGTAAAGGTTGCACTTGAACCAGCACATACCGTTTGTGGTGTCGGGCTCGTAGTTATTGATGGTTTCTGATTTACGGTGAGCAGTGCTACGTTACTGGTAACTGCAGGTGTACATCCTCCGCTTACTACCGCACGGTATAAATAACCATTATCAGCCAAAGGCACATTGGTCAGACTCAGTGTAGCAGTCGTTGCTCCACTATATATACCTCCGTTTGATATCGTTGAATACGAAGAACCTCCATTGGTACTAACCTCCCAGGCATATACCGGTAAATACGTAACACCGGCATTTACTGTAAATGAAGTGTTACTTCCTTCGCAGATCGTTGTACCAGCTGGCTGACTCGTAATCTCAGGCTGTTCTCTTACAGTAAGAATAGCTTGTCCGCTGGTTTGTGATCCTCCGCAGGAACTACTAACGACAGCTTTATAATTCTTACCGCTCAATGTACCCGACACTCCGCTAAGTGTTAGTGTTGCCGTAGTGGCTCCGCTATAGATTCCTCCGTCTGTTATATTAACACCATTCTCCTGCCATTGATACGTCAATGCATTTCCGGTAGCCGATACTGTAAACTGCACGGTTGCCAATTCACAAACTGTAGTATTTACCGGTGAAGAAACAATGGTTGTGTTGTTATTAACCGTAAGCAATGCACCACTGCTTGTAACAGGCGATGAACATGTACCACTTACGGTAACTTTATAGAGATAGCCATTATAGGTTACCGGTACATTTGTGAGGTTAAGCGTTGCAGCAGTAGCTCCGCTATATACACCACCGTTGGTAACATTGCTGAAGGTAGACCCACCGTTGGTACTCACCTGCCATTGATACGTAGGCGATGTTGTAACTCCGGGGTTGACTGTAAAACTCGTATTGGCATTCTGACAGATGATACTGTTGCCAGGCTGTCCGGTTATTTCCGGAGATTCCTGTACCGTTAGTGTTGCCGCGTTGGACGTAACGGAAGGGGTACACGTTCCGCTAACGACAACCCGGTATTGATTTCCGTTCATGGCAGAAGTAACAGCTGCAAGAGAAAGCGTACTGCTTACCTGTCCTCCTAAATTGGTAAATCCTGATCCGGTATCGACCTGCCACTGATATGTTATACCTGCTCCGGTAGCACTAACAGAAAAAGATGCATTCGATCCTTCGCATAAAGTCTGAGACGAAGGATGTGTAGTAATCGCGGGCAATGCATTTACACTGACATTCGTTGTGTTGGTAAGATCTACATCACAACCTGTTGTAGCATTGGTAGCTGTTACCTTAACGGTAACATTCGCTGATATAGCGTTACTGGTCAGCACCAGGTTTCCACCCGTGCCTGCATAGGAACTACTCAGTATAGCATTGGTAGAACTGTTCTTCAACTGATAGTTTATACCGGCTACTGAACTACCTACTGTGATGGCTGCTGTTGATCCGCTACAAATAGTGGTTGATGCCGGTGTAACCGTTAATGCTGCAGAAGGAAGTGCATATACTGTTACGTTTCGCATTTCAGTGCAGGATGGTACAAATGCTACGTAATCATTGTTGGCTGTGTATACCTGGTTATTTCTACCGGTAGCAGCAACAGCTGCTGATCCTGCTGCGTTTTCAATACCCATCGTTTTCGCGCTGCCGTCAGAACCGATGTGTGCTGAGTGTATTTCAATAATGTTCAGCGTTTCATACAGGTGTATCTGTGCCGTTACATATTCTGCAGGCGCAGAGGTAAACTGTACATTGTTATATTCAATAACGAGTCTTCTTAAAGGAGCTGATCCTACCAGTTTATACCGTATAGTACCGGTAGAAGGATTCAGGTCGTCCCATGCAACAGCAATCAGGTTATTGGGTGTAGTTGCATCCGGAATAGTTTGTGCTGTCGAGGTAATGGTAGTACCGGAGAATCGGACATAACCATTGTCTGATACGCGGACGTTGGTAAAATTTGTTCCGTAAAATTGGAAAGTAAATCCTATAGGTATAATCGTATAGCTATCATTGGCAACCGTTACATTCGTAGGCGAGGTCATGGTTACCGGACTATAGGTTCCGGCAGTAGTAAACGTATAGGAAGATGTAGTACCGTCTGTTGTAAATACTTTGTGTATACCAACACCGGAAGATGCCGGTGTAAAAGTTGTACCACTTATACCTGGGCCATAATAATTGGTTCCGCCTGTAAGTGTAAACGCAGGATCATCTAAACAATAAGAGGCATTCAGATTGGTAAAGCTGCATTGCCCAAACGCCTGCTGCAACGGAAGAAAAGCAGTTAGGAATAGCGCACAAAGGGTACAGCATAATGTCTTCCAGAGAGGCATAGCTTGTAGGCGGTTGGCTTGTTTATGTATTCCAAGACGAAAATGTAACCAGACCATATTATACCTTGTAAATATTCGATTCTATAAAAATTCTCCCTGGGCATTAACTTTCATCAACCCTACTTTATCTTGTGTTTCCAGCTCAATAGTACCCAATACCAGAATGCGGCCATCGGGAAGCTCAACAGCGCAAGCCCCTTTACTGGTTTTATCGAACGAGCCCATATTTACCGACCACACTTCCTCACTGTCCAGGTTTGTTTTTATCAGGCGTATAGTTGTACCTGCTGTCGTCTTCTCGTTAGCGATAAGCAGGTAGCCTTCTGAGACAACACAAGGCGTAACGCTTACTGCCGTGAATTGCCCTGAAACGCTGCTTACCGTGCCTTCATTTTTTTTGGAAAGATCATCGTATCGTTTACAGAAATATAACTGGCCGACATTGCTGGAAGCGTTCAAAGGTATAGATGTTCCAAACTCATAGTATCCTCCACCAAGAATACTTGGCACTTTCGCTACAGATGCCAGTATCTCATCACTCGTCTCCTTTCCCGAATTGTCGGCAAATCCCAACGGAATACCATTACCCGAAAAAGTCATGACTTCGAAATTGGATTCAAAATCAGTTGCTCCCAGTAATTGACGGTCTGAATACGAAAATATAATGTATCGATTACTACTTGCCTCAAACACTTTTATACCCGATCCAAAGTGCTCGCCCGTAGTTCCTATCGGAGTACCAAGTTCCAATGTAGTCCACGCGATTGTTTTAAAATCATTCTTGAAACCAATGGAAAACATATCTTCCTGATCCGGTGGCGGCAATCCCGGATCTACCGCTATCGTTTCATCTGTGGAGTTACCGGTAACTACAAATCCCCCATCGGAAAGTGGCGTGATCGAATGTATATACTGCGTTGTCCACTTGCCATCATTGTTACCAAACTCCATCCCGCCTATAGAATCACCATTCGCATTTATCTTGATTACTTTAAAATCGTAGAGGTCTTCATTGGTAGCGGCATCTATACCTCTATACATATTCGATAGCACCAGGTAATTGCCATCGGCAGTAGGTTCTATATCCTGAGCGATTTCTGAAATAGCCCGTCCTTGAGAATCCTTACCATTACCCAGCTTGTTCTGTCTTAAAACATTTCCGTCCAGATCAGTCTTTATAAGAAGAATACGCTGCGAATTTCCTGGAGTAGTCGTGTTAACCAGTATCATCACAGTATCTCCGTTCACTACCATGTCTACAGCTTCCTGGTCGCCATCTTCACCATAGTATTTGATGAAATACTTCTTGGTTTCTTCTTCAAAGTCCTTCTTGGTATCGCAGGAGGAAAAGAAGACAAGCAGGTACGCACAAATGCTAATCAACTTTAATTTCATCTCCTTGCTTTTTGATGGAACGTAGTACAGATCGTGAATGAGCCTTCTTCAACTTTCTTGGTTTATATAGCGGATGAATATACCCTACGGATATAAACAGGTTATCCATCCGAAACAGATCATCGATATGCGCCCAACGGAAAGCACCATCACCAGAATCCTGAAAACCTTCTGAGGTTCCATCAGTCTGATTTTTATAGTCATATATACTATTCTTGTCATTCACCAGATTGGTCATGCCAAACGAATAGCGGAGATCAGCAAATATATAGTCAAGCTTTACTTTATACTTTACTCCTCCTCCAATAAATATAGAATGATTGAATGCGTTTCGCTTTGATTTGAATTTCAGTATCGGGCTTTCGCGGTCGATACTCTCTACACGTTCCGTCTCCGGATTATAGTTCTGATCTTTATACTGGATAGTAGCACGATCACCCAACAACAGATCCCAGGAGAAACCTATATATCCATACGGACGATACTGACCTTTGGAAGCGCTATATTTCACAGCGATTGGCAATCGTACCCATGTCTGGCGATCGAACACTGATAGTTCATCGCGACCAAACATTCCGGTAACGCGTTGCCTGTATGCCGAGAACACAAAATTACCCTCGAGCATAACACTGAGGTGGTCATCGTAATTCCAGTCAACACCAACTCCTACCTGAAAGCCGGGCTTGAGTATATTACTTTTCTTTACATCATCAGAGTAGGTTCCGCGATCCACGAGTGTTCTTACAAACGATACATTCGGACCAACTCTCGCTGATAGAGTAAATATAGATGTAGAAGTAAATTTTGAGCTCAGGTAAACGAGGTCGATCGGATCGCGTTTCTCATCGGTAAGAAATTCCGGGTTGGCCCGTAATACTTCGAGGTAACTCTTCTCTGCACCGAACGGATCTTCCAATAACAGGTATGTTTCTGCCAGCAACAGGTATGCGCGCTGACGCCATTCTTTATTCTGATTTTTCTCCAGGCAAGGACCAAGCATGGAAGGTATACCATAATGATGCCCGGCATTAAATTCTTCTACCGCACGGCTCAAAGTAAGCTCGCACTCATCCTGAGCGGAAGCAGGTATATATCCCAACAACGTGAGAGAGAAAATAAGGAAGCAGCAGGATAGAGATTTTACCATTCAGTACAATTTAATCAAAAACCAGCGCATGTATTTTCGTATTCTATATCATTACCCACATATTTTGTCCATTCATCCTGAGTCATACTCTTCCGCACTATATTTGGACATATCTGCACCGCGAGAATAGCGGGATCGGTTGGCCATACCCGGATCTCAGATTCACTACACGCAGCGATCAACAGGTTTGAGCCTTTTGCAAAAGCTATATCCCACACAAAACCATTGTTGTTTTCCATCTCTACCGGCAGATCTTCCGGGTTATCCAATACATATAGCTGAAGACGTTTATCAAGGCCGGCACTGGCCAGTAACTTTTCATCCGGACTAAATTCAACATCATATACCCCGGCACGATGACCTGAGAACTGACGCGTTTCCTGAGTAGTGAAGTCGTAGAGCTTTACAACGCCACGCTTATTGGACAGTACATCTACACCATATGCCAGGTAATTACCGGCAGGACTAAATTTCACGGATAGTACACGACTCGCGTTCTCTGTCGCCAGGGTGGTATAACTATAGTCTTCCAGGTTCATCTTGATAACCTGACCTGACCACGAACCTCCTGCCAGCCATTTACCATCGGTGCTGATGCTGATAGACTTTATTTCATACGGGAACGTAACGAGTACTTTCACATCTCCTGTCAGATGATTCACCAATGATAAGGTCTTGTTACTGCTGGCAACAATAAAGCCTGAGTTATCCGGCAAGAACTCCAGATCGTTGGTAGCTCCGCCTAATCCTTTTACAACTTTCGGCTTCCCGGCCTTACCTTGTACCTGCACATTATATATCTGTACAAACGAAGAGTCGCTTCCGTTTACAATGTAATTCTCGTCTTTACTCAGCGCTATCACTTTGCTCGGATATGGTGTAGCAAAACCGGTAGCAGCGTTCGTAAGCTTTTCATAATCGCCCTTATATATTCTGCCGTCAGCACCGGATGCAAAAAAGTTATTGCTCTTATCAGATACTACCAGCGAACGCATGTGTACGCGTGGTGGTCCTTGTACTTTCATTGCGTTATAACTTGCACCAATTATTTTGGTAAGCGCGCTATATAATCCGCGGTATATATAGGGGTCGTATGTTTTACCGCTATATCTGCGGTGGAATATATGTCCTTGCAGTGCCTGGAGTGCTGCCAGGTCTTTATCATCATCTTCCTGTACAGATTTCGTTGCCAACACCTGCGCTACACGCAACATGAGTTGGTTTCTGGCAAATTCGTAATTGAGATCAGCTTCTTCTTTCTTCAGGTTGGCAAAGTCGAGGCTTCGGTTTGCTTCTTCTGTTGCAGCCATCGCTTTCTTCTCCGATACCTGGGCCTGCATCAATGCATTTTCAGCACGATCGCGCTCACGTTGTGTAGCCTGTAGTGCATCGCCCAGCGCGCTGTTGGTCGTTACCAGTTCGTTCGCAGTTCGTTCGGCAACAACGCGCAGGTTATCTGCTTCTTTCTTTTGTCGCAGCGCTTCTTCCCGTTGTGTTTGTGCTTCGGTCTTCTGTATATCGGCATACTCACGATCCGCATCTGCCTGTAATTTTTGCAGGTAAGCATACACGAAGAAAAGTATAGCGATCAAAAAAGCTATACCCAGGATGATGGCCGTAGCACGCGTTCTGCGAAGAACGCGTCTTTGCATCATCTCCTGGTTCTTGAGTTCTGCTTCGTAGGTGATGCGGCTTGTATCGAGAAATACTATAGCACGTTCGAAGGCTTCATCGTATCGTTGTGCCCATTCGCGGGTTGGCTTCTGCTTCTTTTGCCAGTTCAAGGCAAGCTGCAGATCCGGAGTTCTCCACAAACCTGTTTTACCGATCTGATACATTGCTGCTGCATCAGACAAACGTTTATACATGGTGGCTGATTCGAACTCATCTTCTACCCATGCTTCTAGGCGGTTCCATATACGAATAAGACTCTCGTGCGAAAGCTCTATAATGGAATCTCCGTTCAAAGGTATATTGGCTGCCGGCATGAGGAACGAACGGCCGGGCTTGCGGAATTGCTCTACTACGTAGACTACTTCTTCTTCACTGCCTTCTGCCAATTGCGCGATCAGTGCTAACTGACAAGGTCTGCGCATACCTCTGTTCTCCTGGTTCTTCTCTGTTATACTTTTGAAAAGTACCTCTGCGATTATTTTGTTTCGCGTAGATAATTCATCGAACGCTTCGTTGGCATGTTGAGAAAGTGCTTCGGAAATTCTACCGATAGCAGTATAGTGTCGTATATCTACCGGCTCACCACTTTCATGATTCTGCAACCAATAATCCCAGGTACGCATCAATGCATGTTGCAAGATCGGAAGCTGATCCTGATCTATACCCATGTCGCTGAGCAAGCGCTTTACAAGACGCTGTGATATTTTTCCTCCGGCAACAGCAATAGGTCCTTCAATAGCGATCTTCTTCTGCTCGCGCGTCATTTGAGGAACCAGGTAATTACTGCTGTTGATCAGCCTGGTAAGCCCCGGAAATATAGAGCACTCTCCGATAAAATCGGATCGCATCGTTAAGGCAACGTATACCGGTACATCGGTTTGTTGCACTGCCGTCATGAACAGATTTACATAGAGCTGTGCATCGTTCTGTGCTTCGCTGTCAGTATGATCGCGGTAACGGAATATCTCTTCGAACTGGTCGATGAGAAAGAATATATTTTCGGAGGAATCTTTTTGAAGATGCTTCGCTAATTCAATCAGTCCTTCCGGACCGCTACGCAATACAGAACTGATGATCGCTTTATGTATCGCTATATCTGCAACATCGATACGATTTGTTTTGATCGAGTATTCAATAACAGCCTCGATCAAACTATTGATCGGTGAAGAACCAGGTCTTGCCGTAATCGCCTTCCAATCTGTGCCCGACTCGGTTACAAAGCCACCATATAGCACGGGTACCAATCCGCACGACATCAGGGAAGATTTACCACTTCCGGAGTAACCCATCACGGTTACGAATCTGTTCTTGGCCAGCTTGTCAAGAATCTCATCGATCTGACCTTCGCGACCAAAAAACAAATGACAATCTTCCAGTGAGAATGGCCTTAATCCGGGAAACGGATTTTCCGCCTCAATCTGAACATGAGGAGCTACAGATGAGTCTTGTTCAAGTCGTTCTCTATGTTGGGGTTGATTGCGCATAATTTTTAACCCGCAATGACCTGAAAGTTAGGATAAATTGTGCTGAATGTCCGGCTCACGTGTTACTTGTCTAAAAAATACCCATCTTAAAGTTCAAAAAATCAGCTTCCCCGAATATAGGGTAATTTTACTTAAACAAAAAAGGGGACTTGCGGTCCCCTTTAAAATATTTGTTTCACTGACAATTACTTAACCTTCTTCACAACAGCTTCGAATGCTGCAGGGTGATTCATTGCTAAGTCGGCCAGTACTTTACGATTCAAATCGATGTTTGACTTCTTTAATTTGCCCATCAACTCAGAGTATGATAAGCCGTGCAGGCGAGCACCTGCGTTGATACGCGCAATCCATACAGCACGAAACTCTCTTTTCTTCTGCTTTCTGTCGCGGTAAGCGTAACCTAAACCTTTTTCAACGGCATTCTTTGCTACCGTCCATACATTTTTCTTACGGCCGAAGAAACCTTTGGCCAACTTCAAGATGCGTTTGCGTCTGGCTCTTGAAGCTACATTGTTTACTGATCTTGGCATTTTACTTTACATTTTTTGGCTGATGGCGTTCATCTTTTCATGAAACTTGAGGCCAGCATCCGGGTTAAACATTAGAACCTGAGACTAGAGGATAAGCATTGCTTTTACGTTATCCAGATCCGACTTCTTAACGAGGGATTTGCTACCAAGTCTACGTTTTTGCTTGGTCTCCTTCTTCGTCAGGATATGGTTTTTGTAAGCACGCTTATGCTTAATCTTACCAGTGCCAGTCACTTTAAAGCGCTTCTTGGCCCCTGATTTTGTTTTTAATTTAGGCATTGTATATTAATTAAACTTACAGTCTACTTTTTAGGCTTGGGCATCAACATGATGCTCATTCTTTTTCCTTCAAGCTTCGGCATCTGCTCTACTTTACCGTGTTCTTCCAGTAATTGAGCAAACTTCAGCAGTAGTATCTCTCCACGTTCCTTATATACGATCGAGCGCCCGGCAAAGAATACAGTGGCCTTTACTTTAGCGCCTTCCTGCAGAAACGTAACAGCGTGTTTCAATTTGAAATTGAAATCGTGATCATCGGTGTTCGGGCCAAAGCGAATCTCTTTGATGACCACTTTAACCGTCTTAGCCTTGATCTCCTTCTGTTTCTTTTTCTGCTCGTACTTAAACTTGGAATAGTCAACTACTTTACAAACTGGAGGATCAGCATTCGGTGATATTTCTACCAGATCCAATCCTTGTTCCTGAGCCAAACGAATGGCCTGCTGAATAGGATACACATCTACTTTAATGTTCTCTCCTACTACCCGAACCCGTGGTGCCGTTATTCTTTCGTTAATACGATACGGTTCTTCAGGTCTTTGCGGACCTCTGCGTGGAGGCCTGCCGCCAAAACTACTCGGTCTGTTGGTGTTACTGTTGTTGATAACTCTAAAATGTTTAAGTTCAAAAAACAGGGTGCAAATATCGCTATTTACATTAAAAATACAAGTATCTGACAAAGGATCAATGAGGTGCAGCGCAATCTATTCTGAATTTTGTTACAAATTCATCGAGTAAAACGCTTCCCTGGTCACCTTGTCCGTGTTTGCGCACGGCTACTTTTTCTTCAGAAACCTCTTTTTCCCCTACAATAAGCATATATGGGATCTTTTTAGTTTCAGCATCGCGGATCTTACGACCAATTTTTTCATCGCGGTCGTCCAGTATGCCTCGGATGTCCTCCTCCTTCAGTTTTTCATAAACGAGCTTTGCATAATCGTTGAAACGCTCGGAGATCGGTAATACTGCTATCTGATCTGGTGCCAGCCATAGCGGAAAATTACCAGCACAATGCTCGATCAATACCGCTACAAATCTCTCCAATGAACCAAACGGTGCGCGGTGAATCATTACCGGGCGATGTTTCTGGTTATCGGAGCCTACATACTCCAATTCGAAACGCTGTGGCAACTGATAGTCTACCTGGATAGTACCCAACTGCCAGCTACGTCCTAACGCATCTTTTACCATGAAGTCAAGCTTCGGCCCATAGAATGCTGCTTCACCTTGCACAGCTATAGTGCTGAGGCCACGTTCATCCGCAGCTTCCTGTATCTCGCGCTCTGCTCGCTCCCACAAATGATCTTCCCCTATATATTTTGCCTTGTTCTCCGGATCGCGTAACGAAACCTGGGCAGTATAGTGCTCAAAGCCCAACGAACGGAACACATGCAGTACAAGGTCGATCACTTTGATAAACTCTTCCTTCACCTGATCGGGGCGACAGAATATATGTGCATCATCCTGTGTAAAACCACGCACGCGAGTCAAGCCATGTAACTCACCGCTTTGCTCGTAGCGATATACTGTTCCAAATTCCGCTAAACGAATCGGAAGGTCGCGATACGAGCGAGGTCTTGTCTTATATATCTCGCAGTGATGCGGACAGTTCATTGGCTTCAGCAAAAACTCTTCGCCTTCATCCGGTGTGTGGATGGGCTGGAAAGAATCTTTACCATACTTTTCATAGTGACCGGAAGTAACATACAATGATTTACTTCCAATGTGTGGTGTTACTACCGGATCGTATCCTGCCTTGATCTGCGCCTTGCGCATAAACTGCTCGAGACGTTCGCGCAGTATAGTTCCCTTCGGCAACCACAGTGGCAAACCCATGCCTACCTTTTCGGAGAAGGCAAACAGGTCGAGCTCTTTACCAAGCTTACGGTGATCACGCTTCTTGGCCTCTTCCAGCAAATGAAGATACTCTTCGAGTTCCTTCTGCTTGGGGAAAGTTATACCATAGATGCGGGTCAGCATTTTGTTCTTCTCATTACCGCGCCAGTATGCACCAGCAACGTTGAGAAGTTTTACGGCTTTGATAAAACCGGTGTTGGGTATATGCGGACCTTTACAGAGATCGGTAAAATTACCTTGTTCATAGAAGGTGATCGAACCATCTTTCAGATCGCTGATCAGTTCAGTTTTATACTCATCACCTTTCTTGGTGAAGAAGTCAAGCGCTTCCGCTTTGCTTACATCTCTACGGGTATATACGCTGTCCTTCTTGGCAAGCTCTTTCATCTTGGCTTCTATCGCGGCCAGATCTTCTTCGCCAAAGGCTCTGCCTCCGAGGTCTACATCATAGTAGAATCCGTTGTCAATAGCCGGACCTATACCGAACTTCACTCCGGGATAAAGCGCCTCCAATGCTTCTGCCAGTAAGTGCGCAGACGAATGCCAGAAAGTAGATTTACCTCCCTTATCATTCCACGTGAGTATCTTTACAGATGCATCCTGGTCAATTGGCCGCGCCAGGTCGCGTACTTCACCATTTACTTCAATTGCCAGGGCAACGCGTGCTAATCCTTCACTGATGCTTGATGCAATCTCGGAACCTTTAACACCTTGCGGGTATTCCCGCACACTTCCATCTGGAAGAGAAATCTTTACATTCATGACTTCGAATTAAAATACAAAATTAATTCAGGCTGCAAATATGGTTAAAGATGTTGGAAAGACTATACTTCCAACGCGTAAAGTTTACAATAAGAAGATGAAAAAGTATATCGATACGGATAACGCTCTCTACAAAGTAAACCAGAAACTTACCAGCACACCGAATTTACGCACATCCGGATTTACATTTTTATCAAGGTATGTAAGACGGTGAACAAAGTCGACACGCATAAAGCGGAAGATATTCTCAACACCATAGCTCACTTCTACATACGGTTTGTTCTTCTGAAAAGATCCAACCTGTAAATATTTAGGAGGGTCATTACTATCCAACGGTATCAACTTTCTGTTCTGTGCGCTGAGCGATCCATAGATCATATTGGCTGAACCCACCAATCGCCACTTCAACTTGCGCATGAGCGGAACCCGGTTTAAGAGGAAACCTTCAAAGTGATGCTGGTACTGCAATGATACATACCGGTCGCTCACAAACTCGCCATAATCCATCAGGTTATAGGTAACAATGGTATATAACGGACTTTGATTCCCCAGGTGCGGGCTTAACAACGGATAGGCTGCTGATCCGTAAGTATACTCTCCTGTTGTATTGAGATATCCTACTCCCAGCGGACCGAATTTTATCCGCTTGAAAACCGAGAGCTTTAGTTTGGTATAGTCGAAGTCGCTGTTGAAAACTCCTTTTACGCCATGTGTATAGCGAAATGTAATTACCGGCCAGTGCACTGTGCCTAAACTGATCCGCTCATTATCATCCTGCAGAAAAAGCTCATCGCGGGCAAACCTGGATTCCAAAATGATCTCCGTTGTGCGGAAGTCGGTTAATACAGGAGCTGCCTCATCTTCCGGGTTCGGATACCAGCCGAAGTTAAAATGCGGTCGCACACTCATTTGTCGCAAGGCAATACGCTGCGTAAATCCCCTGAAAAACTCCCGCTGAAAGTTGAGACGCGATTCATCAAAGTAATATCCTCTCCTATAGATGCCCCACTTCTGCGCAGCCAGAAATATATAGTTATCAGCCAGCAGTTCATCGTCTACACCTACCCTGCCTATATCGCTGCGCGTTCGGAAACTTAGTGTGGTCCATCGTTCTTTTGAAAATATATACTGCAGCGAAGTAGCATACTTTATTTTTTCATCTTTAAATCCATAGCCGAGTTGTCCGCGAAACACCCACTTGTTACTGAAATCTATACTTGTTTTAAAGCCGGCCTGAATACGAAAGCCCTCGATGTTGTTCACCGCCATTACTCCTATATAGGGACCAACATAAATTTTACCTGCATCGTAATAACCGTTTACAAAAACTTTAATGATATCGATATAGGTTTTCACTACAGGAATTGTCTGCAGTGTGTCGATCATTTTATATACATTCTTCTCCGTCTCCGTAAGAGGTTCGTGTCGTAATGTATCCCAATGTTCTTCCCGCTCATTCAGTCGTGCGTCTTCTTCCATTACAATCGGGTGATGGTAAAAAGATTGATCGCGCACTTTGTTCACCACAATATTTTTGTTGGAAGTATAAAACTTCGCAAGCATACCGGCCGATGTATTGGTAAGCTCACTCACATCAATCAACACCCGGTTCTTTACCGGCAGCCACGCTCCTTCGGCAGTCTCTTCCAGTTCCTGCTGTATCTTGATCTTTTCTACAAAGTTGAGGTTCGCCTGTTTGTTAACTGTTACATCAATTTGTTTAAGTGCATATTCTTCTTTCGTAATCCAGATCGTTCCGGTAAAAGCGAGGTCTTGCGGACTCTTGGGAGTAAAATCAAGACGATAGCAATAGTCATCTCCTATATATACACTGTCCGTCAGATCATAATCATAGTATATACGCCAGCCATCGGCAATGGGTGAAACAAAATACTTGGTAACGAGCTCCACCCAGTTCTGGTAAAAATTATACTCCTGAAACGAAGAGCCTACCAGTTGTGTAACCAGTGTTCCGTCTTCAATGCCTATACCATTGACTTTGGATTGAAGTATATTTTCAAAACGCAATTGTGGATTATCGCGATAATAGAATTTGGATATACTCTCGGAAATAAAGATTGGAAGAATGGGCTTGCCATCTTCGCCTGCCATACGCTCAACACTGTCCAGCACCTGCGTAATCTTCTTGATGATCTTTCGCTCGCGAAACTTATCGGTAATGTTATCGACATCGATCTCTACTTTGGTATAGGTGTCGTATTCATAGGCAGCAAGCTTTCGTTTATCGTTCCTGCTTTTATTCTTCACTACCTTGCGCAGAATTTCGTAAGCAGGGTTCTCTCCTGCATTGATCACAATCTCCTGCAGTTGCGTGGCATCTTCTCCTAACTGGAAGTTCACGATCTGTGTGCCACCCTTACCAACCGCTTTCTTGCGCGGTTTATACCCTATATAAGAAGCTACCAGTGTATCGCCCGGTGTGGATGTATGTATAGTATAATTACCATTGAAGTCGGTAGTAGTGCCAATGGTTGTTCCCTGGTATATAATATTTACAAAAGGTATAGGATCGCCCGAGTTGGCGTCTGTGATCTTTCCTTTTACAGTAGTCTCTTGCGCAATACTGTAGCCGCTTAGAAAAAGGAAGAAAATAAAATGGAGTAAACCAACGCAATCTGAAAATATCCTGGCCTTATCTCTACGCACACATGCTGGTTTATAAACAAAAATAATCAATTCCTGTTTACCCGGAAAATGGCAGTATCAGCTATTCAATTGTTCCTTCTGCCCCAAGTGGCGTGGCACTGTTTTCAATACGTACAGATCAAGCACCGCTTTGGTACGCGCTAAATATTCGCGCAGTCTTACTTTTACAGAATATTCAAAATCAGGTTCTTCAGCAACCATGGCTACAGCATCCATGTTGTAATATTCACTGATAAACAACGCACGGTAACTATGAAAGGGCTGTGTAATGATGGTGATTTTATTTTGTCCGAAAATTTTCTGACTACGCACGATCGAATCCAGCGTACGCAACCCGGCATAGTCCAAAGTTATAGCCGATTCCGGCACACCCAACTTCATCAAGGCCTTGCGCATCGCGATGGGTTCGTTATAAAACCGCGAGCTGTTATCACCACTCAATATAAAATGATCGATCTTGCCAAGGCTATATAATTTCGCTGCAGTCTCCATTCGCTTTTCGAAGAACGGATTGGCTTTACCACCTGCCAGTTTATTACTGGTGCCCAACACCAGGGCTACACGGTGGGCGGGCAACAGGCTTATGTCCTCATATACTTTGTCTTTCGTGCTCTGCACAATCCAGACATTGCATGCGATCAGAAATAACAGGAATACGATAACAGATGTAATG